>DAINBQ010000216.1:0-5652 GCA_036732825.1 Burkholderiaceae bacterium | reverse complement strand
CGCGAGCCGGTTCTATCGAGCGGCAGGATCCGATTGCATGCAGCCGAAGATGTTGCCTTCGGTGTCTTTTGCGTAGACGAGCCAGCCGATGCCCGGGATCGGCATTTTCGGCACCACGACTTCGCCGCCAAGTTCGGTTGCACGACGCGCCGCCTCGTCGACCGAGGCGACGTCGATCGTGCAGACGTACGCAATGACTGCAGTGCCGTCGATCTCGCCGCGCCGGCGGATCAGTCCGCCGTCGATGCCGGGTTGCTCGGACGGGCCGGTCTTCACCAGCCAGTACTCGACCTCGCCCCAGCGATTGAACTCCCAGCCGAAAAGAGCGCGGTAAAAGGCGATTGCCCGCTCGGGGTCCCCGGCATGGATCTCGAAGTGGATGACGCGTGACATCGGCACCTCCTCCTGTTGGTCAGGTCATTTCTTCTGCGCGTCCTGCTGCCTCTTGCGCAGCGCGTTCATCCATTCGGTCCAGTCGATCGGGCCGCTGTCGAAGCGCTTCTTCAGATTGTTCAGCACGTTGGTCCAGGCCCGGTCGAAGTAGGCGTGGTTCTGGTCCCACTCTCCGCCGTCGCCCCAGCCCGTATGGTGCAGCGTGACCCGAGTCTCATTGGACCCGACCGGCTCGAAGCGCACGACGACAAAGGTGAACTGCTGGCGAACCGCAGGCAGATGCGGCGGAGCGTTCCAGTCGAAGGAGATCATCTTCTTCGGCTGCAGCGCCATGAAGCGCATGTTGTCGGCGCCCTTCATGCCCGGTTCAGCCAGGGGGTTGATGAAGATCTGGAAGGCGCCGCCGGGGGTCGGTTCGATGCGCGCATCGGGCGCGAAGAAGCTGGTGATCCCCTCGCGCGTCGTCCATGCCTCCCACGCCTGGTCGAGCGTCGCGGAAACAACGATCTCCTTGTCGATCGCGCGCTCTGCGGCACGCATGTCCCCGGCCGCGGCAGACAGCAGGCAGGCGGCAAGCGCCAGCCGCGCCGTCCCCGTCACGCGCGTTTCCCATCGCATGTCAGCGCCCTCCTCCGAATCCACCGCGCGCCGCGGCTTCGTATGCCGCGAACACGACATTCCAGCCGCCGTCGTAGCGACCGCGCACCGTGCCCGCCTCGGTGCCGCGCGCTTCCCAACCGGAATGCACGAGCTCGACCCGGCACAACCCCTGACCGGCATCGGAGAAACTCACATCGACGCGGGTCGCCTGCTCCGGCACCGATGCCGGGTGCCAGCTCATCGCAAACTGGTGCGGCGGATCCCAGACGAGGACGGTGCCCCACGGTGCCGTGCTTCCGTCACGCGCGTATTCCAGCACCGAGCCGCCGGCGTGCGGCTCGATGACGACGCGCAACGCATTGGCCTGCGAGCACGAGTGGGTCGCAAGGGGCCACCAGCGGGACAGTCCCGCGGTGAACAGTTCGAAGGCCTCCTTTTGCGCAAGCCGCACGGTGAGCTGCTTGCGCACCGGGGCCAAGACGCCGGCGTCGGTCAGATCGTTCATCGCGTCGTCTTCCGGTTATTGGCGACCAGCGCATAGCGGGCGAGCGCACGTTCCCACAGCCGGTCGAGTTCATCGCGCAGACTTGCAAGCGCCTGCGGCCGGACTGCGTAGAAATTGCGCGTGCCTTCGCTACGGGACTCGACGACGTCCGCCTGCTCCAGCACGCGCAGGTGCTTGGATACCGCAGGGCGGCTGACCGGCAGACGATCCGCGATCTCGCCCACGGACTTCTCGCCCTCGACCAGCAGTCGCACGATGCTCTCGCGCGTCGGATCCGCCAGTGCGACCAGGACCGCCGACGACTTCATCGCAGCGCGCATACCGTAACCATTTGGATACGGTAGCCAGACGGTTACCAAAAGTCAAGACATGGCGGCGTCAGGGCTTCAGCACCAGCTTGCCGACCGCCTTGCGCGCGAGCAGCGCCGCGAGCGCCTGCGGTGCTTCGGCCAGCGGATAGGCCCGCGACACATGGGGCCGCAGCTTGCGTTCGCCGAGCCAGGTGAACAGCTCCGTCAGCATCGCGCGGTTCCGCTCGGGCTCGCGCTTCGCGAACTCGCCCCAGAACACGCCGACGGCCGACGCTCCCTTCAGCAGCAGCAGGTTCGCCGCGATCTGCGGAATCTCGCCCTGCGCGAATCCGACGACCAGCAGGCGGCCACGCCAGGCGATCGAGCGCAGCGCACCTTCCGTCAACGGCCCGCCGACCGGGTCGTAGATCACGTCTGCGCCCTTGCCCGCGGTCAGGCCCTTCATCGCTTCGCGCAGGTCGCGCGTCGAATAGTTGATCACGTCATCGGCGCCGTGCTCCCGCGCCGCCGCGAGCTTTTCGTCCGAGGAAGCCGCTGCGATCACTCGGGCTCCGGCGATCTTTCCAAGCTCGACCGCCGCGAGTCCGACGCCTCCGCCCGCACCCAGCACGAGCAGGGTTTCGCCTGCCTTGAGCTGTCCGCGATCGAACAGCGCGTGATGCGATGTCGCATAGGTCAGCGTGAACGCGGCCGCGACATCGTCCTCGACCCCCGGTGGGATCGGCGCAGCCAGCACGGCCGGCGTGCAGACGAACTCGGCGAAACCGCCGGTGCCGACGAAGGCGATCACGCGGTCGCCCGGCTTCAGCTGACTGACGCCCTCGCCCACGCTGTCTATCGTGCCCGCGACCTCGGTGCCGGGAATGAAGGGCAGCGGCGGCTGCAGCTGATACTTCTTCTGCACGATCAGCGCGTCCGGAAAATTGACGCCGGCGGCCGCGATGCGGATCCGCACCTCTCCGGCCTTCGGTTCCGGCTGCGGCAGCTCGGCCAGCACGAGCTTGTCCGGACCGCCCCACTCAACACATTGAATTGCTTTCATTTGACCTCCGTCGCCCAATGTAGCGCGCGGCCCGGCCGGCAAACAACTTCGCTGCGCTATCCTCGCTGCAGGAGGAGCCGATCATGCACTTCGAATATTCGCCGAAGGTCAAGGAACTGCGCGGCCGGGTCGATGCGTTCATGCAGCAGCACGTCTTCCCGAACGAAAGGCGCTTCTACGACGAGGTCGAGGAGAACACCCGCACGGGCGCCCGCTGGACGCCGACGAAGATCGTCGAGGAGCTCAAGGCCAAGGCCCGCGCAGAGGGACTCTGGAACCTGTTCCTGCCGGAGTCGACGCACGGCGCGGGCCTGACCAATCTCGAATATGCGCCGCTGTCCGAGTTGATGGGCCGCGTGCCATGGGCCTCCGAGGTCTTCAACTGTTCGGCGCCGGACACCGGCAACATGGAGACGATCGAACGCTACGGCAATGCCGAGCAGAAGCGGCAGTGGCTCGCCCCGCTGCTCGCGGGCGAGATCCGCTCGGCGTTCGCGATGACCGAACCGGCCGTTGCATCCAGCGATGCGACCAACATCCAGACCTCGATCGTCCGCAGCGGTGGCGACTACGTGATCAACGGGCGCAAATGGTGGACCTCCGGCGCCGGCGATCCGCGCTGCAAGATCTACATCGTGATGGGCAAGACCGATCCGAACGCGGCCCGGCACGCGCAGCAGTCGATGATCCTCGTGCCGGCCGATACGCCCGGAGTCAAGGTGCTGCGGCCGCTGAATGTCTTCGGCTACGACGATGCTCCGCATGGCCACATGGAAGTCGACTTCGTCGACGTGCGCGTGCCGGCTTCGAACATCCTGCTCGGCGAGGGGCGCGGATTCGAAATCGCGCAGGGCCGGCTCGGACCCGGCCGCATCCATCACTGCATGCGGTCGATCGGCGTCGCCGAGCGCGGCCTGGAGCTGATGTGCAAGCGGCTCGCGAACCGGGTTGCATTCGGCGGACCGGTCGCGAAGCAGGGCGTCTGGCAGGAGCGCATCGCCGAAGCGCGCTGCATGATCGACCAGGCGCGACTTTTGACGCTGAAGGCCGCCTACATGATGGATACCGTCGGCAACAAGGCGGCCAGGGCCGAGATCGCGATGATCAAGGTCGTGGCTCCGAATGTCGCGTGCACGGTGCTCGACTGGGCGATCCAGGCGCACGGCGGCGGCGGCATGTGCGATGACTTCCCGCTGGCCTACGCGTACACGCTGGTGCGGACGCTGCGGCTGGCCGACGGGCCGGACGAAGTGCACCGCAATGCGATCGCGAAGATCGAGATCGCGAAGCACGTTGCGCTGCCGCCGAAGGCCGGTGGCTGAGGTGATCGACGCCTACAGCTGGGCCACGCCGAATGGCCACAAGGTGCACATCATGCTCGAGGAGTGCGGGCTGCCATACTCGGTGCACGCCGTCGACATCGGCGCCGGGGACCAGTTCAAGCCGGAGTTCCTGAAGATCAGCCCGAACAACAAGATCCCGGCCATCGTTGACTCGGACGGACCGGACGGCAAGCCGATCTCGCTCTTCGAGTCGGGCGCGATCCTGATCTATCTCGCCGGCAAGACCGGCACGCTGCTGCCGACCGACACACGCGGCAAATACCTCGCGTTGCAGTGGCTGATGTTCCAGATGGGAAGCATCGGACCGATGCTGGGGCAGGCGCATCACTTCCGGCTGTACGCGCCGGAAAAGATCGATTACGCGATCAATCGCTACACGAACGAGGCGAAGCGGTTGTACGGCGTGATGGACCGGCGGCTGAGGGAGGCCGAGTTCTTCGCCGGCGACTATTCGATCGCCGACATCGCGATCTTCCCGTGGACGCGCTCGCATGCGAATCAGGGCGTCGATCTTGCCGACTACCCGAACTTCCTGCGCTGGTACCGCGTGGTTGAGGCGCGACCGGCTGTCCAGCGCGGCGTGCAGGTGCTCGCCGATCGGCGCAAGCCCCTGGTCGATGACAAGGCGAGGGACGCGCTGTTCGGCGCAACGCAGTACGAGCGGCGCTGACGTTACTGGACGGGATTCTTCAGCAGGTGCCCGAACGGCAACGGCATCACCTCGATGCCTTCGTCAGCGAGTTCGGCCGCTTCATCCTTCGACGCGACGCCGCGGATCGACCGCTTCGGCACTTCCGCATAGTGAATGCGGCGCGCCTCCTCCGGGAAACTCTCGCCGACGTCCTCGCTGTTGGCGACGATCGTGCGCGCCATCTGCAGCAGCGCGGCGCGCATCGCATCGTCGTTCGACATCGCGACCGGTTCCTTGACCGCGGGCGGCTGTGCGCCGCTCAGGTTGAGGCGCGGCGCCGATGGCGTCCTGACGACCTCATGGCTGCCACATAACGGGCACTCGAGCAGTCCGCTCGACAGCTGATCATCGAACGCCTGCGCCGAGTCGAACCAGCCCTCGAACGCATGGTCCTGATCACAACAAAGATTGAAGACTTTCATCAGTTGCTCGTGGTGCCCCGGACTGGATTCGAACCAGTACGTCTTTCGACCCGGGATTTTAAGTCCCGTGCGTCTACCGTTTCGCCACCGGGGCGTTCCCTGACGCCGCCAGCGCGGCCTTGTCCGATGGTACGACAAGGCGAGCATGCACTGGTTCAGCGCAACCAGCGCGTCGAATCGACGCTCAACCGCGGGCCTTTTCGCGAGCGGCGGCGCGACTGGCGGCTGCAGACTTGGCTGGCGGCGGCGCTGCCGGTCCTATGTTGCCGGGCCTATTGACCATTTCGAGCAATCGAAGCGCGTTCGCAGGCGCGTGCACCTTGTCGGTGTTGTCGAAGTAGCAGT
>DAINBQ010000215.1:0-5670 GCA_036732825.1 Burkholderiaceae bacterium | reverse complement strand
GGCCTTCACGAACGACTTCACAAGTGCAGCGACCCCCGCGACATGCGGAGTTGCGGAGCTGGTGCCGGTGAAGCCGCCGTAGGCCGGACCGACCCTCGGAGGGTTGGAACTGTCGCCGCTGGTCGGCGTCGTGTTGCCGAACAGCAGCGCCGACCAAACGAAGTAACCCTGCCAGCTCGTGTCGTCCGTCGGACCGCCCGCGCCGAGCAGCGTCGGCGTGCCGCCGCCGGGGGCGCTGATTGCGGTACCTGTTCCGATGTTTGCGTAGTCAGCGTTCTCGCCGTTGATCGTATGTGCGGTTACGCCGATGACGCCATCACAGTTCGCAGGCGCGATGACCGACAAACTGCCTTCGTTGCCGGTAGCCGCAACGATGACTGAACCCTGAACAATCGCTGCGTCGACAGCCTGCTGCATGAATTGCATGTTGGCTGCCTTGCAGTCACCCCCTCCGAGGCTCAGGCTGATCACCTTTGCTGGTGTTGGGTTTGTCGGGACTCCGGGAACCGGAAGACCTGCTGCCCAGCGGATCGCCTCCGCGATGTCCGTCAAAGCCCCGCCGCAGCGGCCGAGCGCGCGGATCGGCAGCACCTGGACATTCCAGGCAACGCCTGCGATGCCCACTGTGTTGTTGGTGGTTGCCGCCAGTACGCCCGCCATGTGGCTGCCGTGCCAACTGCTGTTGATGTCCCCAGCGGGAGCGTTGGAATCTTCGCAAAGCGCTGCATAGTCGACCCGCTGCTGTGCAGTTATCCAGTCGCCAGGGTCGGAAGCGTCTGCGTCGCGCCCGTTGCCGTCGTTGGCGACGAAGTTGGCGGGCAGCGTCCCGGCACCGACGTCGGACGAAATGAAGTCATAGCCGGCGAGGAAACGCCCGGCGGGCACATAGACTTCCGCGTTCGCAGCGCCGTTCAAGTCGGTGTGGTTGACGATCCCGGTGTCGATCACCGCGACGACGACGTCGCTCGAACCGGTGTTCAGGTCCCACGCGGTCTGCATATTGGCCCCGCCGACCGCCGTCGACGACTTGTTGCCGGTGCTCGACGTTCCGGTATAGGTCGCCGTCGGCGCGAAGAGATTCCATTGCCACTCGATGAAGCGCGGTTCGGTCGGCGTGACCATGCGCCTCATCATGATGTCCGGTTCCGCGTATTCGACGGCGGGATCACGCACCAGGCGCGCTGCAACGGCCTTGGCTTCCGACAGCGACACCGGCGACTTCAGCGTCAACAGCGCCGCGCCGCCGGCGAGGTCGCGCTCGTGCGCCATTTCAGCGCCCGCAGTGGATTCGAGTTCTTTCATGCGCGTGGCGCGGTTCGACTGCGCAGTCGCGCCCAGTGAATCGCCACGCAGCTTGACGATCATGCGTCCGACCATCGGCTCGGGCCGCGACTTGGCGCTGGCCGTGAGACCCTTGAGCTGCGCCTGCTTGGCAGTCATCGGCGCCGCCGAATGCGCGGTCGAATCCGGCAGCGCCAATGAAAGCACCGCCAGCGCCGCAGCCGCCAGAAGGGAAAGGGTTGGACGGATCACGGGAATTCCTCTCAAGGATGCGGCGGCCGGCCGCCTACTGAATCTTCATCATCGAGTCGGGCTCGACATACTGGAACGCGCCGGAGGCACGCAGTCGCTCGATAAGCGCCGGAATCTGTTCCCGCGTCGCCGGCGCGGTCAGATGGACCAGGTGCGAGCCGCCGGCCAAAGGCCGGACGTACTTCAGACCGGCGTCGGTGCCGAGCGTTTCACGCATCGGCTGCAGGATCGCCGCCGGGTCGGTCGTGTCGACGCGTGGCCGGACGATCAGCGCCGCAACCACTGGCGCATCAGCCGCCGGCGCCGGGGCCGAGCAGGCGACAACGCCGGCGACGGCCAGACCGGAAAGCACGACAGCGAATGGACGAACAATCGTCACGAAATCGGCTCTACTCAAGAGGGCGTCAGCCAGCTTACGCGAATGAAATACGCTCCGGCCGCGGGTTCATCTCAGCCAAATGGAGTAACGCGGGAGGGACCCTGGCGGTGTACATCGAAGACAGTCTGGAAATGAAAACGGCGCCGCGGGTTTGCCCCGGGCGCCGTTCGCAGTTGCAGATTGTTACTTCGCGGCCATCAGCGCAACGGTCGTGTCGAGCATGCGGTTCGAGAAACCCCACTCGTTGTCGTACCAGCTCGAGACCTTGACCAGCCGCCCCGAAACCTTGGTCAGCGTCGAGTCGAAGATCGACGAGCGCGCGTCGTGGTTGAAGTCGCTCGAGACCAGGGGCTCGGTGTTGTAGCCGAGCACGCCCTTGAGTTCCTTCTCCGACGCGGCCTTCATCAGCGCGTTCACCTCGTCGACCGAAGTGTCGCGCGCAGCGATGAAGCTCAGGTCGACGATCGAGACGTTGATCGTCGGCACGCGGATCGCAAAGCCGTCGAGCTTGCCGTTCAGTTCCGGCAGCACGAGTCCGACCGCGGCGGCCGCGCCGGTCTTGGTCGGGATCATGTTGTGCGCAGCCGCGCGCGCGCGCCGCAGGTCCTCGTGGTAGACGTCGGTCAGCACCTGGTCGTTCGTGTACGCATGGATCGTCGTCATCAATCCGTTGACGAGGCCGATCGCGTCGTGCAGCGGCTTGACCATCGGCGCCAGGCAGTTGGTCGTGCACGATGCATTCGAGATGACCGTGTGCGAGCCCTTCAGCGTGCCGTGATTGACGCCGTAGACGATCGTCGCGTCGACATCCTTGCCGCCGGGCGCCGAGATGATCACCTTCTTCGCACCGCCCTTCAGGTGCGCAGACGCCTTCTCTTTCGTCGTGAACAGGCCCGTGCACTCGAGCACGACGTCGACGCCGAGCTCGCCCCACGGCAGCTCGGCCGGGTTGCGGACCGCGAGCACGCGGATACGGTCGCCGTTGACGACCATCGCATCGCCATCGACCGCGATCGCGCCCGGGAACTTGCCGTGCGCGGTGTCGTATTTGGTCAGATGCGCGTTCGTCTTCGGGTCGCCGAGATCGTTGATCGCGACGATCTGGAGGTCGTGCTTCCGGCCACCTTCGTAGTGGGCCCGCAGGATATTGCGGCCGATGCGGCCGTAACCGTTGATGGCAACCTTGATGGTCATTTCCTCTTTCCCTGAGCGATGACTGAACTGACGGTCGCAACGACGTTGTCGACCGTAAAGCCGAAGACCTTGAAGACGGCCGGCGCGGGCGCCGACTCGCCATAGCGGTCGACCCCGATGACTGCCCCTTCGGCCCGCACGTATTTCCACCAGAAATCCGTCACGCCCGCCTCGACGGCGACGCGCGGCAGTCCTTCCGGCAGCACGCTCGACTTCCAGGCGGCCGTCTGCCGATCGAACACGGTGGACGACGGCATCGACACGACGCGCACCGCGACGCCCTGCGCCGCGAGCGCCTTCTGCGCCTCGACCGCGAGCCCGACCTCGGAGCCGGTCGCGATCAGAATTGCCTGCGCCTTGCGGATTCCGCCGGCCGCTTCGCTGATCACGTAAGCGCCGCGGCGGATCGCGGCGGCATCGAGTTCGCGCGGGGTGAAGGGGACGGCCTGGCGCGACAGCACCAGGCTCGTCGGTCCGTCGGCGCGCTCGATCGCCGCCGCCCAGGCGACCAGCGTCTCGGCGGTATCGGCCGGGCGCCAGACGTCCATGTTGGGAATCAGCCGCAGGCTCGACGTGTGCTCGACCGCCTGGTGCGTCGGCCCGTCCTCGCCGAGTCCGATCGAGTCGTGCGTGAAGACGAAGGCGACGCGCTGCTTCATCAGTGCCGCCATGCGCAGCGCGTTGCGCGCATAGTCGGAAAAGACGAGGAACGTGCCGGCGAAGGGAAGGAATCCGCCGTGCAGCGCGATTCCGTTGGAGATCGCGCACATGCCGAACTCGCGCACGCCGAAGTTGATGTGTCGGCCGCCGAGAGAATCCGGGCGCATTGCGCCGGCCTTGCTCCACTTCGTCAGGTTGCTGCCGGTGAGATCGGCGGAGCCGCCGATGATCTCCGGCAGCGCCGGCGCCAGCGCCTCGAGCGCGAGCTGCGAGGCCTTGCGAGTCGCGACCACTTCGCGCTTCTCGGCCGCCGACTTCAACGACGCTTCGAGCGCAGCCTTATACGAAGCCGGCAGCACGCCTTTCATGCGGCGCTCGAACTCGCCCGCCTCCTGCGGATAGCGCTCGGAATAGGCTGCGAACAACTGTTTCCAGCGAGCTTCGCGATCGGCGCCGGCCTTTTTCGCATCCCAGTCGCGATAGACCTCGTCCGGCACCGTGAACGGCGCATGCGGCCAGCCGATTGCAGCGCGCGTCGCGGCGACTTCGGTTTCACCGAGCGCTTCGCCGTGGGCCTTCTCGCTGCCCGCGCGGTTCGGGGAGCCCTTGCCGATGACGGTCTTCGCGATGACTAGCGTCGGCTTGCGCGAATCGCGCTTCACAGCCCCGAGCGCGCGGTCGACAGCGTCGACATCATGGCCGTCGATCGGTCCGATCACGTTCCAGCCGTAGGCCTCGAAGCGTTTCGCGGTGTCGTCGGTGAACCAGTGTTCGACTTCGCCGTCGATCGAGATGCCGTTGTCGTCGTAGATGACGACGAGTTTGCCGAGCTGCCAGGTGCCCGCCAGCGACGCGACTTCGTGCGAGATGCCTTCCATCATGCAGCCGTCACCCGCGAGCACCCAGGTGCGGTGGTCGACGATGTCGAAGCCGGGCCGGTTGAACTCGGCGGCGAGCAGCTTCTCGGCGAGCGCCATGCCGACCGCGTTGGCGAATCCCTGTCCGAGCGGGCCCGTCGTCGTCTCGATCCCGGGCGTCAGGCTGTATTCGGGATGGCCCGGCGTCCGGCTGTGCAGCTGGCGGAAGTTCCGGATCTCCTCCATCGGCAGGTCATAGCCGGTCAGATGCAGCAGCGAGTACTGGAGCATCGAACCGTGACCGTTCGACAGCACGAACCGATCGCGGTCAGCCCAGCGCGGATTCGCCGGGTTGTGCGCCAGATAGCGGTCCCACAGCACGACCGCGATCTCGGCCATGCCCATCGGCATGCCCGGATGACCGGAATTCGCCTTCTGGACCGCGTCCATCGCCAGCGCGCGGATCGCGTTGGCCATTTGAACGGTGGACTTGCCGGATGGCGAACGCGGCGCTGGAGCGTCTTTCATGTCGGAGCGAGCTGAAGTCGGTTCGGCGGGCCGCGCGCGCCATGAACGCAGAACCCCAGCGCGCAGGCGGATCAGGCGGGAAGACTTGAAATTTTAGCAAACGGAGCCGCCGGCTCCGCCTCCCCCTGATGGGCAGCCTCGGCATCCCCGCGCCGAGCGAACACACACTAGAAAACGACTTGAAACCGCTTCGAATGACACAACATGCTGTGGACATCTCGGCGATTTCATATACTATGCGCCGCTTTCCGAATTCGATCCGGACAACAAGGAAGTAACGGGCGCCCGAATCCCGCGTGACAGCAAGTTCTCGCTGAACGCGAATCAAGGCAACGAGCCGCTAGGCAGCATCTCCCGCCAGAGCCAGCAGGGGCAGCGCAAGCTGCATTGACTCGCGTGCCGCGCCACAGCGCGTGAGTCCCGGATCGTGGGGTTGCGACGCAAGTCGCGATTCAGGTCGAATTGGGCGGACCTGCTGGGGGACGAAGATGCAAGGCCTTCACCTGACTGGCGATCTGT
>DAINBQ010000214.1:0-5682 GCA_036732825.1 Burkholderiaceae bacterium | reverse complement strand
CGGCGCGGCCGAGCCCGCGCCCTTGTCGCTGCCGGTCAGCACCGACGCATAGTTGTTGAGGAACTGGTCGCCTGGGATCAGCGACATCGGCGCCTGGACGATCGCTTCCGCCGTCTGCGTCGACGCGACGAAGGTGACGTAGACGGGGAACGCGACGATCAGCACGCCGAGGATCAGCACGACATGGGTCAGGATCGACAGGGCCGGGCGACGTTCGACCATGTCAGCCCTCTGCTGCCATGAAGCGGACGCACCCGGTGCCAGTGAATGCCGGGCGAGGGCGTGTCATGAGTACTGCACTTTCTTCTCGACGTAGCGGAACTGCACGACGGTCAGCGTGATCACGATGACCATCAGAACTACGGACTGTGCGGCCGAACTCCCGAGGTCCATCCCCTTGAAGCCGTCGTAGTAGACCTTGTAGACGAGGATCGTCGTCGCCCGGCCTGGTCCGCCCTGAGTGGCCGCGTCGACGATCGCGAAGGTCTCGAAGAACGCGTAGACGATGTTGATCACCAGCAGGAAGAAGGTCGTCGGCGACAGGAGCGGAAAGACGATCGTCCAGAACCGGCGCCAGGGGCCTGCGCCGTCGATCGCGGCTGCCTCGATCAGCGACTTCGGGATCGACTGCAGCCCCGCGAGGAAGAACAGGAAGTTGTAGCTGATCTGCTTCCACACTGCGGCCATCACGATCAGCGCCATTGCGTCGTTCCCGTTGAGCAGATGGTTCCAGTCGAAGCCCGCGGCCCGCAGCCAGAACGACACCATTCCGATCGACGGCGCGAACATGAACAGCCACAGCACGCCCGCCACCGCGGGGGCGACCGCGTACGGCCACACCATCAGAGTCTTGTAGACCGCCGCGGCGCGGATCACCCGGTCCGCGAACACCGCCAGCAATAGCGCGAGACTGATCCCGCAACCGGCGACCAGAATCGAGAAGATGGCGGTGATGCGGAATGAATCGAGATAGAGCTCGTCCGCGAACAGGCGCCTGAAGTTCTCCAGCCCGACGAACTCGGTCGAGGTTCCGAAGGCGTCCTGCAACTGCACCGACTGCAGCAGCGCCTGCGCGGCCGGCCAGAAGAAGAAGACCAGGATGATCGCGAGTTGCGGCGCCAGCAGCAGCCACGGCAGCCACAACGAACGGAACCGGACTCGCTTTTCCATCGTGCTCCGTGATCAGTTGAGCGCGATCGACCGGACCACGCGTTGCCGCGAGTCCACCGGTCGATCACCGACCACGGATTGCAGTCAGAGCTTGTTCGCCTTCTCGAAGCGCTCGAGCTGCTCGTTGCCGCGCTTGACCGCGGAATCCAGCGCATCCTTCGGCGACTTCTTGCCGGACCAGACCTGCTCCATCTCCTCGTCGACAATCGTCCTGATCTGCACGAAGTTGCCGAGCCGGATGCCGCGCGACTTGTCGGTCGTCTTGCGGATCATCTGCGTGACCGCGACGTCGGTGCCCGGGTTTTTCTTGTAGAAGCCGGACTCGTCGGTCAGCTTGTAGGCTGCCATCGTGATCGGCAGGTAGCCGGTGCGCTGGTGGCTCGCGGCCTGGACTTCAGGACGTGAAATGTAGGTGAAAAAGTTCGCGACGCCCTTGTACTCCGCGGGCTTCTTGCCGGCCATCACCCACAGGCTGGCCCCTCCGATCACCGTGTTCTGCGGTGCGCCCTGCACGTCGGGGTAATAGGGCAGCGTCGAGATGCCGGATGCGAACTTGGCATTGCGCTTGATGCTGCTGTAAAGGCCGGCCGACCCGGTCATCATGGCGCACTCGCCCGAGGGGAAGGTGGCATCTGCCGCATTGGCGCGTCCCTTGTAGACGAACAGGCCCTGCTTCGACATGTTGGCCAGGTTCTCGATGTGCCTCTGGTGTAGCGGCGAATTGAAGACGAGGCGCGCGCCGAGGCCGCCGAACCCGTTGTTCTGGGTCGCGAACAACGTGTTGTGCCAGGCCGAGAAGCTTTCCAGCTGCGTCCAGCTGATCCAGCTGCTGGTGAACGGGCACTTGTGGCCGGATGCCTTCAGCTTCGCTGCCGCGAGCGCCACCTCGGGCCAGGTCTGGGGCGGCTTGTCCGGATCGAGGCCGGCGGCCTTGAACGCATCCTTGTTGTAGTGGAACACCGTTGTCGAGCTGTTGAATGGCAGGCTCAGCATCTGCCCGTTCGGTGCCGTGTAGTAGCCGACGACCGCCGGAACATACACCGAAGGATCGAACTTGAAGCCGGCCTCCTTCAGCACTTCACCGACCGGTTTGATCGCGCCCTTTGAGGCCATCATCGTCGCCGTGCCGACCTCGAATACCTGCAGGATGTGCGGCGCATTGCCGGCGCGGAAGGCCGCGATCGCGGCCGTCATCGACTCGTCGTAGGTCCCCTTGTAGACCGGAACGACCTTGTATTCGGTCTGGCTCGCGTTGAACCCCTTGGCGAGATCGTTGACCCACTCGCCGAGCGCTCCGCCCATCGCGTGCCACCATTGAATCTCGGTCTGAGCCTGCGCCGGCGACGAGACGCCGATTGCCAGCAACGAAGCCAGCGCGGCGGAAATCAGGGAGCGGTGCATTCGTGTTCTCCTCGGGTATGCGGCTTGGATTCCTGCCTCGGTAATTATCGTGGTCCGATGTGGCCCGCCTGTTACGATAACCGCGACGCGGTTGCCGCGCAAAGCATTCGGTCCCATGGCCGCCGTCGACAGACTCCCCCTTTACTCCAGCCTGTTGCGCCTCGACAAGCCGGTCGGCACGCTATTGCTGCTCTGGCCGACGTTGACCGCGCTGTGGATTGCGGCGCGTGGTGCTCCTGACCTGGTGCTGGCCGTCGTTTTCGTCGTCGGCACATTTCTGATGCGCTCGGCCGGCTGTGCGATCAATGATGCAGCCGACTTCCGCTATGACGCCCACGTGAAGCGGACGGCGGGACGGGTCGTCGCGCGCGGCCTGGTCAGCCCGCGCGAGGCGATCGCGGTGGCGACGTCGCTTGCGGGCGCCTCGGCACTGTTGCTGTTGCTGCTGAACGAGGCCTCGCTCAGGCTTGCGCTGGTTGCGGTGGCAATCACCGCGACCTATCCGCTCTTCAAGCGATTCTTTCCGGTACCGCAGCTGTACCTCGGCGTGGCGTTCTCGTTCGGGATTCCAATGGCGTTCGCCGCGGTGCAGGGGGAAGTGCCGCCGCTTGGCTGGCTGTTGTTCCTTGCCAACGTCTTCTGGGTGATCGCCTACGACACTGAGTACGCGATGGTCGATCGGGACGATGACCTGCGGCTTGGAATCCATTCGTCGGCTGTTTTCTTCGGACGCTTCGACGTGGCGGTTGTCATGGCCTGCTACGGGACGTACTTTTCACTTTTGTTGCTGGTTGGCAGCGTCAGCGGCGCAGGCTGGCCCTTCTACGCCGGCTGTGCTGTGGCCTTCGCTTTTTCCCTCTATCACTTCCTGCTGATCCGGGGCCGTCATCGCGACGGCTGCTTTCGGGCGTTTCGTCACAACAGCTGGGTGGGTGCTGCCGTGTTCCTCGGCACGGTGGTCGATTTCGCGTTCCGCTAGCAGCCGGGAGAGATTCGATGAGATCCCGATCTTCGATCCTGATCGCGTTACTCGCGGTCGTGGCTCTGCCTTGCGCGGCCCAGTCCACCGACGGGTTGGCAGCGTTCGGCTGGCTGCGCGACCTCGTCGGCGCCTGCTGGAAAGGCGAGCGTCCGGACGGGTCGGCCACCGACACGCAGTGCTACGAGACGCAATTCGAACGCTTCCTGCGTGGCACGATCGAGATTCATGCGGGAGAAACGGGCAAGCTGAGCGGCGACTCCGTGTGGGGCTGGGACTCGAAGCGGCAGCGCATCGTTCTGACGACATGGGCCAGCACGGGCCCGATCTCGGCGAGCGAAGCTTATTTTGAAGGCGAAGTGGTCCGATTTCCTGTGCCGCGCCGGGAGGGATCGACCGCGCCCGAGTCACGCCGCTCCTGGCGCCGGATCGACGCCGGCAGTTTCAGCGTCCACGTCGAGCGCAACGAAGGCGGAGAGTGGCGCGAGTCGCAGCGAATCATCTACCGGCGGAACGGAACTCCCGCTCGCTAGCGATCGAACTCGTCGCCCAGCTCGACCGCGCGCAGGCTGGCGGCCTTTACGGCCCTGGCAATCGCCGCTTTCACGCGGTCTTTCTCCAGGCTGGCGAGTGCTGCGGCCGTTGTCCCGCCTTTGGAAGTCACGCGCTCACGCAACACTTCGACCGGCTCGTCGGCTTCCGCTGCCAGACGGGCCGCGCCGGCGAAGGTCTGGATCGCAAGCGCGCGCGCCTGTGCCGCGTCTAGTCCCAGTTCCCGTGCCGCCTCCTGCAGCGCCTCGATGAAGTAGAAGACGTAGGCAGGGCCGCTGCCGGAAATCGCTGTGACCGGGTCCAGCAGCGCTTCGTCGTCGAGCCAGACGATCTCGCCAACCGCCTGCAGGATGCGCGCAGCGGCAGCTCGCTGCGGCTCGGTCACGGCCGGCAGCGCAATGACTCCGGAGATTCCGGCCCGGATCAGCGCCGGCGTGTTCGGCATCGCGCGTACGACGTGTTCGGTGCCGAGCCAGCGCGCGATCGACGCCGCGCGTACGCCGGCCGCGATCGATACCACCAGTGGCTTGGCAATGAAGGGCTTGATCGATTGCGCGGCTTCGTGAAACTGCTGGGGCTTGACCGCGAGCACGATGACTTCCGCCGCCGCGAGCCATTCGCCCGGCTGCACATGCGCAGCACAGCCAAACCGCTGCGCCAGTTCCGCGCCTCTTGCTGCCTCCGGCTCGAGGACATCGATGTCCTCGGGCCGGAACCCGGCGTCGAGCATGCCACCGATCAGCGCGGACGCCATGTTGCCGCCGCCGATGAAGGAGATCCTCATGCGTGTTGCCTTTCGCGTTCGCCGAAGATGGCGGTGCCGATCCGGACCATCGTCGATCCGGCCGCGATTGCCGCCTCGAGGTCCGCCGACATGCCGAGTGACAGCGTGTCGAGCGGCCTGCCGTTGCTGCGCAGTTGATCGAACAATTGTTTCATCTTCGCCAGCGGGACACGCTGGCGGACGCTGTCCGATTCGGGCTCCGGGATCGCCATCAGCCCCCGCAGATGCAGTCGGGGCAGCCGTTCGACCGCAACCGCGAGCGCCGCCGCTGCCTCGGGTACGACGCCGCTCTTGCTCGCCTCGCCGCTGATGTTCACCTGCAGCAGCACGTTGAGTGGGCGCAGCGTGTCCGGCCGCTGCTCGGACAGGCGCTCCGCGATCTTCAGGCGATCGACCGACTGCACCCAGTCGAATTGCTCGGCGATCGCGCGTGTCTTGTTACTTTGGATGGGCCCGATGAAGTGCCACTCGAGTGCGGACTCCGGTGCCTCGCTTTGCACTTCGGCTATCTTCTGCAGCGCTTCCTGTACGTAGTTCTCGCCGAATGACCGCTGGCCAGCATTCGCCGCGTCGATGATCGCGCGCGCGGGAAATGCCTTGCTGACCGCCAGCAGCCGGATCTCGTCCGGATTGCGGCCGGCAGCTAGCGCCGCCTTGGTAATGCGCTCGTGTACGGCCCGAAAATTGGCTTGCAACTGCTCTCGCGACCTGGACATAATGAATTTCAAAGATGCTAGAGGGTTGTCTTTTCTAGCTTTTTTGCGGGAACACCGGATGCGGGGCCCGCGTTACTCTT
>DAINBQ010000213.1:0-5693 GCA_036732825.1 Burkholderiaceae bacterium | reverse complement strand
ACTCCCTGGTTCTGCCCGATCGGCCGGCCGAACACGACGCGCTCATTGACGTATTTAGTCACGCGATCGATGAACCAGTAGCCATCGCCGATGCACTCCGCGGCGATCAGCGTGCGCTCCGCATTGAGCCCGTCGAGGATGTACTTGAATCCCCTGCCCTCTTCACCGATCAGATTCGCGGCGGGGACCTCGAGGTTTTCGAAGAACAGTTCGTTGGTCTCGTGATTGACCATGTTAGGGATCGGCCGCACGGTCAGCCCATTGCCGATCGCTTCGCGCAGATCGACCAGGAAGATCGACATTCCTTCGGACTTCTTCCGAACCTCGTCGAGCGGCGTCGTGCGCGCCAGCAGGATCATCAGGTCGGAGTGCTGCACGCGCGAGATCCAGACCTTCTGGCCGTTCACCACGTAGCGGTCACCTTGCCTCACCGCTGTCGTCCTGATCCGCGTCGTGTCGCTTCCTGTGCTCGGTTCCGTCACGCCCATCGACTGCAGGCGCAGTTCGCCGCTCGCGATCCGAGGCAGATAGGCCTGTTTCTGCGCGTCCGAACCATGACGCAACAGGGTTCCCATGTTGTACATCTGGCCGTGGCACGCCCCTGAGTTGCCGCCGGAGCGATTGATCTCCTCCATGATGACGGTCGCCTCGGCCAGCCCGAGGCCGGAGCCGCCGTACTCCTGCGGAATCAATGCCGCGAGCCATCCGGCCTTGGTCAGCGCATCGACGAACTCCTCCGGATAGCCGCGCTGGGCGTCGATGCGGCGATGGTATTCGTCGGGAAACCCGGCACACAGTGCGCGCACCGCGTCGCGGATGTCCTGGTACTTGTCGGGCGCGGTCTTGAGCATCGAACGGTCACGCGGTTTCGGCGCTGGCTTCCATCGCGAGGGCGCCTTCGTGATCGCGCGCCCAAAGTTGGTAGTTTCGTTCCCCCTCCGGCCGGCCGCAGACCGTGAATTGGTGGATGTCGAACAGCGGGCGCACCGCCCTGAAGGAGAATCGACGCACTCGTGCCTCCGGCACGTAGCGCCGAAGCACGTCGAGCAGCAGGGTCGCAATCAGCGGGCCGTGCACGATCAGACCCGGATAACGCTCCACCTCGGTCACATACGAGCGGTCGTAATGGATGCGGTGGCCGTTGAAGGTCAGCGCGGAATAGCGGAACAGCAGTACCGGCTCGGGCGCGATCTCGCGCGCGAAGGTCTCGCCTGCGGGAGCCGGCTGTGGTTCTGCCGCGCGCGCTCCCGGCTGTGGGCTGTCGCGGTAAACGATGTCGTGCTCCTCGGTCATCGCGAGTTCACCGCCGACTGCAAACTCGTGGCGGACCGTGACGAACACGAGGGCGCCGCTCCGCCCCTGCTTGCCATCGACCCGGGTCACCTTCGAGGTCCTCGTGACCCGCTCACCGACGCGCAGCGGTTGCAGGAATTCGAGCCGCCCGCCGGCAAACATGCGGCGTGGCAGCGCAACAGGCGGCAGGAACCCCCCACGTTTCGGATGGCCGTCCGGCCCGAGCTCGCTCTGGCGCGCGACGGTGGCGAAGTACAGCCAATGCCAAAGGGGCGGCACCTCGAAGCCAGGTCCGGGCGAAGGGTCCTCGCGGTCGAGCGTCGCCGCCAGTGCTGCGAGCGGCATCGCGGTCACCTCATCGGTGCGCTGCTCGGTGCGTCCCAGCCATTGGCGGAGATGATCGAGATCGAGGCCCATGGGTGCTGTCGGGAATCGCGGGCCGGTCAGCTTACAGTCGCGTTGCGAGCGGCTCGAACAATTGCGCGTTGATCAACCGGCCGGGCAAGAATACGCTGAACGAAGTGTCGCAGCAGCACTCGGAGGGAGCGCGGCTCCAAACCGGGCTGCCAGGCGCGACAGGATTGCATCGGTAGCGCGCGGACGAGACTCATTCGCGCGCCTGAATATGCGGTAGTCGCTGACGCGCTTCACTCCTAGACTCGCGTGGTCCGGCAGGTCTCCGCCAAAGGCCGCGCCGGGAGCGATCCGGGCCGCGGCGGGCGGCTGGAGGTGGGGATGGCTGACGTCTTCGTGAGCTACTCGCGCCAGGACAAGGCGCTTGCGGCGCAGTTCGTCGAGCTGCTCGAGGGCTACGGATGGGATGTCTTCTGGGACCAGGAGACACGTGCCGGAACACTTTGGCCCAAGGTCCTCGAAGACGAACTGAACCTCGCGCGCTGCCTGCTTGTGCTGTGGACCGCGAGTTCGGTCGCGAGCCGATGGGTGCGCATCGAGGCCTACGAGGCGCTGCAGACCGACAAGTTGCTGCCGGTGCGGCTCGAGCGGGTCAAGCCGCCGATGGAGTTTCGGCAGACTCAGGCGTTCGACCTGATCGGCTGGACCGGCGCGCGAGACGATCCGCGGCTGACACACCTGATCGCCGACCTCTGCACGCTGGCAAAGCTCGAACCAAGGAAGGGCCCGGTTCCCCAGCGCGCGAAGATCGCCGTGCCGACACTCGGGCCGGCAACGCAGGCTGGAGAATGGCAAGCGCCGGCCACCCTGTCGGGAGCGCCTGACTTCACTTCGCATCGCGCGCCGACCTATCGCAGTATCGGTACCGCCGTCCCGACGCTCGCGCCGAAGGCAGAAGCGCCAAGCGTAGAGAGCCCAACTCAGTTGCACGAGGAGACACCCGCCAGCGGCGCGCAGGATGCCGGGGCCGAGACAATTCCAGCTGCCTCGGATCGGATCGACCGGGAGGCGCAGGCCGTGAAGGCGATTGGAGAGTCGGTAGACCCGTCGCCGAGGCGCCGAAAACTGATCTGGGGCCTGGGGCTCGCGGCGGTCTCGATCGCGACGGTATGGATCGGTCGGACAGTGATCGCTCCCGACGGCAGGACATCGACCGGCGGGGCGTCGGCCGGCGGATTCGAGCCCGAGATCGTCACGAAGATCCCGAGTCCAGACGCCGCGGTGGCTGCTCCCGCCAATCCGTCACCGCCCTCCGTTACCGTCATCGAGCCTGTCCCGGTCGACAAGCCGAAGGTGCGCGCCGCCGATCCCCCGCGTGCCGCCTCAAACAGTCGCTGCATCGAAATCGCAGAGAAATTCCAGACCACCGGCCAGTTGACCGCCGAAGAGCGGAAGTTCCTCAGCAGCAAGGAGTGCGCAAAATGAACAATTCACTTGCACCCGTCGTTGCCGTCCTGCGTTTTGTCATGAACCCCATCACCTGCGTCGCGGTCGTGCTGCAGGTCGCCGCATGCTCACTGTTTCCGCAGGCTGCTGCGCCGCTGCCGGCGACACCCGCGCCTGCACCGGCTCCAGTCGCCGCGCCCGCGCCGACTCCACCTCCGGCCGCGCCGTCGCCCGCGCCTGCCCCGCCGCCGATCCCCGTGCAACCGCTGGACAGCGCCCTGCTCGATGCGGCCAACAAGCTCTTCTCGGCTGCGTCAACTTCACTTGGCGCGCCGCCGGCGCAGCGACTGCTGGTCATCGATCCGCTGGTCGATGCGGTGTCCTACACGCAGAGCGTAACGACGCAGTCGATGGAGGAGAAAATCCAGGGCCTCGTGCGCAGCAAGTACCCTGGCTTCAACGTGCAGCCGATCTCCCGCAAGAGCATCGGCCAGGCGCCGATCGTGCTGGTCGGGACTTTCACTGCGATCGACCTGAAGAACCAGGTCGGCGGCGCCCGCGAAGCGTTCCGCATCTGTCTCGCGCTCGCAGACCTGAAGTCCGGGCTGATCGTCGCGAAGGGCGTCGCACGGGCGCAGGTCGAAGGCATCGACCTGATGCCGCTCGCGCACCTACAGGACGCGCCGACCTGGGCCAAGGATCCGGCCGTCGACGCCTACGTACGCACCTGCCAGACGACGAAGCCCGGCGATCGCATCGACCCGGCCTACCTCGATGGCATCCTCGCGGCGTCGCTGATCGCAGAGGCAACCGCGCTGCAGGATCGCGGCCGACTCCAGGAGGCAGTCGAGGTCTATCGCAGCGCGCTCAACACTCCGAAAGGCGACCAATTGCGCGTGCACAACGGCATCTACAGCGCGAGCTGGAAGCTTGGCAAGCGCGCCGATGCGGAGAAGGCGTTCGGTGACGCAGTGCGCGTGGGACTGGGCACCAACCGCCTCGGCGTGAAGTTTCTCTTCCGGCCCGGGTCGACCGATTTCATCACCGACCCCCGGCTCAGCGCGCCCTATCCGATGTGGATCTCGCAGATCGCGCGCCAGTCTGCGGCGAAGTCCGCCTGCCTGAACATCGTCGGCCACACGAGCCCGACAGGACCCGAACCGCTGAATGAGCGGCTGTCGGTGCTGCGCGCCGAAAACGTGAAGAACCGGCTCGAGCGCGAAGCGCCGCAGCTGAAAGGCCGCGTGATCGCCAGCGGCGTCGGCTCGCGGGAGAAACTGGTCGGCATCGGCACCGACGACCTGCGCGACGCGCTCGATCGTCGCGTCGAGTTCAGGCCGGTGCCGTGCTAGTCGCCCTCGATCGCAACTACTCCGGCTGGATGCCGGCTTTCTTGATGATCGACTGCCACTTCTGGCTCTCGGCAAGCTGGAACTTCGCGAGTTCCTCGGGCGTCGTCGTGAAGGCCTCGAATCCGGTCGAGTCGAAGAGGCTCTTGACCCCCGCGCTGGCCGTCGCCTTCACCAGCAGCTCGTTCATGCGCTTGACGACGGCGGGCGGCGTGCCGGCCGGCACGTAGGCGGCGAACCAGAACCCCATCTCGTAGCCCTTGACGCCGGCCTCGGAAATCGTCGGCACATCGGGCGCGAGCGACGAGCGTTTCAGCGACGAGACGCCGAGCGCGCGCAGCTTGCCCGCCTTCACCTGCGGCATGCCGGTCGCCATGTCGGTGACCATCATCTGGATCTGTCCGCCGAGCAGGTCGGTGATCGCCAGCGGATTGCTCTTGTACGGGACGTGCAGCAGCTCGATTCCGGCCATCTGCTGCAGCAGTTCGCCTGCGATTCGGCTCGAAGAGCTGCCGCTGCCGAACGAGATCTTGCCCGGCTCCTTCTTGGCCGCAGCGATGAAATCGGCGACTGTCTTGTAGGGCAGGTTCGGGTTCACGACCATGATCTGCGCGCCCTTCGCGAGCCCGGTCACCGGCGCGAAGTCCTTGATCGGGTCGTACGGCAGTTTTTTGTACAGGTGCTCATTCGCGGCGTGCGTGGTGTTCGTCGTGATGAACACCGTGTAGCCATCGGGCGCGGCCTTTGCCACTGCCTGCGCGCCGATGAACCCGCTCGCGCCAGGTTTGTTGTCGACAACGACCGACTGTTTCGTCTCTGCGCTCACTGCCTGTCCGAGCGCTCGCGCCAGCTGATCGGTCGCGCTGCCGGCGGCGAACGGTACGACAAACGTGATCGGCTTCGTGGGAAAGCTCTGGGCATGGACGGCGGCACTCATTGCCAACGCAACGAGCGCCAATACGGGAGACTTCAGGATGTTCATCGGCTTGTCCTCGCGCGTCGGGGCGACCCTGGTGGAAAGTCCGATGATCCAAGAGTCGGTGACGTCGCGCAATCGAATCGTCGCGCCGGTCGGCCACGGTTGACTACCCCGATGCGAGCCGCCGGGATCGAGTTGCCTTTTCGCCGATTCGTCAAAAGCAAAGCCCGGCCGAAGCCGGGCTTTGTCTTGGGGGAGTTCGCAGCTCGCTGCAACAGGACCGGGCGCTGCGCCGGCTGCTGCTTCCGCTCAGTTCACCGCCGTCGCGCTGA
>DAINBQ010000212.1:3974-5702 GCA_036732825.1 Burkholderiaceae bacterium | reverse complement strand
GCGACGCTTCACGCGCATCGACGAGATCGGCGCGCGGCGCCTTGAAGTATGCGGCCTCGACGAACCGCCAGACGTATACGACCGCAAGCAGCGATGACAGCACGATCAGGGAGACCAGCCACCACTGCCCCTTCTCCATTGCGGCGAGCACCAGGTACCACTTGCTGACGAACCCCGCGGTTCCCGGCACGCCGATCAGCGACAGGCCGCAAAGCACGATGCCGAAGCTGGTCAGCGGCATCACGCGTCCCACGCCCTGCATCCGGGCCAGCGTCACTCCGCCCATCGATGCAACGACGGCACCCAGCAGCAGGAAGACGCCGCCCTTGGTCACCGCGTGATTGGCCAGGTGCACGATCGTGGCCGTCAGCCCGGTGACCGAATCGAACGACAGTCCGAGAACGATGTAGCCGATCTGCGCAACGCTGGAATACGCGAACAGTCGCTTGAGGTCATTCTGGAAGCACGCAACTGTCGAGGCCACGAACATGCCGCCCAGCGCGAGAACCAGCATCAGTTCGGCCATCGGCAGCTGGAGGAAAACCGCGGTCGCGCCGAACACCGAGAAATAGAAGCGCAGCAACGCGTAAACCGCCACCTTGGTGGCGGTCGCGGCCAGAAATGCCGATACCGCGGACGGCGCGTAGGCGTAGGCGTTGGGCAGCCACTGATGCAGCGGGAACAGCGCGAGCTTCAGCGACAGTCCCACGGTGAGGAACGCAAGTGCCGCGAGCACGGCTCGGTGCCCGGAGATCGCCGGCAGTCGCTGCCCGATGTCGACCAGGTTGAGGGTGCCCGTCTGCAGGTACAGGAGGCCGATGCCGATCACGATGAAGGTCGCCCCGATCGTTCCCATGATCAGGTACTGGTAGGCGGCCATCAGAGCGCGCCGATCTCGCCCCAGCGCAATCAGCACATACGTCGAGAGCGAGGAGATCTCGAGGAACACGAAGATGTTGAACGCATCACCGGTGATCGTGATGCCCAGCAGCCCCGCCAGGCACAGCGCGAACATCGTGTAGAAAAGATAATGCTGCTCGCGCGGCAGTTCCCGTTCGATGCTGGTCCAGCTGTACGGCAGTACGACGGCGGCCACGCCGGCGACCAGTACGAGCACGAACGAGGAGAGGCGATCCACCCGGTATTCGATCCCCCAGGGAGGCGCCCAGCTGCCCATGTGGTACGAAATGATCCCGGTGTCGTTCACCTGCAGCCATAGCGCGATCGCGATCGCGAAGGCTGCCCAGGAGGCGGCAAGGACGACGAGGAACGCGGCGCGCCGGTCGTGCAGCAGCACGCTGAGCGGAGCAGCGACAAGCGGAACGACGACCTGCAGCGCGGGCAGGTGCGGGGCGACACTCATCGTTGATCTGCGATGCTGTCTTCGTGGTCCTTGGTGAGGATCTCGTCCTCCTCGATGCTGCCGTAGGCCTCGCGGATCCGCACGACGAGCGCGAGCCCGAGCGCGAGGGTCGCGACGCCGACGACGATCGCCGTCAGGATGAGCACGTGAGGCAGCGGATTCGAGTAGACGTCGAAGGCTTCGCTGACGATCGGCGCCGTCCCGCCGATCAGCTTTCCGGGCGCGATGTACAACAGGTAGACCGAGGTCTGAAAGATACCCAGCCCGACCAGCTTCTTGATCAGGTTGCCGCGGGAGATGACGATGAATAGCCCCGCGATCATCAGGAAGATCGTCACTGCATAGCTGAAGTGGCTGGCCATGCT
>DAINBQ010000212.1:2149-3874 GCA_036732825.1 Burkholderiaceae bacterium | reverse complement strand
ATTCGTCGATCCTGCCGCGGTCGGCGAACATGTAGAAGATCTTCAGCATGACGCCGGACACCGTGATCGCCACGCCGACTTCGACCCAGAAGATGCCGCGATGCTGGCCGTGGACCGGATCGCGGTCGAGCACGAAGTAGTCGAGGAAATTGCCGCCCAGCAGCAGGCCGATCAAGCCGACGCCGGCATAAACCAGCACGCCTGCCGCCATCATCGCTTCCACCAGCCGTTCGGGAACCACGCGCCGGGCGTTAGCCAGGCCGTAGATCAGCGCATAGAAAACGACGGCTGCGGCAATGATCACGCCCGCCTGGAAGCCGCCGCCCGGACCGAAGTCGCCGTGAAACTGGACATAGAGCGCGAAGATCAGGATGAAGGGCAGGAATACCTTCGCGACAACTCGCAGCACGAGGTAGCTCTTCACTTCGACTGCTCCTTGCGCGGGCGCCGACGCCGCAGCAGCGCGACGACGCCGGCGCCCGCGGTGAACACGACCGTGGTCTCGCCCAGCGTGTCGTAGCCGCGGTAACTCGCAAGCACCGCCGTCACCACATTGGGAACTCCGGTCTCGTTGGGCCCGTCCTGCAGGTAGCGCGGCACGACATGCGTATGGATCGGCGCGCCGGGATCGGAAAACGCCGGCAAACCGAGACTGCCGTAGACAAGCAGCAACCCGCACGCCGCCGACACGACAAGTGGCAGCCACGGCTTGTGCGCCGGCTTTGCCTCTTCGCTCCTGCACAGGTGCAGGGCGCCGAGCAGCAGGACGGTCGAGATGCCGGCGCCCACCGACGCCTCGGTCATCGCGACGTCCACCGCATCAAGCGCGACGAGGACCGTTGCCATCAGGAAGCTGTAGAGGCCCGCCAGCACGATGACCGAGAACAGGTTGCGTACGCGGGCCAGCACCACTACGGCGACCGCCATCAGCACCAGCAGCACATTGATGATCAGAGTTTCGATGGTTCGTCCTCCTCCGCAGCAAGCAGTGGCTTCAGGCCGCGCTCCATCGCGGCCTTGGCAAGTGCGTGAGTCGCAGTGGGACTGGCAAAGAAAACCAGCAGCCCGATGATGATCAGTTTCACGGCCACCAACGTGAAACCGGCCTGCAACAACAATCCCAGCAGGATCAGCCCTCCACCGAGCGTCTCGATCACGCTCGCCGCGTGCAGGCGCGTGAAGAAATCCGGCATGCGCAGCATCCCGACTGCGCCAACGATGCAGAACAGGCCGCCGGCGATCAGGCAGATCCACGTCAACACATCGAGCAGCGCGCTCACGAACCTCCCTCGCCTTCTTCGCCGGTGTCGCCCAGGCCGCCGTACCGAAAGTATTTGAGGACCGCAATCGTGCCGATCACATTGAGCAGGCCGTAAACAATCGCAAGGTCGAGGAACTCGGGCCGCCCTGTCAGGAAGCCGATCAGCGCGAGCAGCATCAGCGCGCAGGTGCCCACCGTGTTGGCGGCCTGCACGCGGTCGAAGAGTGTGGGTCCCAGCGCGGCGCGCACGATCACCAGCGTCAGCGTCACGAGCACCGCGACACTGGCGGCTGCGAACATCAGTCGCCTCCTTCGCAGGCACTCACGCGGCGATCCATGTCACCCGTCGTCACGCCCTCGGCGCCGGCACGCGTCAACGCATGGACCAGGAACTCGCTCTTCTGGGCCTCGATCGTGATGGTGCCGGGGGTGAGCGTGATCGAATTCGCGTGGATGACCAGACC
>DAINBQ010000212.1:0-2049 GCA_036732825.1 Burkholderiaceae bacterium | reverse complement strand
TCGGCCATCGTTCGAAACCGCGCCTTGAGATCAGCCACCGCCGCCGGCAGCGGGCCCGCCGGGTGCCGCCCCAGGTATTCATCGATCTGAGCGCGTTCCGCAGTCGCACCGCGGCCGCTACGGTGCTGACTGGTACGGATCCGGCGCAGGATCGCGGCCCGCGCCTTGCTGGTATCCAGACTCATGTCTTTGCCTTGCGCAGGTAGCGGTCGATGCGGCGCACTCCCTCCTCGATCGCTGACTCGCTCGCCGCATACGAGAAGCGGATATGCTGGCCGTCGCCCTCGACCCGCGGCCCGAAATGGATATCGGCCAGCACCGCGACCCCGGCCTCATGCAGCAGCCGCTGGCGCAGTTGCTCCGAGTCTTTCGCGCCGGCGAGCCTACAGGCCTCGGTGACGTTCGGCCATGCGTAGAAAGCCCCACCCGGCGCCGCGCAGCGGAACCCCGGCACCTCGTCCAACAACCGCACGATCAGGTCGCGCCTCGCACGGAAGCGGTCCCTCATCCGGTCGGCCTCGTGCTGCGGACCGGTCAGCGCCGCGAGCGCCGCCCACTGGCTGATCTGCGATGCGCAGGACTCGGTGTTCGTAATCCAGCGCGTGAACACGGGCGCGAGCGCCTTGTTCGCGACGAAGCCGATGCGCCAGCCCGTCATCGCGTAGGTCTTGGACGCGCCGTCGCTGATGATCGTGCGCTCGCGCATGCCGGGCAGCGATGCGATCGACGCGAAATCGCCGTCGTAGACGAGCTTGCTGTAGATCTCGTCCGCATAGACCCAGACCTGCGGATGCGCGCGCAGCACCTCGGCGATCGCCTGCAGATCGCGCAGCGTGAGCAGGCCTCCGGTAGGGTTGTGCGGGGTGTTGAGGATCAGCAGACGCGTCTTCGGTCCGATCCTGGCCTCCAGCTCCGCCGGGTCGAATGCGAAGCCGCGCGCCTCGCGCAGCGGCAACGCGACCGGCACTGCGCCATTGGCGACGATCTGCGACTCGTAGATCGGGAATCCGGGGACCGGGTAGATCACTTCGTCGCCGACACCATAGTCGGTCAGCGATGCGATTGCATATGCGATGAACGGCTTCGCGCCGGCGCCGACGACGACCTCGTCCGGTTCAATGTCGAGCCCGCGCAGCGCACTCATCGAACGCGCGGCCGCAGCGCGCAGTTCATCGATGCCGGCCGACGGCGTATAGCCATGCTTGCCGCCCCGGATCGCCTCGACCGCCGCGTCCTGAATGTGCACCGGCGTCGGAAAGTCCGGCTGCCCGATGCAGAACGAGATGATGTCCTTGCCCGCGCGGATCAGCCGGTTCACCTCGGCCAGCACGACGAACGCATTCTCGGTGCCGAGTGCATCGGCGCGACGGGAGAGTCGGAGCATGGCGGGCGATTATAGGTAAGCGTTCAGCCGCGACTGTGCATCCACCAGCGCACGCAGGCGCGCGCGAGCGCATCGGTCGAATCGATGCAGCGGGTGCGCAGCGGCGAGTCGATCGCGTCGAGCGCGATCGGCAGTTCGGTGCACGCGAGGATGACGACGCCGGCACCGCCATCGAGCAATGACTCGATGGCGGGCTCGATCAGAGGGCCGGCCTCGGCCGGCGCTCCGCGCTTGACGGCGTCGATCGCAGGCTGGACCGAGTGGTCGTATTGCGCATCGTCCGGCGACAGCAGCACGAACCCTTCCGCTTCGAGCCGTCGATAGACGCCGGCCGCCAGCGTCGCGCGGGTGGCTATCAAGCCGACCTGGCCGGAGCCTACCGTCAGCTGGTCGCGGACCGCGTCGACAATGTGCAGGAACGGCACCGGGCAACCGTCGATCAACTGCGCATACCAGTGATATGCGGTGTTGCACGGCATTGCCAGCGCGGTGGCGCCGGCCGTCAGCAGGCGGTCGCGCGCAGCGAGCAGCGCCGGCAGCGGCGACGGGCCACCGCGCAGGATCGCAGCCGGCCGCGAAGGAATCTGCGGCACCGAATGGATCAGCACCGGGACATGCTGGTCATCTTCGGACGCCGGCGTCGCGTCGACCAGCTTGCGGAAGAA
>DAINBQ010000211.1:0-5725 GCA_036732825.1 Burkholderiaceae bacterium | reverse complement strand
GCAAATGCTCAAATCAGCCATCGTTGGCATGGCTCTTACGGGCGGCTTGTCCGCTGCCGTTGCACAGGACGCCACCGGAGCAGGAGCGACGTTTCCGGCGCCGCTGTACGCGAAGTGGGCCGATTCGTACAACAAAGCCACCGGCGCCCGCCTGAATTATCAATCGGTTGGTTCCGGTGCCGGTCTGCGCCAGATTCGCGGCAAGACGGTGGATTTCGGCGCGTCTGACATGCCGCTGACGGACGCCGAACTGCAGAAGGATGGCCTGGTCCAGTTTCCGACCGTCATTGGCGGCGTCGTTCCGGTTGTCAACGTCACTGGGATTCCAGCCGGCCAGCTGCGGCTGACCGGCCAGGTGCTCGGCGACATTTATCTTGGCAAGATCACGAAGTGGAACGATTCGGCGATCGCAGCGCTGAATCCCGGCGTCAAGCTGCCGGATGCGCAGATAGCAGTCGTTCGTCGCGCCGATGGCTCCGGTACCACTTTCATCTTCACGAACTACCTGTCGAAAGTGAACCCCGACTGGAAAGCAAAGGTCGGCGAAGGTACTGCGGTCAACTGGCCGACAGGCGCGGGTGGCAAAGGCAACGAGGGCGTCTCGGCGTTCGTGCAACGCCTGCCGAATTCGATCGGTTATGTCGAATACGCGTATTCCAAGCAAAACAAGCTGCCGCACGTGCTGATGCAGAACTCTGCGGGCAGTTTTGTCGCTCCGGATGACGCATCGTTCAAGGCCGCGGCGGCCGGGGCGGAGTGGAACAAATCCTTCTACCAGATCCTGACCAATCAGCCGGGCAAGGAAGCCTGGCCGATCACCGGCGCGACCTTCATCATCATGCACCAGAAGCAGGACAAGCCGCAGCAGGCGCGGTCGGCCCTTCGATTCTTTGACTGGGCGTTTGCCAACGGCGACAAGATGTCGGAGGAACTCGATTACGTTCCGCTGCCCGACAGCGTCGAGACGCTCATCCGCCAGCAGTGGGGCAAGATCACGGACGTGGCGGGCAAGCCGGTCGCCGTTAAGTAACCCGGGCGGTCGCGACCGGGCGCAGTTCGCCCGGAGCGCGATCCTCCGGTCACTGGAACGGGGGACAGCTTCAAACGTCCGCTGCAACGCGGGGAGCGCTCCCATGGACGCTACACTTGGCGAAACGTCGACCTTCCCGCTAAAGGACACGCTACAGATGCCCGAGAAGCCGCCGGGACGCAGGTCCGGCACCCTCGGCGATGTCGTGTTCTCGGTGCTCACGCGGGCCGCAGCGCTGATCACCCTGTTGCTGCTCGCAGGGATCATCGCGTCGCTGGTGGTCGGGGCTTGGCCGTCGATCAAGGAGTTCGGGCTCGGTTTTCTGATCAATGCCGAGTGGGACCCGGTCCAGGAGAAGTTCGGCGGCCTGGTGATGATCTATGGCACCCTGGCGACGTCGATCATCGCGCTGATCATCGCCGTGCCGGTGAGTTTCGGCATTGCGCTCTTCCTGACCGAACTTTCGCCGAAGTGGCTGAAGCGGCCGCTCGGCACCGCGATCGAATTGCTGGCAGCGATTCCGTCCATCGTCTACGGCATGTGGGGCCTGCTGGTCTTCGCGCCGATCCTCGCCAAATACGTGCAGCAGCCGCTGCAGTCCGCGTTCGGTGACGTGCCGGTGCTGTCCGGACTGTTTTCGGGGGCGCCTGTCGGGATCGGGATCCTGTCGGCCGGGATCATTCTCGCCATCATGATCATCCCGTTCATCGCCGCGGTCATGCGGGACGTGTTCGAAGTGACGCCCGCGCTGCTGAAGGAGTCGGCCTACGGACTGGGCTCGACGACCTGGGAAGTGGTCTGGCGAGTGGTGTTGCCTTACACGAAGGTCGGCGTCGTCGGCGGCATCATGCTCGGGCTTGGCCGGGCGCTGGGCGAGACGATGGCTGTCACTTTCGTCATCGGCAACTTCAACCAGTTGAACACCCTGTCGCTGTTCGAGGCCGCCAATTCGATCACTTCGGCGCTGGCCAATGAGTTTGCCGAGGCAACTCCCGGGCTGCACGAGGCCTCGCTGATCTACCTCGGCCTGATCCTGTTCTTCATCACCTTCGTCGTGCTCGCCTTCTCGAAGCTGCTGCTGCTGCGCCTGCGACGCAATGAGGGCCGTCGCACATGAGTTCGATTCCGGTCTCCCGCGCCGACTATCGGCTGCCGCTGCACCGGCGACGCAAACTGGTCAATGCGATTGCGCTCGCGCTTTCGCTTGCGGCGATGGCGTTCGGACTGGTGTGGCTGGTCTGGATCCTGTGGGACACGCTGATCCTGGGCGCCAAGGGCATCGGGATCGCGACCTTCACCGAGTCGACACCGCCGCCCAACGCGGAGGGCGGCGGCCTGGCAAATGCGATCGTCGGCTCGTTGATCATGGTGCTGGCCGCGACCGCCGTCGGCACCCCGATCGGAATCCTCGCCGGCATCTACCTCGCCGAATACGGCCAACGCACCTGGCTCGGTCACCTCACGCGGTTCATCAACGACATCCTGCTTTCGGCGCCGTCGATCGTGATCGGCCTGTTCGTCTATGCGGCCATCGTCGCCAAGACACGGACCTTTTCCGGCTACGCGGGCGTCATTGCGCTGGCGCTGATCGTCGTGCCGGTCGTCGTGCGGACGACCGAGAACATGCTGCAGCTGATTCCGAACTCGCTGCGTGAAGCCGCAGTTGCGCTCGGCGCGCCGAAGTGGGTGATGATCATGCGGGTCACGCTGAAGGCGGCCCGCGCCGGGGTCGTGACCGGCGTGCTGCTCGCGCTGGCGCGGATCGCCGGCGAAACCGCGCCATTGCTCTTCACGTCGCTGTCGAACCAGTTCTTCAGCCTCGATCTGCGGGATCCGATGGCAAACCTTCCGGTCACGATCTTCAAGTTTGCGATGAGCCCCTTCGCCAATTGGCAGCAGATGGCGTGGGCTGGCGTGTTCCTCATCACTGTGGGCGTGCTCGCTTTGAACATCCTTGCGCGCGTGCTGTTCCGGCAGAAGCACTAGAACCTATCTCAGGCTAGAAAGGCGAATCGCAGATGGACGCTGCCGTTGCCAGGCCCCCGATGGCGCTCGACCAGGAGCGCATCAAGATGAAGGTCAGTGACCTCAACTTCTATTACGGGAAGTTCCAGGCGCTGAAGAACATCAACCTGCAGATTCCGGAGAAGAAGGTCACCGCCTTCATCGGACCCTCCGGGTGCGGGAAGTCGACGCTGTTGCGCGTGTTCAACCGCATGTACGAGCTCTATCCCGAACAGCGCGCCGAAGGGGAAGTGCAGGTGGACGGCGAGAACATCCTGACTTCGAAGGAGGATGTCGCGCTGATCCGCGCCAAGATCGGGATGGTTTTCCAGAAGCCGACGCCGTTTCCGATGTCGATCTACGACAACATAGCCTTCGGAGTGCGGCTGTTCGAGAAACTCTCCAAGTCGACGACGGACGACCGCGTCGAGTGGGCGCTGCGCAAGGCTGCGCTGTGGAACGAGGTGAAGGACAAGCTGAGCCAGAGTGGCACCAGCCTGTCGGGTGGGCAGCAGCAGAGGCTGTGCATTGCGCGCGGCATTGCAGTGCGACCGGAGATCATCCTGTTTGATGAGCCGTGTTCCGCACTCGACCCCATCTCCACCGCGAAGATCGAGGAACTGATCGACGAATTGAAGAGCGATTACACGGTTGCGATCGTGACGCACAATATGCAGCAGGCGGCGCGGGTTTCGGACTACACCGCCTACATGTACCTCGGCGAACTGATGGAATTCGGCGAAACCGACCAGATATTCATCAAGCCGACCCGCAAGGAAACCGAGGACTACATCACGGGCCGGTTCGGCTGAACGGCACGGGACCAGCAGAAGGAGACAAGATGACGAGCGGCGATCACTCGATCCGGAAGTACGACGAGGAACTCGAGGCGATGCGCTCGCGCGTATTGCAGATGGGAGGTCTCGTCGAATCGCAGGTGCGCACCGCGCTGGTCGCCTTCGAGACGGTCGACCTGCAGCTCGCGCAACAGGCGATCGATGCGGACAAGCGCGTGAACGAGGCGGAGATGGACCTCGACCAGATGGTCAATCATGTGATCGCGCGCCGCCAGCCGACGGCCGGGGATCTGCGCATGATCACGGGCGTCGCGAAGGCGATCACCGACATCGAGCGCATCGGTGACGAGGCGAGCAAGATCGCACGCGCCGTGAAATGGCTGCACGAGAAGGGCGGCTATGCGCGGCTCAACCGCATTCCCGACATCAAGTATTCGGGCGACGCGGCGGCGTCGATGCTGCGGCGGACGCTCGACGCGTTCGCGCGCATGGATGCCGTGGCTGCGGCCGGCATCATCAAGGACGACCAGGGCGTCGACGATCGCTTCCGCGCGATCCTGCGCCAGCTGATCACGTTCATGATGGAAGACCCGCGCACGATCTCGGCGGCGCTCGACGCCGTCTGGGTCGCGAAGGCGATCGAGCGCATCGGCGACCACGCGAAGAACGTGGCCGAGCATGTGATCTTCATCTCGCAGGGCTGGGACGCACGCCACCAGTCGCCGGAAGCCATCGAACGTGCGGTCGCCAAGGCCTAGTGCAGAAATAGCCTGAATGAGTGCCACCTCAATACTGATCATCGAGGACGAGCCGGCGATCCAGGAGCTCGTCGCGTACACCTGCAGTTCGCAGGGCTACGCCGTGCGGCGGGCCGACTCGGTGCGCGCCGGGCGCGAGGCGATCGACCGCGAGCTGCCGGACCTCGTGCTGCTCGACTGGATGTTGCCGGACAAATCGGGCATCGAGCTGCTGCGCGATCTGCGTTCGCAGGAGCGCACGCGGGTCGTCCCGGTGATCATGCTGACCGCCAAGGGCAACGAGGCCGACAAGGTGGTCGGTCTCGACACGGGCGCCGACGACTATGTCGTGAAGCCGTTTTCGCCGCGCGAACTGGTCGCGCGCATCCGTGCTGTCTTCCGCCGGCGGGCGCCCGAGCACAGCGGCGAAACGCTTTCGTACGGACCGCTGACGCTCGACCCGGAACAGCACGAGATCCAGGTCGACGGCAAGCCGGTCAGGATCGGGCTTGCCGAGTTCAAGCTGCTGCGCTTCCTGATCAGCCATCCGGACCGCGTGTTCTCGCGCACGCAGTTGCTCGACAGCGTCTGGGGCGATCACGTCTTCATCGAGGAGCGCACGATTGACGTCCACGTGCTGCGGCTGCGCAAGGCGCTGGCGCCGCTGGGCGCGCAGCACTTGATCCAGACAGTGCGCGGGCTCGGGTACCGGCTGTCGACCCGGTCCGAGCAGTGAAGTCACGCGCGGGCGCGCTCCCGCGCGCTGTATCGATCCGTCTAGACTGCCGCCATGTCCGAGCGGTTCCGTAGCCGACTGGCGGTTCTGGCTCCGGCCTTTGCGCGGGTCGGCGTGCTGGCGGCTGCGGCCGCGATTGCCGGATTCCTGTTCGGGACGAAGGCCGGGCTGTGGGTCGCCGTCGTCGGATTGACGCTGCTGCTGGTGCAGCACCTGCTGTATGCGAGCCTGCTGGCCGACTGGCTCGAGCATCCCAGGCTCGACGACATTCCAAACGGCCTCGGCATCTGGACCGACGTTTTCGCGCGGCTCTACCGCACGCGACGCTCGACCGAGCGCAACGAGCGGCGCCTGCAGGAGAACGAGGAGCGCTTCCGGCGCACGATCAGCGCGCTGCCGGAGGGCATCGTGCTGATCGACG
>DAINBQ010000210.1:3691-5736 GCA_036732825.1 Burkholderiaceae bacterium | reverse complement strand
GGCGCGCCACCGCTGCCCTCGGGAAGCCGGCTGCTGGCTCCGCTCGTGTCATTGACGCCGCACGGCACTTCGTTCGGCGTGCCGGTCACGTTGTCGGTGCCTTTCGACCCGACACAGCTCCCATCCGGACAGCGTGCCTTCCTGATCAAGACCAACGCACGCGGTGACGGCTGGCAGCAACTCGTCACCGAACACGACGGCAACACGGTACGGGCAGCGGCGACCGCCTTCTCGTGGATCGGCGTCGCGTGCTGCTACGACCCGGTGCACATCGTCGACCAGCCGGACGACCAGACCGCGTTCGAAGGCGGTTTCGCGTTCTTCCGTGTCGAGGCGTTCGGCTTTGCACCGAACGATCCGCAGGTCAGATACCAGTGGCTGCGCAACGGGTTCGTACTGCCCGGCGAGACGAACCCGGAGATCCTGATCCCGCATGTCACGCTCGCGCACGACAACACGCTCTACACAGCGCGCGTGACGGGCTTCGGCGGCATCTTCGAGGACAGCCGCGCCGCACGGCTGCTGGTGCAGCCGACCGCGCCGCGGATCGTGAACGAGCCGGTCGACGTCCAGGCGGTCGAGAACCAGGGCGTGGTGTTCAGCGCCGCATCGACCTCGTCGGTCGTACAGACCCTGCAGTGGCAGCGCGCCGGCAGCGGAGGCAACTTCGCCGACATCGCCGGCGAAACATCGACCTCGATTGCCTTCGTTGCGCAGTCCGTGGACGACGGCGCGCGCTTCCGGATGTGCGCGACCAACTCCGCCGGCACGACGTGCAGCCGCACAGCGTTCCTGACCGTGATTCCGCTGCCGGTGCAGCCGGTGATCACGCAGCAGCCGCAGGCAGTGACCGCGGCGCCGGGCTCGAGCGCATCCTTCACCGTTCTCGCAAACGGCGGTGCCCTGTCCTACGAGTGGCAGCGCAGCACCGACGGCGTGAATTTCACGCCGATCGCAGGCGCGACGAGCGCGGCGTTCACGATCTCCAATGTCGCGCTTGCCGACGACGGCAGCGTGTTCCGCGTGCGCGTGTTCAACCCGGCCGGTTCGGTGCCGTCGTCCGGGGCGCTGCTTACGGTTCGCGCGAATCCTGGCGTGGCACTGGCGCGGGTGGGCGGTGGCGGTTCGTATTCGATCGGCCTGCGCGCCAACGGTGCGCTGCGCGCCTGGGGCGGCAACAGCGACGGCCAGCTCGGCGACGGCACGTTCGACGTTCGCGGCGATGCGGTCGACGTGATCGGACTGACCGATGTAGCCACGCTGTCGGTCGGCTTCAGCCACACGCTGGCGATCCGGACCAACGGCGAGGTCTGGGGCTGGGGCCGCAATCGCGACGGCCAGCTCGGCGACGGCTCGACGATCGATCGTGCGACGCCGCAGCCCGTACCCGGCCTCGGCGCGGCGCGCGCGGTCGCTGCAAGCCAGGAAAGCGTGCGCACCTTCTCGCTCGCCGTGCTCGCCGATGGCTCGGTGCGTGCCTGGGGCGACAACACGTTCAGCCAGCTCGGCGACGGCACGGTGACGGATCGCCCGGCGCCGGTGCCGGTCGGTGCGCTCACTGAGGTCGCGAGCGTCGCGGCCGGATCGCGCCATGCGCTTGCGCTGCGTCGCGATGGGACCGTCTGGGCGTGGGGTGCAAACAACTTGGGACAACTCGGCAACGGAACCACGACGGCGAGCACGATGCCGATTCCGGTTCCGATGCCGGAGCCCATCGTTTCGATCGCTGCGGGTGGCCTGTTTTCGTTGGCGTTGACCGACCAGGGAACCGTGTTCGCATGGGGCGCCAATCTCGCCGGCGAGCTGGGCGATGGAACCACCGAGCAGCGCCTCGCACCGGTCACCGTGAACCTGCCCGCGCCGGCGGTCGCGATCGCCGCGAGTTGGGGCTCGCACGCGCACGCGCTGCTGATCGACGGCCGGGTGTTCGCGTGGGGCTACAACGAATACGGGCAATGCGGCCTGGGAACCGACACGCCGTTCGAATCAACGCCGCAGGCGGTGATTGCGCCGCTGCCCCCGGACATCGTCGCGATCGGCGTTGG
>DAINBQ010000210.1:1497-3591 GCA_036732825.1 Burkholderiaceae bacterium | reverse complement strand
CCGGCGCGAGCGTCGTCGGCAACGCGTTAGTCGCACAGGTCGGCAGCTTTTCATTCTTCATCATCGGCAACCAGCCGCCGCAGATCACGCAGCAGCCCGCCGATGCGAGCGTGGTCGAAGGGCAGACCGCAACGTTCAGCGTCACCGCGCTCGGCACGCCGCCGTTCAGCTACCAGTGGCAGCGTTCCGGCGACGGCGGCGCATCGTTCATCGACATCCCCGGTGCCACTGCCTCGAACTACACGACGGCGGCCACCGTGCTCGCGACGGACAACGGCGCCCGGGTTCGCGTAATCGTCTCCAATCTCGAAGGGGCGACGACCAGCGTTGCGGCCTTGCTGACCGTCGCGGCGAGCATCGTGCCGCCTTCGATCACGCAGCAACCTCAGGACGTGAGCGTCGCAGCAGGCGCCGATGCGACCTTCACCGTCGTCGCGATCGGAACGAACGTGTCCTACCAGTGGCAGCGCTCAAATGACGGCGGAACAACGTTCGCCGACATTGCCGGCGCCACCAACGCGAGCGTCACGCTGGTCGGCGTGCAGGCGAGCGACAACAATGCGCAGTTCCGCGCTCGCGTCTCGAACGCCCTCGGAACCGTGACCAGCAACGTGGCGCGCCTGACGGTAGGAACGCCACCCCCGCCAGTCGCAGGCGTTCGCATCGCTGCAGGCAACGGCTTCAGCCTGGCGCGCAATGCGGCCGGCACTGCTGTGTCTTCGTGGGGATCCGACTCTGGCGAAGCGCTGGGCAACGGCGCCGGCGGCGACCGAAACGTCCCGGGCCCGATCCCGTTGCCGGGATTCGTTCCGCAACCAGCGACAGCCATTGCGACCGGCGGCGGATCGCGCCACGGTCTGATGATCTCGGACAGCACGGTGTGGGGTTGGGGTTACAACGGTTTCGGACAACTTGGCAACGGCAACACCAACTCGCAGCCGATTCCACTGCCGATGACGCACGACAACGGGTTCGTCGTCGCCGGTGCGACCGCGATCTCGACCGGCACGCTGCATTCGCTCGTGCTGCGCAACGACGGGCTCGTGTTCGCGGTCGGATTCAACAGCTCGGGCCAGCTCGGCGACGGCACGACGACGGACCGGCTGCGCGCGGTGGCGGTGCCCGGACTCACCAATGTCACTGCAATTGCCGCGGGCGGTCACTTTTCGCTGGCCTTGCGCGCCGACGGCACAGTGTGGGCATGGGGCGCCAATGGAAGCGGGCAGCTTGGCGACGGCACGTTCATCAGTCGCTCATCTCCGGTGCAGGTCAGCGGCCTCTCAGGCGTGACGGCCATTGCTGCAGGCGATGAACACGCACTCGCGCTCCTTGGTACCGGCGCCGTCGTCGCGTGGGGCGCGAACAGCGAGGGTCAGTTGGGCGACAACTCGACGACCCCCCGCTCGACGCCAGTGGGCGTGCTCGGCTTCAGCCGCGCATTCTCGATCGCTGCCGGCGGCAATACCTCGATCGCCATGAGCGAGGTGCCGATGGCATGGGGCAGCAACAGCAGCGGCCAGCTGGGCACCGGCAGCGCCGCGCCGTCGTTTCGCTCGAGCGCCGCGCCGGTGTCGGCGTTACCCGGCGGCGCGTACCGGTTCGCGGTCGGTGCCAACCACGTGCTGGCGCAGCACAATGACGGAACGGCGTGGGCCTGGGGCGCCAACGACAGCGGCCAGATTGGCAATGGTGTGACCGGCGGCGATGTGCTGACACCGGTGCAGGTGACCGGGCTGAACGTAAACTGATGTGCATCGAATAACAGGTTTCGGAGGAAGGGGCCAGCGATTTGCGCATTCAGTGCGAAGGAGGTGTTATGAACAAGGTCAAGATTGCGGCAGTCGGTCTGACTTTGGGGTTGGGCGGGTTGATTGCAACGCCGGTATCAGCCGAGGAGTACACGGCTGTAATGCTGCGCGACATCAAGTGGCAAGATGCTCCCTCTATCGGCCCGGGCGCGAAAACAGCCGTCATCGACGGCGACCCCAAGTCATCCGGGCCATTCGTGATTCGCCTCAAGCTCCCGCCGAAGACAACAATAGGACTGCATACCCATCCGGCGACTGAAAATGTGACGGTCCTGTCAGGCACCCT
>DAINBQ010000210.1:0-1397 GCA_036732825.1 Burkholderiaceae bacterium | reverse complement strand
TCGGTGCGCCGCCGCCGGCAAAGCGGACGAACTCGTCGAACTGGCGTGTGATCAGTCCGGGCGTGGGATCGCGTCCGCGCTCGTCGCGGCGGTCGAACACCATGTCGGCGCCCGACTGCACACGGATCCAGCGTGGGTATGAATACATGTAGCCGCTGAAGTGGTCGACCAGCAGCATCGACGTGCCGCCGGGCAGCAGCAGCTGCGCGCCCGAGGAAAGCAGGTTGTCGGCGCGCGGCACGACGACAGCGCGCGCCAGCGGGTAACCGTCGCGGCGGCATTCGACGACCAGCGGCGTCGAGGAACGCCGCACCTTGAGGTCGAACATCGGCGTGTCACCCACATATTGCGCCGAACCATTGATGACGCTGCAGCCCATGCCTTCGACGGTGCGGCCCTGAGCGTCGACGGTCTGGATCGTGATTTGCTGCGTCGGCTCGCCGGTGAGGGTCGCGCAGCCACCGGTCAGGGCGACCAGGGCAGCGGCGGCAAGAGCGCGGAACGCGAGAAAACGCATCAAGTTCGGGATTCAGGGTCGCGGGCGGGGGAGTGCGATCGACAGTACCGGTCGGGCCACGCCGGCACAGTCGGGCATAAGGACTACCCTCAACCGGCCTACGGCTGCGGCCTGCCGCTGTTGCCAGGGCCAAGGCGGCGCCAGGGAAACCCTTCTTGCCCGCTCGGTGGACTGATTCCCGTCAACGAAGGCAGGGGCCCCGGACCGTAGTCTGGCCGTTCTTTTCGGAGTCCCATGGCCACTCTGCTCACGTTGCTGCCCGCCGTCGCCGGTCTGTTACTCGCCGCGCACTTCTACCGGGCCGGCTCACTGTTGTTCGCGGCTGTTTCAGTCGCTTTCATCGCGTTGCTCGCGGTTCCGCGTGCGTGGGCCGCGCGCGCCGTGCAGATCGCGCTGGTGGTCGGCGCGGTCGAATGGCTACGAACGCTGGCAGCCTTTGCTGCCGGCCGCGTCGCCAGCGGCGAGCCTTACCTGCGGCTCACCTTGATCCTGCTTGCAGTCGCGATCTTCACTGCCGCGTCCGCCGCAGTGTTCCGCCACCCAAGGTTGCGGCAGCGCTTTCGCGTCTAGTTCTCATCCTGCACCTTGGCCCACTCGGCGACACCGCCTTCCGTGACGCGAAGGCCATAGGCTTCGCGCCGCCGCACCCGGCTTTCAGCGCGCGAGATACCTTTCGGCCAGCCGTACCCAGTAGGTCGCGCCGAGCGGCAGCAGTTCGTCGTTGAAATCGAAGCTCGGGTTATGCAGCTGGCATGGCCCGAGGCCGTGTCCGGAGGTGCGGTGAGCACCGTCGCCGTTGCCGATCCAGAAATAGGCGCCGGGCCTCGCGCGCAACATGAACGAGAAGTCCTCCGATCCCATCGTCGGCTCGACGCTGCGG
>DAINBQ010000209.1:0-5741 GCA_036732825.1 Burkholderiaceae bacterium | reverse complement strand
CGTGCGCAAGGCGACTCTCGAATATCACTCGGCCGCGTTCTACGACGACGAGCTTGAAATCTGCGGGCGGACTGCGCGGCTCGGGAACACCAGCCTGCGCTTCGTCGTCGAGATCTACCGGCGCCGTCAGTACGAGGCACGCCTGATCGATGCCGAACTGGTCTACGTCTGTGCGGACCCCGCGACACTCAGCCCGGTCCCGGTCCCGGCATCGCTGCGCGCACGCGTCCGGGAATTCGAAACCATCGCTCCCGACGAGGCGGCGAATGGTGCGGGTTGAACTGGGCGACTGGGAGCAGCTGCGATCACTCGCCGCTCCTCTCCGGTTCGCTGTCTTCGTCGATGAACAGAAGGTCCCGCCGGAAATCGAGATCGACGAGTGGGACGCGAGCAGCGTGCACGCAATCGCGCTGGACGCGGCGGGGCAGGTCGTCGGCACCGGGCGCCTTCTGCCCGATGGTCATATAGGCCGCATGGCGGTCGCGCAGCGTGCGCGCGGCAGCGGCGTCGGCAGTGCCCTGCTCTCAGCGCTGATGGACGAAGCCCGGCGTCGCGGACACCGCGAGGCAGTTCTGAGCGCGCAGACGCATGCGGTCGCCTTCTACCAGCGGCACGGCTACGTCGTGGACAGCGCCGAATACATGGACGCCGGGATCCCACACGTCGACATGCGCCGCCCGCTCTAGCGGGGGCGCAGCGTCAGCTCGAGCGGGGCGCCTTCAGACGGGCTGCAGGCTCGGCAGCGCGGTCGATCATGAACTCGTAGTGGCGATCGGATGACCGGTCGGGATCCGCCGTGTCGTAGCTGCGCTCGAAGAAAGTCGCCAGACCGTCGTTGCGAACCATCAGCACCGTCGTCGCACGCGTGCCGTAACCGTTCGCGCGAATCTGGATCGCCGACAGCGCGCGTTCCCAGTCGAGCGGGACGCCGGTCGATGGCAATTCGCTGTCGCGCGCCAGTTGCCGGTTCTCCATCAGGCGCACCAGCGGCTCGATGTCGACCCGCGCTGCGATCGCGCAGGCGAAGTCACCGACTGCGCGCGTCAGCTTCGGCCACGCGGTATCGAGATAGGCATTCGACAGGCCGTAGATTCCCGGCGCAAGCGCGCGCGCCGGCGCCTCGAGGCGGTTGCTGAAATAGTGGAGCTGCGAGGCCGCGTCGCCGTGGTCCGCCGGGAGCACGTCGCCGACCAGCAGATTGAATCCGTTGTACGCCGCCATGCGGGCGGCGTTGGCCGTGATCCATGAAGCCGGCCGCTCCGCCGCCTGGAGTGCAGACAACACGAGCGCACCGCGCGACGGCGCGTGCGGATTGCGCTCGGCCGGAGAGCGCACATTGGTCAGCGCAGCGAAGCGCCCGCGACGGGTGATTCCGAGCCAGGTGCCGCCGGCTTCCTCATCATGGCCGGCAAGCAACGAGACAGCCTGCCCCCACCACGCGGCGGGTCGAGTCCGCCGCAGGTAGAACTCGTCGCGATTTCCCGCCAGGATCAACGGGTAATCCGGGTGCGAGTGCCACGCGAGAACCATCAAACACATATCAGTGCCCGCCCGGCCGCCCGAAGGGCACTGAGCGCCCCCTCAGGGGGCAGCGAACGAAGTGAGCGTGGGGGCGTTTCATCCTAGACTTCCCGGAAGCGCTCGGTACGGCGCGCTGCTCGCAATTCGCCCGGCAGCCCAGAGCGCAGCAAGGCATCCTCGAGCGCTGCGGCAAAGCGCGTCGGGGCGTCGATGCCTTCGTAGATTTCCATGAACGTCAGCATATCGCCGTTGTCGGTGCGCTCGACCAGGCGCGTGTCGCCGACCTGCGCCGCCAGCGCGCCCTGCATGCGACGCACGCGGTCGATCGTCTCCGAACGCGCCGACTCCGGCAGCTTGTAATAGACGTACCAGTGTTCCATCGCCATCAGGCCGTGGGATCGAACAGTTCGTAGGGCAGGGGCCGGACATCGAGCTTGGGGCCCGAGGCCGACTCCAGATGCAGTGAACCGGACTCCAGCCGGTCGACCGGGACCTCGAACAGCAGGTCGGTTCCGCTGTCCGCCGCCGCTGCCATCACGACGGTGCCGATGGCTTGCCCGTCGCCGGCGTAGACGTCGGCTCCGGGCTGAACGTCGGCCGCATCCACGTGGGCAACATGCATGCGCCGCCGCAGCTTGCCGAGATACTGGCTGCGCGCGACGATTTCCTGCCCCGGATAGCAGCCCTTCCTGAAGTTCACTCCACCGAGGACTTCGAAGTTGATCATCTGCGGCACGAACTTCTCCTGCGTGGCGGCAAACACCGTGGGCACGGCGGCTGCCACTTCGCTCGACCACCAGACGGCGCTCGGCACGCGCGGCAAAGCTGCGATGCCTGCCGGCAGTTGCGAGCCGGCGCGCAGCGTCAGCAGGAATCGTTCGTCGACACCGGGCGCGGGCAGGACGCGATCGATCCGCAGGTCTCCGGACTGACCCGAACCCCACGGCGCTGCCGGTGCCTCGATGCCAGCGTCGCGCAGTCGCTGCTCGCTGCCCGATCCGATCAGTGCCCAGGTCGACCACGAATCGCTCGCGTCCGTGAGTTTGGCCTTCGAGCGCAGCACGTACATCGACAGCCGCTTGATCAGCGGCGCGACCAGCTCGCGCGGCAGGCGCAGCCGCACGGCATCGGCACTGCGCCAAAGATGGAAGGTCGCCAACAGCCGGCCCTTGACCGTGCAGTAGCCGGCGAGCTCCATCCGGTCGGGCCCGAGTCCTGCGACGTCATTCGTCAACTGCGACTGCAGGAACGACACGGCATCGGCGCCGCTGATCTCGATCACTCCTAACTCGTGCAACGGCGCAAGCACCGGCTCCAGCACCCGCGCTTCAAGCGGCGAACCGGGAGCGGATTTCGTAACTGCAGCAACGTCGTTGGGCATCGGGATCAGTCAATTCGCATTGCAGATTATTATAGGAATTGGTCTCTGTATCAGTTCCCATGTCCAAATCTACGCGCGCGCGGGCGCTCGGCGTCATTCTGCTGCTCGCGCTCGGCGCAGCCGCGGTGGCCTGGCTTTCAATCCGCTGGTACGTCGACCAGCGACCCTTGAAGATGAGCGCTGACCGCATCGAATTCAAGGTGCTGCCGGGGTCTTCGGTGCGGGGCATCGCACAGTCGGCGCGCGCGGCTGGCATCGAAGTCGACCCGGACGCGATGGTGCTCCTCGCGCGCATCACAGGAACATCGCAGACGCTCCGGGCGGGGCGCTATGGTGCCGAGCGCGGGATCACGCTCGGTCAGTTGCTCGCAAAGCTCAGGGCCGGGGACGTGCTGCGCGAGCGCCTGACGCTGGTTGAAGGGATCACGTTCAAGGAGATGAAGGCGCATCTCGCGTCGCAGCCGGAGCTGAAGCAGGACGCGGCACGCATGACGCCCGCCGAGTTGCTACGGGCCATCGAGGCCACCGAGCCGCATCCCGAAGGCCTGTTTGCGCCCGAAACGTATGTCTACGACCCGGCGACAAGTGATCTCGAGATCTACCGACAGGCCTATCGCTCGCAGATGAAGACCCTGCAGGAGGCCTGGGCGAACCGCGCGCCCGATCTTCCGTACAAATCGCCCTACGAAGCGCTGATCATGGCGTCGATCATCGAGAAGGAGACCGGGCAGCCGGCAGAGCGGGCGCAGATCGCCGGCGTCTTCGTCAACCGCCTGAAACTGGGAATGCTGCTGCAGACCGATCCCTCGGTCATCTACGGCCTGGGCGACCGGTTCGACGGCAACCTGCGCAAACGCGACCTGACGACCGACGGCCCGTACAACACATACACGCGGGCCGGGCTGCCGCCCACTCCGATCGCGCTGCCTGGACGCGCCTCGATCGAAGCGGCGCTGCGCCCCGCGCAGACTCCGGCGCTGTATTTTGTCGCGCGCGGCGACGGCACATCGCACTTTTCGGCGACGCTGAGCGAGCACAATCAGGCCGTGGACAAGTACCAGCGGGCAGGGCGATGACCGAGCGCGGGCGCTTCATCACGCTCGAGGGCATCGACGGCGCCGGCAAGAGCACGCAGTTCGACGCGGTTGCGCATGCGCTGCGCGTGCGCGGGCTGCGCCTGCTGCAGACGCGCGAGCCCGGCGGAACGCCGCTCGGGGAGGCACTGCGCGAGCTGATGCTCAATGAACCGATGACGCCAGCGACCGAGACGCTGTTGATGTTCGCCGCACGGGCCGAACATCTCGCAAGCGTGATCCGGCCAACGCTGGCGGCCGGCCAGTGGGTGCTGTGCGACCGCTTCACCGACGCGACCTACGCCTACCAGGGTGCCGGTCGCGGAGTCGCCGAAGAGCACATCGCGGCACTCGAAGGCTGGATTCATCCTGATCTGCAGCCGGACCTGACGCTGCTGTTCGATGTTCCTCCCGAGGTCGCGGCGGCGCGACTCGCGAAGTCGCGGCACGCGGACCGGTTCGAGTCGGAACAAAAGGCCTTTTTCGCTGCAGCGCGCGCCGCCTATCTGAAGCGGGCGGCCGCCGAACCGTCACGCTTCTTCATCGTCGACGGGACGCGCGAGCCGGAATCCATCCGGCAGCAACTGAGTGATCTGATGACGCGATGGGACGGCTGACGCCATTGCCCTGGCAGCACGAGATCTGGAACCAGCTCGTCGGTTGGCGCGAGCGCCTGCCGCATGCATTGCTGTTGCATGGCGCGCGCGGCATCGGCAAGCACCAGCTCGCCGAGGCCTACGCCCAGTTCCTGCTGTGTGAGTCGCCGCGCGCCGACGATGCCTGCGGCGAGTGCGCCGGGTGCCAGCTTCTCGCGGCAGACAATCACCCGGATCTGCGCCGGCTCATTCCGGAGGCGGACCGCGCCGAGCGCGAAGAAGGCGAAACGGAAGAGACCGTCCCCACACGCGAGGGTCGTGCTCGCAAGCCGAGCCGCGAAATCCTGATTGACCAGGTGCGGGAGATCGGAGAGTTCCTGGCCGTTTCTTCACATCGGGGTGGACGGCGGATCGTGCTGCTGTCGCCCGCCGAAGCGCTCAACGGCGCAGCGGCCAATGCGCTGCTGAAGATGCTCGAGGAGCCGCCGGCAGGCGCCGTATTCGTTGCCGTCAGCGACCAACTCGACGCCGTGCTGCCGACGATTCGTTCACGTTGCGTGCTGGTCCGCGTGCCCGCCCCGCGAAAGGACGTCGCACTGGCATGGTTACGGGAACGTGGCGTCGCGGATGCGGAGTTCCGGCTGGCCGAGGCAGGCGGTGCGCCCGTCGGCCTCGAAGGGGAGGAGAGCGAGGAAGATGCACGCCGGCTCGACCCGGCACTGAGGGAAACCCTGCTGAGACTACTGGCCCGGGGTACGGCGCTGAGCGCGGCCGAGGTCGTGATGGCCGTGCCGAAGGATGTGCCTGTGGCGGCGTCGATCCGTCTGTTTCAGCGCTGGGGATGGGACTTATTGGCGGAAAGGCAGGCAGCACGCGTTCGTTATTATCCCGGCGAGAGAAGGGTTCTGACGGCGCTGGCGCGTGCAGTGGAGCCTGCACGGCTGCTCGACTGGGTTGCAGCACTGGCACAGTCGCAAGCCGTCAGTGATCATCCGCTGAACGCCCGTCTCGTGATCGAGAATGCGCTGCTTGGCTACATCAATGCGATGCAGCCGCAACGATGACGCCGGGAACTGAGAACAATGGCAACAAGCGAAGGCAAGTCAGGAAACGGTCAGGCAGCGGCCGCAGGCGGAGCGCGGCCGGCCGTGCTTTCACTGTCCATCAAGG
>DAINBQ010000208.1:0-5758 GCA_036732825.1 Burkholderiaceae bacterium | reverse complement strand
GCCTGGATGTACTCCATGATGTGGCCGATGTGCAGCGGGCCGTTCGCGTAGGGCAGGGCGGTCGTGACAAAGAGTCGTCGTGTCATTTCAGGGATCATGTGCGGGAGGGCCGCGCTCCGGGCGCGGAAGGCTGTCAGCGCGACAACCGGCACATTCGGCGCAAAGCGGGCGTGCGGCGCGCACGAAACGGGATATGCAGGAGGAATTGCGGGCGCGATCTCATCTGGCGCATTCTAAAGGCGCGCCGGAACCCCGCGGCTCATTCGGTTCGCAGGCGGTACCCGACGCCGGTTTCGGTGAGCAGATGTTGAGGGCGTGCCGGATCGGGTTCGATCTTCTGTCGCAACTGCTTCATGTAGACGCGCAGGTAATGCGAGTCGTCGATGTGCTCGGGACCCCAGACTTCGCGCAGCAGCTGCCTTTGTGTCGCCACCATGCCGCCATGCTGCGCCAACACGCCGAGCAGACGGTATTCGATCGGCGTGAAGTGCAGCGGCTCGCCGCCGCGCGTTGCCTGCCGCCGGGCGAGATCGATTGAAACCTCGCCAAGCCTGAGCGGACCGATCTGGGCGTCGGGCGCGCGTGCTGCCCGCCGTAAAGCTGCGCGGACGCGGGCGAGCAGTTCGCCAACCGCGAAGGGCTTCGTCACGTAGTCATCCGCCCCGGCGTCGAGCGCGGCGATCTTCTGTTGCTCGTCGACGCGGGCCGAGAGCACGACGATTGGCATCGACGACCACTCCCGAATGCCACGAACCACCGTGTGACCATCGGCATCGGGCAGGCCGAGGTCGAGAATCACGAGATCTGGCTTGTGGCTGGCGGCCTCGATCAGGCCGCGCCGGGCGTCCTCGGCTTCGAAGACGCGAAAGCCCTCGGCGGCGAGCGTCGTGCGAACCAGCCGCCGCAGCTGGGGTTCGTCATCAATGATCAGCACCGCGTGGGACGCGCTGGTCATTCGACCGCTTCTTCGCTTGGCACGATCGGAGCTGCCCGCTCCTGCGGCAGCGAAACGATGAACAGTGCGCCGCCCGCGGGGATCCGCTCGGCGCGGATCTCGCCGCCATGCGCCCGTGCAATCGCACGACAGATCGCCAGCCCGAGCCCGACGCCGCCGATTGCACCTTCGGCGCGGCCGCGCTGGAATTTCTCGAACAGCGCGTTGGGCTCGATGTCCGGCGCGAAGCCGGGGCCATCGTCGGCGACCAGCAGCTCGATCTCATCGACCGCGCGCCGCGCGCTGATGCGGATGTGGCTGCCGGACGGCGTGTACTTGGCGGCGTTCTCGAGCAGGTTGTAGAGCAGCTGCTCCAGCAGGACGGGATCCGCGAGAATCAGCGTCGGCGCTTCATCGAGACGCGTGCTGACATTGTGCGCCGCCAACTGACGTCGCAGGCGCTGCAGCGCCGACCCGACGATTTCCTCCAGCGACACCCACTCTGGCTTCGCCACCCCGGCGTCGGATTCGAGCCGCGTCATGTCCAGCACGTTGGCGACGAGCTGCGTCATCTGGCTCGCCTGCTCGACGATCGTCTGGGCGAGCTCGCCGCGCGTCGCGGCATCGAGGCGGCTTTCGCCGGCGGCCAGGCTGCTCGCTGCGCCCCCGATCACGGCCAGCGGCGTGCGCATGTCGTGCGAGATGGCGGCCAGCAGGCTGTTGCGCACCGACTCTGTTTCGGCCTGGATCCGCGCTGCCTGCGCCTGCTCGGAGAGCTGGGCGCGCTCCAGCGCGAGCGCGAGCTGGGAGGCGAACGTCTCGAGCAGATGAGCCTGCTCGGGCAGCAGGATGCGGCGCGGGTTGGCGGGTAGCACCGCAAGCACACCCAACTGGCCGCGCCGGGCATCGCTGGCGGCCAGCGGCAGGTAGCGCGCGGCGGTTCCCGGCAAGGTGTCCGTCCCGAGACCGGCCGACTGGCCGTGATCCTGAACCCATTGCGCGACCGACAAGTCCGCGCCGCGCAGCGAAGACGGCTCGGCCTCCGAGCTCGGAAACTGCAACCGGCCGTGTTCGTCCGGTAGCAGTAAGACCACTTGCGCTTCGAAGACCTCGCCGATGTGACGGACCGCGACACGAGCCATGCTGTCGACGCCGCGCACGGACGCAAGTTCGCGGCTCATCGCGTACAGAAGTGCGGTACGGCGCTCGCGATGCCCGGCCACGCGCGCCTGCAGCCGTACGCTGTTCATCAAGGTGCCGATCAGAAGCCCCACTGCCGTCAGGACCGCGAAGGTGATCAGATACTGGCCGTCGGCGATGTCCAGCGTGAACAGTGGCGGCACGAAGAAGAAGTTGTAGGCGAGCGTGCTCGCGATCGAGGCCAGCACCGAGGGTCCGCGTCCGAAACGCCAGGCCACGAGGGTGATAGCGAGCAGGTAGATCATCACGGCGTTCGGCTCGTTGAGCACGGGCGTCGTGAACCAGGCGAGCCCTGTCGCCGCCGCAACGCCGGCTATCGCCCCGACATAGCTCGGCCAGCGCTGCTTGCCCGACGGCGGCGCGGCCAGATAGGCGGCACTGCGTGCGAGCAGCGGGGTCCTGGCGATGCGCATCGCTTCGGTCGTCTTGACGACGGTGACGTCGATGCCGCGGATGCGCGCCAGCACATGATCGACCGTCGACGGCCGCAGCCAGCGTGCAAAACCCTTCCGGCTCGGCGCTCCGAGCAATACCCGGGTCGCGTTGCGCGTCTGCGCATAGCTCACGAGTTCGGCGCCGGCCGAATGGCCGCCTAGCGTCACGGTCTCGGCGCCCAGCGATTCCGCCAGGCGCAGCCACGCGATGCGCCGGTTGCGCTCCGCTTCGGGCAGGCGGATCAGGTCCGGCGTTTCCACGTAGACGACGATCCACGGCGCGTGCAGGGCCGCTGCCAGTCGCTTGCCGGCGCGCACCAGAGACTCGCCGTCGCTGCGGGGACCGACACCGACCAGAACGCGCTCGCCGGCCGCCCACGGCGCGCCGATGCCTTCGGTCGCGCGATAGCGGTCCATCGCGGCGTCGACGCGCTCGGCCGTCTTGCGCAATGCGAGTTCGCGCAGCGCGATCAGGTTGCCCTTGCGGAAGAAGTTCTCGATCGCGACGCGCACCCGTTCGGGCACGTAGACCTTGCCTTCGCGCAGTCGCTGCAGCAGGTCGTCTGGCGGCAGGTCGATCAGCTCGACCTCGTCGGCCGACTCGAACACAGTGTCGGGCACCGTCTCCTGCATGCGCACGGTCGTGATGCCGGCGACGACGTCGTTCAGGCTTTCGAGATGCTGGACATTGACCGTCGTCCAGACATCGATCCCCGCGTCGCGCAGCTCCTCGATGTCCTGCCAGCGCTTCGCATGCCGCGCGCCGGACGCGTTCGTGTGCGCGAGCTCGTCGACCAGCAGCAGTTGCGGTTTGCGTGCGAGGGCGCGGTCCAGATCGAACTCGCGGACCATCGCCTGGCCGTCCTGCAGCAGCAGGAAAGGAATCGATTCGAGGCCTTCGAGCAGGCGTTCGGTCTCGGCGCGTCCGTGCGGCTCGACGTAACCGACGACCACCTCGCCGCCTTCGGCCCTGCGCCGCTGCGCCGCCTCGAGCATCGCGTAGGTCTTGCCGACGCCGGCGGTGGCGCCGAAGAAGATCTTCAGCTTGCCGCGGTGGGCCGCACGTTCCTCCGCCTGTACGTGCGCGAGCAGTGCATCCGGATCGGCGCGGCGGTCTTCCATTTCACTAGCGTAGTTGATCGCGGCGTCTGTCGCGGCGGCGCCATCGGTCTGCCGTGAACGCTAGCGACACTGCGGCGAGCAGCAGCAGCAGGGCTAGCGCCAGCCGCAGCAACCTAAATTGCCACCAGACTTTCAGCAAGTTGGCTGCTCAGCGCGCGTCCAGCGCCAAGTTGAGTTGCAGGACATGGACCCGGGGTTCGCCCAGCACGCCGAGATCGCGCCCTTCGGTGTGCTGCGCGACCAGGGCGCGCACTTTGGCCGCATCGATGCCGCGCACGCGCGCCACGCGTGCCACCTGATATTCGGCGGCCGCCGGGCTGATGTGCGGGTCGAGACCGCTGCCGGAGGCGGTCGCCAGGTCGACCGGCACCGGCGCCTTGTTGCCCGGATCGACCTCGCGTAACGCGGCGATGCGCTCCTTGACCGCGTCGGCCAACGCCGGATTTGTCGGCCCCTGGTTGGAGCCGCTCGAGCCGAGCCCGTTGTAAGGCTGCGGGCCGGTGGCCGAAGGCCGGCTCCAGAAATACTTCGGATCCGAAAAGGGCTGGCCGATGAGCGCAGAACCGACCGGCTTGCCGTCGCGCACGATCAGGCTGCCGTTCGCCTGTTCGCGGAACGCCAGTTGCGCGACGCCCGTCACGAGGCCCGGATAGGCGAGGCCGGTGACAGCAGTCAGCAGCAGAAACAGTAGGAGCGCTGTAGTCAGGTCGCGTTGCATGAAGTCTCCTAGGCAAGGCCGACGCCGACCAGCAGCAGGTCGATCGCCTTGATGCCAATGAACGGAACGATCAGGCCGCCGAGGCCGTAGATCAGCAGGTTGCGTCGCAGGAGCCGGGCCGCAGTGTCGGCGCGCGCCGCGATCCCGCGGAGCGCCAGCGGAATCAGCGCGACGATGATCAATGCGTTGAAGACCACCGCGGACAGGATCGCCGAGGTCGGCGAGGCCAGTCCCATTACGTTGAGCGCGTTCAGCTGCGGGTAAGTGGCGGCAAAGGCTGCGGGGATGATCGCGAAGTACTTCGCGACGTCATTGGCGATCGAGAACGTCGTCAGCGCGCCGCGTGTGATCAGCATCTGCTTGCCGATCTCTACCACCTCGATCAGCTTGGTCGGGTTCGAGTCGAGGTCGACCATGTTGCCGGCCTCTTTCGCAGCCTGCGTGCCAGTGTTCATCGCCACTGCGACGTCGGCCTGCGCGAGCGCCGGTGCGTCGTTGGTGCCGTCGCCGCACATTGCGACCAGCCGGCCCTGGGACTGCTGCTCGCGGATCAGCTTCAGCTTCGTCTCCGGCGTCGCCTCCGCCAGGAATTCGTCGACACCGGCCTCGGCTGCGATCGCCGCCGCCGTCAGCCGGTTGTCGCCGGTGATCATCACGGTCTTGATGCCCATGCGGCGCAGTTGCGCGAAGCGTTCCTTGATGCCGCCCTTGATGATGTCGCGCAGCTCGACGACGCCCAGCGTGCGGTCGCCTTCGACCGTCACCAGCGGGGTCGCGCCCCGGCGGGCGACATCTTCGATCACCTGGCGCGTGTGGCGTTCGATCGTCTTGCCATGTGCCTTCAGCCAGGCCTCGATCGCATCGGGCGCGCCTTTGCGGATTTGGCGTTCGCCGAAGTCAACTCCACTCATGCGGCTTTGCGCGCTGAACGGGATGAAGGTCGCGTTCAGTTCGTGCAGTTCGCGTCCGCGGATGCCGAAACTCTTCGCAAGCACGACGATCGAGCGGCCCTCCGGCGTTTCGTCCGCCAACGATGCGAGCTGCGCGGCGTCGGCGAGTTCCTTGTCGGACACGCCCGGGGCCGGCCAGAACTTGGCGGCCTGCCGATTGCCGAGCGTGATCGTCCCGGTCTTGTCGAGCAGCAGCACGTCGACATCGCCAGCCGCCTCGATCGCGCGGCCCGAGGTGGCGACGACGTTGGCCTGGATCATGCGGTCCATTCCGGCGATGCCGATCGCGGAGAGCAGGCCGCCGATCGTCGTCGGGATCAGGCACACCAGCAGCGCGACCAGGACCACCACGGTAACCACCTGGCCCTGCTTGGAGCTTTCCACTGCATACGCAGAGAAC
>DAINBQ010000207.1:0-5810 GCA_036732825.1 Burkholderiaceae bacterium | reverse complement strand
GACTTCACGGTCTTCGCCTGGTATCGCATCGTTTTCGGTGCAGTGATCCTGCTGACGGCGAAGATGGGCTGGGTCGACTGGGTGCGCTGATGAGCGATGCGCGCGGCTGGTGGTGGTTCGATCTGCTGCTCGCGGTCTGCACTGCCGTGATCATCGGCTACGGAGTGCTCGTCCTGGGTTGGTCCGTGTTCGCGGTGATGGCACTGTTCTGGCTGGAAAACGTCGTGATCGGCATCTTCAACGTCGCCCGCATGCTGATCACCGGCGTCCGGCTCGGCGCGATCGTGTTCGTCGGCGCGCTGGCAATGGCGGCGTTCTTCACCGTGCATTACGGCATGTTCACTGCCGTGCACGGCGTCTTCGTCGTCATGCTGTTCGGGACCGGCGAACTCGGGCGCGAGGCGATGGACAGCGGGCTCATCGGCCCGGTGTTTCACATGCTCGATCGGCTGCTGACCGATCGCGACGGCTGGCTTGCAATCGGCGCGATCGTTGCCCTGCATGGCGCGAGCTTTGCGCAGTGGTGGGGCTCGTCGCGCGCGGCGCCGACACCGCTGAAGGAGCTGATGCGTGCGCCTTACGGCCGGATCATGATCCTCCACGTGACGCTGATCGCCGGCGGGTTTCTGGTGCAGGCGCTGCGTGCACCGGTCGCCGGTGCGCTTCTTCTGATCGCGCTGAAGCTCGCCTACGACCTCGTCTCGCTGTCGCGCGCCCGCGGGCGCTCGGGTGATATTGCGGCGATGGCGCGCGACCCGCAGTGGGCGACCCCTCGAAGGAACGTCGATGAACGGCCGTGACGAAGTCCAGGAACTGTGTGCGCTGCTGCGCTCGCGCTTTCCGATCATCCTGATCGCGTCGCACGAGGAGCCGCGCATCCTCGAGCTGCTGCAGAAGGCGGCCAACCTCGAGAACCAGTTGCTGATGACCTGGAGTATCACCAGTGGAATCCGCAAGCACGGCCGCGACGAGTCGATCTACCAGACCAACGACCTGCTCGACGCGCTGAAGCATATCGACAAGACGCAGCAGAACGGCATCTACGTGTTGTGCGACGCGCATCCGGGATTCAAGGATCCGGTGTCGATGCGGCTGATCCGTGAGATCGCGCTCTCGCACTCGCGGTCGGCGCGCACGCTGGTCTTCATCAGTCCCAGCCTGGCCGAGCTGCCGTCCGAGGTCTTGCGTCTATCCGCGCATTTCCATCCGAAACTGCCCGACCGCGATGCGATCCGCGCGATCGTCACCGAGGAAGCGCGCCGCTACGAGAAGCAGAGCGGCGAGAAGCCGCGGGCCGACAAGCAGGCACTCGAGATGCTGATCATGCACCTGCTCGGGATGGAACAGGACGACGTACGCCGGCTCGTGCGGCAGGCGCTGCGCGACGACGGCGCGATCAGTTCGGATGACGTCCGCCGCGTGCTGGCGACCAAATACGAGGCGCTGGGCGGCGCAGCCACGCTCGCCTACGAGCAGAGCAAGGTGAAGTTCGACGACGTCGGCGGGCTGGCTCGACTCAAGCACTGGATCGCGCTGCGCCGCCGTCCATTCCTCGATGCCGGCGCGAATGTCGTCGACCGGCCGAAGGGCATCGTGCTGCTCGGCGTGCAGGGCGGCGGCAAGAGCCTGGCTGCGCGCGCGATCGCGGGCGAATGGGGCGTGCCGCTGATGCGGCTCGACTTCGGCGCGCTGTACAACAAGTACTACGGCGAAACCGAACGCAACCTGCGCAATGCGTTCGCGGCCGCCGAGTCCATGTCACCCTGCGTGCTGTGGATCGATGAGATGGAGAAGGGCGTGTCGACCGACGGCGGCGACGGCGACGGCGGCGTGTCACGCCGTGTACTCGGCAGCCTGCTTACCTGGATGTCGGAGCGCACCGAGCCCGTGTTCATCGTCGCGACCGCGAACGACATCTCGCAGCTGCCGCCGGAGCTGATCCGCAAGGGCCGGTTCGACGAGATCTTCTTCGTGGATTTCCCGAATCCGGTGGCGCGCGCGCAGATCGCCGGTATTCACCTCAGGAAGCGCGGGCACGACCCGGCGCAGTTCGAGGTCGATGGGCTGGCAGAACTCGCGGCCGGCTATTCGGGCGCAGAGATCGAGCAGGCGATCGTCTCGGCTTCGTTCGAGGCACTCGCGCGCGGCGATGCGCTGGAGCCAGCCGACATCCTTGCCGAGATTGAACGCACTCGACCGCTGTCGGTCGTGATGGCCGAACGCATCGACGCGCTGCGGGCATGGGCGTCCGAGCGCGCGGTCTTCGCCGATGATGAAGGCTGCGTGACCGGAAAGTGACTGCGATGGCCAAGCCTCGCGCGCCCGGTCTTTTCGCCGATCGCAGCGTTCGTCTTCACGTGTTTCGAGCCAGGGCTCATTGCCTGGGCGCAATCGACTGCCGCGCTCGCTTCTGCTCGAGCTGCGTGTCGAGGGCGAGCCGGTACGCGGTGTAGTACTTGAAGACGTTGCGCACATAGGTCGTCGTCTCGATTCCGACCTTCTCCGCGGTGATGATCTCGACGTTGTGGAACCACTTGTCGGGGTTCAGCCCGCGCCTTGCGGCTTCCTTGCGCATCTGCGAGATGCGGCCCGGCCCCGCGTTGTAGCTTGCGAACGCGAACAGCGCGCGGTCGGCGTCGGTGAAATTGGCGTCCTTGAAGTAGGCACCCATCAGCTGGTCCATGTACTTGGCGCCGGCGTGAATGTTGTTCTCTGCAATCTTGATGTCGCCTACCTTGAGTTCGGTGCCGGTGGCCGGCATCACCTGCATGATCCCGATCGCGCCGACCCGGCTCTTGGCGTCCTGTCTGAGCTGGGACTCCTGGAACCCCTGCGCCGCCAGCATCAGCGGGTCGAAGCCGTACTGCTTGCCGTATTTCTCGAAGATCGCAACCATCTGCTCGAAGCGCTTGAGTTCGGCGTCGGCCGTGTTGTTGCGGATCCGCTTCGCGCGAGACATCGCCTGCTTCAGCCGACTCTCGGCCGACGAAGTCTTGACCGCCACCGCCAGGAACTGCTCGGCCTCGGCCTTCAACTGCGGACTCCCTTGGCGGATCGCCCAGCCGATCCGGACGCCGGTCCGGACCGGAAGATCCGCGCGAACCTTGATCGCCGGCAGGATCTGCGCCCACATCCTGCCCTTCCAGTCGTCGACAACCGCAAGCTCGATCAGGCCGACGTTCAGCATCTCGAGAATGTCCTCGTCCTCGAGCGCGTCCGGCAGGTCGACGACTTTCATCGGCGTCCTGCGTTCCTTCGCGAAACGCGCGTTCAGTTCGGCCACGCTCTGGTAGTAGCTCGAGGCGGGTCGCACATGGATCGTCTTGCCGGCGAGATCGTCGAGCTTCGCCACCGCCGGCGATTTCGGCCCAGTGACGATCACCTCGCTGTCACCCACTTTCGTGGGCGCAGACGCGAAGTCGACCTTCTTCAGCCGCTGTTCAGTAATTGTCAGGTTGCCGGCCGCGATGTCGGCGGTTCCCTTCGCAACGCTGTCGAACAGCTCGTCGCGGGTCGAGGGAATCAGCACGATCGTCAGCGGGCGCTTCTTGAGTTCCTTCGCGTACTTCTTGTTCAGGTGCCGCTCGAATTCGCGCATCAGGTCGGCAGTCAGTCCACGCTCGTGGCCCTTGTCGTTGAAGTAGAGCGTGCGGCTGTACGGAACGACGACGCGGATCCTTCGCCTCTCCAGCATCTGCTGGAAATCGCCGGTGAAGACGTCGGCCGTGACCTTTTCGATCGCCAACGCGCGCGCCGACTTCTCGGCTGACCCCTTGCCCGCCTGGGCAAGCACCGGCTGGGCGAGCACCAGCGTCGCAGCAATGGCCGCCGTCCGGGCGAGGATCTTCATCGCATGCCACTCCGGGAAAATGGGTTGCGGCAGTCTACTTGGACGCAACTGCTGCGCACAGCTTCAGGCTGAATCACAGCCGTGTGAAAACGAGGTCCCGGACGCTGTGACCGAGACCTTCACCGCGCGCGTGGAACTTGGTCGTCGGGCGCGTTGCGATCGGATTCGACGATGACGGCGCCCAGTCCGGATGCAGGTTGCGCAGCTGCGGTTCGGCCGACAGGACCTCGAGCATCTGCAGCGCGTAATCCTCCCAGTCGGTCGCGCAATGCAGATACCCGCCGGGCGCGATCCGGCTGGCGAGCATGCCGACGAAGGGCTGCGCGATCAGCCGCCGTTTCTGGTGCCGTTTCTTCGGCCAGGGGTCGGGGAAAAACACGTGGGCCCCGGCCAGCGAATCGCGAGCAATCATCTCGCGCACGACCTCGACCGCGTCGTGATGGATGATGCGGACGTTCGTGAGCTTCTGCTCGTCGATCCGCCTCAGCAGCGCGCCGACTCCCGCCATGAAGACTTCGACACCGAGGAAATCGATGTCGGGCCGCGCTGCCGCGATCGCGGCGGTCGTTTCGCCCATCCCGAAGCCCACCTCGAGCACGGTCGGCGCATTGCGACCGAATACTGCGTCGAAGCGGAGCGGGGCGGGAGAGTAGGGAACTCCGACCGTCGGCAGCCAACGCTCGTAGGCGCGCCGCTGGCCCTGTGTGACATGGCCACGCCGCAGCGCATAACTCCGGATGTGTCGATGCGGCGGACCGGTTGTTGACTCGGCCTGCGCAGGCTTGTCGCTCATGGGTGAATCGTCATCGGGGCGCGGATGTTAACGCGGCCTCGAGTGGCGCCGCGGCAAGCCCGCGCCTGGCGACACCCGGTTACAATGCCGCATCGCACAATTGACGTCGCGGTCGGTGCAACCCAGGAGCCGCAGTGCGTTCATTCACCAACATCACCTTCGATGAACTGACGGTCGGCGCGACCGCGACGGTCGCACGCCGCATCAGCCAGACCGAGGTCGAGGCGCTCGCGCTGGTCAGCGGAGACGTCGACCCGTTTCACATCGATGCCGAGGGGAACTCGCACGCGGACGGCATGACCGCGAAGGCTGTCGGAGCGGAGGCCGTGATTTCCGGACTGTTGTCGCGTCGCATGCCCGGTCCCGGCACAACGCTCGTTTCGCAGAATCTCAAGTTCAACGGCGTGATCTCCGCCGGCGACGAACTCTCCGCCACCGTCACCGTGCGCGAGAAGCGCGAGGCCGGCCATCTCGTGGTGTTCGACTGCAGCGTGAGCCGGGGTGACGAGAAACTTGTCGTCGGCACGGTGACGGTCGAGGCGCCGACCAAACGCATCAGTTACTCCGAGGTTGCGACGCCCGAGATGGTGCTGAGGCGCAACGATGCCTTCGCCAAACTGCTGCGGCGGTGCGAGGGCCTGCCACCGGTGCGCTGCGCCGTGGTTCATCCATGCGATCGTGACTCACTGCTCGGTGCACTGGAAGCCGCGAAGCGCGGCCTGATCATCCCGGTGCTGGTTGGCCCCGAGGCGAAAATCCGCGCTGCCGCCGACGCGCAGGGTGCGGACCTCGCCGGAATCACGATCGTGCCGACCGAACACAGTCACGAAGCCGCCGCGCGAGCGGTCCGGCTGGCGCGCGAGGGCAAGGTCGACGCGCTGATGAAAGGCAGTCTTCACACGGACGAGTTGCTGGCGGCGGTCGTGCCGTCGGCGACGGGCCTGCGCACGGCGCGCCGCATGAGCCACGTGTTCATCCTCGACGTGCCCGCGTATCCGCGGCCGCTGCTGGTCACCGACGCCGCGATCAACATCCAGCCGACGCTGCGGGACAAGGTCGACATCGTGCAGAACGCGATCGACCTCGCGCAGATACTCGGCATCGAGCAGCCGAAGGTCGCGATCCTCTCCGCGGTCGAGACGGTGAACCCGGAAATCCCGTCGACGC
>DAINBQ010000206.1:0-5815 GCA_036732825.1 Burkholderiaceae bacterium | reverse complement strand
AAATACGACGGCCTCGCGTACGAGGCAGCGACCGACGCGATCGCGGCCGACCTTAAGGCGCTCGGCCTCGGCGATAAGCAGATCCAGTACCGCCTGCGCGACTGGGGTATCTCGCGTCAGCGTTACTGGGGAACGCCGATCCCGATCATTCACTGCGAAGCGTGCGGGCCGGTACCCGTGCCGGAGCAGGACCTGCCGGTCCTCCTGCCGGAGGACCTGATCCCGGACGGCAGCGCGAGCCCGCTGGCCCGCGACGAGCGCTTCCTGAAATGCACGTGTCCGACCTGCGGCAAGCCCGCAAGGCGCGAGACCGACACGATGGACACCTTCGTCGACTCGTCCTGGTACTACATGCGCTACTGCTCGCCGGGCGCATCGACGATGGTCGACGCGCGCAACGACTACTGGATGCCGATGGACCAGTACATCGGCGGCATCGAGCACGCTGTGCTGCACCTGCTCTACGCGCGCTTCTGGACCAAGGTGATGCGCGACCTCGGCCTGGTGAAGTTCGGCGAACCGTTCCGGCGCCTCTTCACGCAGGGCATGCTGCTGCACGAGTGCTACTACCGCGAGGACGAAGCAGGCGGGCGTCGCTGGTTCTATCCGAACGAGGTGGAAGTGCAGCACGACGACAAGGGACGCCCGACCGGCGCCACCCTGGTAGCCGACGGCAAGCCGGTCGAGCTGGGCGGCATCGAGAAGATGTCGAAGAGCAAGAACAATGTCGTCGAGCCGAAGGAAGTGATCGCGAAGTTCGGCGCCGATACTGCGCGCGCGTTCGTGATGTTCGCCGGGCCGCCGGACCAGAGCGCCGCATGGTCCGACTCGGGCGCCGAAGGCGTCTACCGCTTCCTGCGGCGACTGTGGAGCCACGCCCATGCACAACGGGCACTCGTGACGGCAGCGCCGATGCTCGACGGCATTGCGCTCGGCGGCGATCTGAAAACGCTGCGCCGCGAGATCCACGCGCACCTGAAGCAGGCCGACTTCGACTACTCGCGCATGCAGTACAACACTGTCGTCTCGGCCGCGATGAAGATGCTGAACGCGATCGAGGACGCGCGGCTCGACGACTCGGCCGCCGCATCGGCCGTGCTGCGCGAGAGCCTGTCGATCCTGCTGCGCACGCTGTACCCGATCGCGCCGCACATCACGCATGCGCTGTGGATCGAGTTGGGTTATGCGGCCGAAATGGGCGAGATCCTGGACGCGCCTTGGCCGCAGGCCGACGCCGCGGCCCTGCAGCAGGACGAGATCGAACTCGTCGTGCAGGTCAACGGCAAGCTGCGCAGCACGATCCGGGTGCCGGCCGCGGCCGACAAGGGCGCGATCGAGCAGGCAGCGATGGCCGATGCCGGCGTGCAGAAATACGTGGCCGGGCAGACGGTCAAGCGGGTGGTCGTCGTCCCGGGCAAGCTGGTCAATGTCGTCGTCTAGCGTCGTGATGCGACGTCGTGCTCTCGCCGTTGCCGCACTCGCGCTTTCGCTCGGTGCCTGCGGCTTCAAGCTGCGCGGTTCGCAGACGCTGCCGATCGATACGCTTTATCTTGCGCTGCCGGTCAATTCTGCGGTCGGCGCGGAGATCACCCGCGTCGTCCGCTCGTCGACCAACGCACGGGTCGTGCCCGAACGCAAGGAAGCGCAGGCGATCTTCGAGCTGCTCGGCGAGGAACGCGAGCGCGAAGTCCTGTCGGTCAATGCACAGGGCCGCGCCCGCGAATACCAGCTCCGGCTGCGCGCGACGTTTCGCGTGGTCTCGCCGGACGGAATCGAACTGATCGCGCCGACCGCGCTGATCGCCCGGCGCGACATCGCCTTCAACGAATCCGAGCTGCTGGCGAAGGAGTCCGAGGAAGCGCTGCTCTACCGGGACATGCAGAGCGATCTGGTGCGGCAGATGGTCAATCGGCTGAAAGGCATCCGGCTCGATGCAGGTCAGGGGTGAGGCGCTCGGCAGCGTCCTGACGCGCGCGCAGCGGAGCGGCTCGTTGCCGCCGGTGTTCGTGGTGGCCAGCGACGAACCGCTGCTGGCGATCGAGGCGCAGGACGCGATCCGCGCCACGGCGCGTGGGCTCGGCTACGCGGAACGCGAAGTCCTGCAGGCCGATGCGCGCTTCGACTGGTCGAAGCTCGCCGCCGCTGCGCAGGGGATGTCGCTGTTCGCGGACCGGAAGATCGTCGAGATCCGCCTGCCGACCGGCAAACCCGGCGCCTCCGGCGCGGCCGCGCTCGAGGCGCACGCGGAGGCCGTCGGCGACGGCGTGCTGACGCTCGTCGCACTGCCGCGTCTCGATCGCCGGGCGAAGGAAACCCGCTGGGTCGCAGCGCTGGAACGCGCCGGGGTGCTCGTCGAGATCGATGTCATCGATCGCTCGCGGCTGCCGCAATGGATCGGACAGCGGCTCGCGCGCCACCAGCAGCGGGCCGGCGCCGAAGCGCTCGAGTTCATCGCCGACCGCGTCGAGGGCAATCTGCTCGCCGCGCACCAGGAGATCGAGAAGCTCGCGCTGCTTCATCCGGCGGGCGACCTGACGCTCGAGCAGGTCGCCGACAGCGTGCTGAACGTCGCCCGCTACGACGTGTTCCAGGTGCCGGTCGCAATGCTGGCCGGTGATGTCGCGCGCCTGCGCAAGACGATGGCCGGCCTCGAAGCCGAGGGCGAGGCGATCCCGTTGTTGCTGTGGGTGGTCACCGAGGAACTCCGCATGCTGCTGCGCGTGAAAGCCCAGGTCGAGAGCGGACGTCCGTTCGCGTCGGCCGTGCGTGAGCACCGCGTGTGGGGCCGCGAGAAGCTCATCGAACGCGCACTCGGCCGGCTGTCATCGGCATCGCTTGCAGCTGCGCTGCAGCGGGCCGCGGAGATCGATCGCCTCGCGAAAGGGCTGCGGGCGCCACGCTCGGACAGCGACGCATGGCTAGAATTGACGGATCTCGTCCTGGGCATCGCTGCCGCCCCGCTGCAATGAACGCACCGCTGGCTTCCCGTATCCCGGACCGTGTCGCCGGCGAGTTCGCCGGCGACCTCGACGCCTACATGAAGTTTGTCGGCGCGACGGCGCGCGGGGCGTCGGCCGCGATGGCTGCGGCCAGCGGCAGTGCGAAGGACGACGCCTTGATCCGCATCGCGCGCCTGATCCGCGAGCGGCGCGATGCATTGAAGGCCGCCAATGCGCTCGATGTCGATCGTGCGCGCGGCAACGGCCTCGAGCCAGCCATGGTGGATCGCCTGACACTGAACGACAAGGCGATCGCTCAGATGGCGAGCGGGCTCGAGCAGGTCGTGCAGTTGCCGGACCCGATCGGAGAGATCATCGAAGTCAGGCCGCGTCCGAGCGGCATCCGCGTCGGCCGCATGCGGGTTCCGCTCGGCGTCATTGCGATCATCTACGAAAGCCGGCCCAACGTGACGATCGACGCCGCAGCGTTGTGCATCAAGAGCGGCAACGCGACGATCCTGCGCGGCGGATCCGAGGCCATCGCCAGCAACCGGCTGCTGGCGGGTCTCGTGCGCGAAGCGCTGGTCGGCGCCGGCCTGCCGGCCGATGCCGTGCAGCTGGTGGATACGACCGACCGTGCCGCGGTTGGCCTGCTCGCGCAGATGACCGAATTCGTCGACGTCATCGTGCCGCGCGGAGGACGCGGATTGATCGAACGGTTGATGCGCGAATCGCGGGTGCCGATGATCAAGCACCTCGACGGCATCTGTCACGTCTACATCGACAGCGAGGCCGATATCGACAAGGCAATCGCGATCGCGGACAACGCGAAGACGCAGCGCTATGGCACCTGCAACACGATGGAGACGCTGCTGGTCGCCGACAGCATTGCACTGCGGGTGCTGCCGCCGCTGGGCCGCATCTACCAGTCCAAGGGTGTCGAGCTGCGCTGCGCGCCCGCGGCACGCGCGATCCTCGAGGCCTCGGGAGTGGTCGGAGTGACCGGTGCGACCGACGAAGACTGGCGCACGGAATACCTGGCGCCTGTACTTTCGATTGCGACGCTGCGCGGCGTCGACGAGGCAATTCGCCACATCAACACCTACGGCAGCCGTCATACGGACGCCATCGTGACCGAGAACTACTCGACCGCAATGCGCTTTCTGCGCGAGGTCGACTCGGCTTCGGTCATCGTCAATGCGTCGACGCGATTCGCCGACGGCTACGAATACGGCCTGGGCGCGGAAATCGGCATCTCCAACGACAAGCTCCATGCCCGCGGGCCGGTCGGCCTCGAGGGCCTCACCTCGCTCAAGTACGTCGTCTTCGGGAACGGTGAAGTCCGCAGTTGAGCCGGGGTTTTCCCTGCGCCGATGAATGTCCACCTTTGGGTCAAGGCGCCGCACGTCGCGTTCGTGACCAGCTGGTTTGCGGGTTTGTTCTCCTGCCGCGGATCTTCGTCAACCTGGCACAGGTCGAAGACGTTTCAACCCGCGAGCGGCTGCCGCTGATGGCGCGTAAGCTCATGCGCTTCATGTCGTTGCTGGCGCTGGTCGCTGTCGTGCTCGGCATGTGGCTGCTCGGACACGGAGCAAAGACTGCGGGCTGGATGCACGCGAAGCTCGCGCTGGTCGCGCTGCTGACCGGGTACCACGGCTGGTGCGCGCTGCTCCTGATGAAGTTCGCGTCCGGCCGGAACACCCGCTCGCACCTCTGGTTCAGGTGGTTCAATGAGGTTCCGGTGCTGCTGCTCGTCGCGATCGTCGCGCTGGCGGTCGTGAAACCGTTCTGAGGATGCCGTGCAATGGGCAAGAACATCGATTACTACATGACCCCGGTCTCACCGTTCACCTACATGGGCCACGATCGGCTGCGCGAGATCGCTGCGCGTCATGGGGCCCAGATCAACCTGCGGGTCATGGACCTGGGCAAGGTATTCCCGGCATCCGGCGGTCTGGCGTTGAAGGACCGGCCGCCGCAGCGGCGCGCGTATCGGATGATGGAACTGAAGCGCTGGCGCGACTTCCTGAACATTCCTCTGAACCTGGAACCGAAACACTTCCCGGTGCCGGCCGAACCCGCCGCAACGGCGATTCTCGCGGTGCTCGAGCGGCATGGGACTTCGGCGGCGCTCGACGTCGCCGGTGACCTGCTGCGCGCGATCTGGTCGGAGGAACGCAACATCAGCGAGCCGGACACACTCGCCGAGATCCTGCGCGCGCGCAAGCTCGACGCCGACTCACTGCTGGCGCACGCGCGCTCGGCCGAAGTCGCGGCGCGCTACATCCAGCACTCGCAGGAGGCGATCGCGCGCGGAGTCTTCGGCTCGCCGACTTACGTGTACCAGGACGAACTCTTCTGGGGCCAGGACCGGCTCGATTTCCTCGAGCGGGCACTTGCTCGGTGAAGGATCAGTCCTTCTTCGCGGTCTGCCCAAGCGGTCTCGAAGAAGTCCTCGCCGTGGAACTGCGTGCCGCCGGCGGCGAAGCGGTCCGGGTCCAGCACGGCGGTGTCGCGTTCACCGGCACGATGCGCGCCGCTTACGCCGCCAATCTCCACTCCCGCATTGCGAGCCGAATCCTGTGGCAGGTCGGCCGCCGCGGCTACACGCATGAGCAGCACCTGTACGACGCGACCCAGGAAGTGCGCTGGCAGGACCTGATGTCGCCGCAGCAGACGCTTCGCGTCGACGTGACGGCATCGAGGTCTCCGCTCCGCAGCCTCGAGTTCGCGATGCTGAGGATCAAGGACGGCATCGTCGACCGCCTTCGGGACCTTACCGGAGAGCGCCCTTCGATTGCGCGCACCGACCCCGACGTGCGGGTGTTTGCATTCCTGGACGCGACGACGGTGACGCTGTATGTCGACCTGTCGGG
>DAINBQ010000205.1:0-5824 GCA_036732825.1 Burkholderiaceae bacterium | reverse complement strand
GCAAGCCGGTCGGCGTGTTCAAGACGCATCCGGATGCGCCGCGCGTGCTGATCGCGAACTCGAACCTGGTTCCAAAATGGGCGGACTGGGAACACTTCAACGAGCTCGACCGCAAGGGCCTGTTCATGTACGGCCAGATGACGGCCGGCAGCTGGATCTACATCGGCAGCCAGGGCATCGTGCAGGGGACGTTCGAAACCTTTGCCGAGGCGGGTCGCCAGCATTTCGGCGACGCTGATGGCAATAGCTGGGGCGGACGCTGGATCCTGACCGCTGGGCTGGGCGGCATGGGCGGCGCACAGCCTCTCGCCGCCACGCTGGCAGGCGCCGTTTCGCTGACGATCGAGTGCCAGCAGCCGAGCCTCGACTTTCGTCTGCGCACTCGCTACCTCGACAAGCAGGCGCGCGACCTCGACGACGCGCTGCGCCTCGTCAGGCTGCACTGCGAGCGCAGGGAAGCGGTGTCGATCGGGCTGCTCGGCAACGCGGCGGAAATCCTCCCCGAACTCGTGCGCCGCGTGAAGGCGGGTGGCATGCGGCCGGACCTCGTGACCGACCAGACCTCGGCGCACGACCTCGTGCACGGCTACCTGCCGGCCGGCTGGACCGTCGAGCAGTGGAAGGAAGCGCAGCAGGACCCCGGCCAGCATGAAAGGTTGAAGGCCGACGCCGCGCGCTCCTGCGCGGTGCACGTAAAGGCGATGCTCGACTTCCAGGCGATGGGCGCGAAGGTCGTCGACTACGGCAACAACATCCGCCAGGTCGCGATGGACCAGGGCGTCGAGAACGCGTTCGCGTTTCCCGGCTTCGTCCCCGCCTACATCCGGCCGCTGTTCTGCGAGGGCAAGGGGCCGTTCCGCTGGGTCGCGCTGTCGGGAGACCCGGAAGACATCTACCGCACGGACGCCAGGATCAAGCAGCTCTTTCCCGACAATGCACACGTGAACCGCTGGCTCGACATGGCGCGCGAGCGCATTTCATTCCAGGGCCTGCCGGCACGCATCTGCTGGCTCGGCCTCGGCGAGCGGCATCTGGCCGGTCTCGCATTCAACGAGATGGTCGCGAGCGGCGAACTGAAGGCGCCGATCGTCATCGGACGCGATCACCTCGACTCCGGCTCGGTCGCGAGCCCGAACCGCGAAACCGAAGCGATGAAGGATGGCACCGATGCGGTGTCCGACTGGCCACTGCTGAACGCGCTGCTGAACACGGCGGGCGGCGCGACCTGGGTCTCGTTCCACCACGGCGGTGGCGTCGGCATGGGCTATTCGCAGCACGCGGGCGTCGTCATCGTCGCCGACGGCACGGACGCCGCCGCGAAACGGCTCGCGCGCGTGCTGGTCAACGATGCCGCGAGTGGCGTGATGCGGCATGCGGACGCGGGCTACGAGAGCGCGATCGCGTGCGCGCAGCGGCTGAAGCTCGACCTGCCGATGATTGGGCGTTGATGCGATCCGGGGTTGCGTTCCTCCGCTCATGACGTCGCCTTCGATGACGATCGAACCGGGCCGGCTCACGCTGCCCGAGCTGCGCAGCATCTGGCAGCAGCCGGTCACGCTGTCGCTCGCCGCTGGCGCCAGCGCCGCTATCGGTGCGTCGGCAGCCGCCATTCAGCGCATCGTTGCGCGCGGCGCGCCAGCCTACGGGATCAACACCGGCTTCGGGATGCTCGCGAAGAAACGTATTCCGAACGACCAGCTACAGCAGTTGCAGCGCAACCTGATCCTCTCGCATTCGGTCGGCACGGGCCCGCTCCTCGACGACGCGATCGTGCGGCTCGCGCTTGCGTTGAAGATCGGCAGCCTTGCGCGCGGGCATTCGGGCGTGCGGCCGGTGATCATCGACACGCTGCTCGCGATCGCGAACGCCGGGATCCTGCCGTGCATTCCGGCACAGGGTTCGGTCGGCGCATCGGGCGACCTCGCGCCGCTCGCGCACCTGACGCTCGCACTGCTCGGCGAAGGAGAGGTCCGGGTGCAAGGGCGCACGGTCGCCGCGCGCGACGCGCTGGCGTCGGCCGGCATCGCGCCGGTCGTGCTCGGCCCGAAGGAAGGGCTCGCGCTGATCAACGGCACGCAGATCTCGACCGCGCTTGCGCTGCACGGGCTGTTCCTCGCCGAGCGGCTCTACGAAGCCGCGGTCGTCGTCGGCGCGCTCGCGGTCGACGCTGCCAGGGGCAGCGACGCGCCGTTCGACCCGCGCGTGCACGAGCTGCGCGGTCATGCGGGGCAGATCGCCGCCGCGCGCGTCTACCGTGAGCTGCTCGCCGGCAGCGCGATCCGCGCTTCGCACCTGGTGCAGGACGACCGCGTGCAGGACCCCTACAGCCTGCGCTGCCAGCCGCAGGTGATGGGCGCCTGCCGCGACCTGATCGCGCAGGCGGCACGCACGCTTCTGATTGAGGCGAACGCGGTCACCGACAACCCGCTCGTGTTCGCGCGCGGCGCATCGGCGCAGGACGAAGTTCTGTCGGGCGGCAACTTCCATGCGGAACCGGTCGCGTTCGCGGCCGACACGCTGGCACTCGCGATCGCCGAGACCGGCGCACTGTCGGAGCGCCGCATCGCATTGCTGATCGACGCCACACTTTCCGGGCTGCCGCCTTTCCTGGTAAAGGAGCCCGGCATCAACTCCGGCTTCATGATCGCGCACGTGACCGCGGCCGCCGCGGCGTCGGAGAACAAATCGCTCGCGCATCCCGCGAGCGTCGACAGCCTGCCGACCTCCGCGAACCAGGAGGACCACGTCAGCATGGCCACCTTTGCCGCCCGCCGGCTCGACGCCCTCGCGGGCAACACCGCGACGATCGTCGCGATCGAGTTGCTCGCGGCTGCGCAGGGTATCGATTTCCACCGGCCGCTGACGACGTCGAAGCGGCTGCAGCAGGTGCATCGGCGGCTGCGCGAGCGCGTCGCGTTCTACGAGGTCGACCGGATTCTCGCGCCGGACATCGAGGCGGCGCGGCAACTCGTGCTGCAGGGCGCGCTGAGCGCGGACTGCCGCGACCTGTTTCTTCCACTGAGTGCCCCACTGAATGCTCCGATCGCCCCATGACCGCGATCGACATGAGCGTCTGGAAAGGCCGCGACGACGCGGCCGAGGGTCCGCTCGGCCGGCGCTGGCACCAGATCATCCAGGCGCTCAACCCGAAGACTGACGCGGGAATCGTGCTGAACGGATTCGCCTGCGATGCCGGCGTCGCGCGCAACCATGGCCGAGTCGGTGCTGCGGAAGGCCCGGCTGCGATCCGCGCCGCGCTTGCGAACATGCCGGTGCACGACTGCGACCGCCTCGCGGACGCCGGCGACGTCGCGTGCAGCGGCGACGAACTCGAGCCCGCACAGGCGGCGCTGGCGCAGCGCATCGCCGGTCAGCTCGGCCGCGGGCTGTTCCCGATCACGCTCGGCGGCGGCCACGAGGTCGCGTGGGCATCGTTCTCCGGCCTTGCCGCGCATCTCGCACGTGGAGGCTCGCAGCGCATCGGCATCGTCAACTTCGATGCGCACTTCGACCTGCGTCGCGCGGATCGGCCGAACTCGGGCACGCCGTTCCTGCAGATCGCCGACGACTGCGAGGAGCGCAGCTGGCCGTTTCGGTACTGCTGTCTAGGTGTCAGCCGCTATGCGAACACGCGCGCACTGTTCGAGCGCGCACGCCAGCTCGAGGTCGTGGCTGTCATCGACGAAGACCTGGACGCGCCTGAGCCGGCGGCCGGCGCGCTCGCCAGCTTCGTCTCGGACGTCGAACATGTCTACCTGACCGTCTGCCTCGATGCGCTGCCGGCGGCGGTCGCGCCCGGCGTCAGTTCGCCGGCCGCGCGCGGAATCCCGCTTGCGGTGATCGAGCCGCTGATCGAGTCCGTGATCGCCACTGGCAAGGTGCGGCTTGCCGACGTGGCCGAAATGAACCCGCGCTTCGACATCGATCGCCGCACGGCCGCCGTCGCGGCGCGGATCGTCGCGCGCATCGCGAACGGAGTGGCGCGTGCCCGCGTTCGATAGCGTCTGGACCAACGTCCACCTGGCGACGATCACGGACGGGGAGGTTCGCGACGCCGCGCTCGCAGTCCGCGACGGACGCATCGTCTGGCTCGGGCCGCGTTCGGAGCTGCCGCGTGGCAGCACTGGAGCCACGCATGACGGTCGCGGTGCCTGGGTGACGCCCGGGCTGATCGACTGCCACACGCACATCGTCTACGCGGGCAACCGCAGCGACGAGTTCGAGGCGCGGCTGAACGGCGCGACCTACGAAGAGATCGCGCGCGCGGGCGGCGGCATCGTGTCGACCTTGCGCGCGACGCGCGCAGCGTCGGCGGACGAGCTGCTCGCCGCGAGCCTGCCGCGCGTTCGTGCGCTGCTTGCAGAGGGCGTGACGACGCTCGAGGTCAAGTCCGGATACGGGCTGTCGCTGGAAGCCGAAGCGAAGATGCTGCGCGTCGCGCGCCGTATAGGCGCCGAGCTGCCGGTCACCGTGCGCACCACCTTTCTCGGTGCGCACGCGCTGCCGCCCGAGTTCGAGGGCCGCGCCGACGACTACGTCGACGAAGTCTGCACACGCATGCTGCCGGCGCTCGCGGCCGAGGGACTCGTCGATGCGGTCGATGCGTTCTGCGAGACGATCGGTTTCACGCCCGCGCAGGTCGAACGCGTCTTCGGCACAGCGCGCGGGCTCGGGCTGCCGGTCAAGCTGCACGCGGAGCAGCTTTCGGACCAGTCGGGCGCCGGGTTGGTCGCGCGCTTCGGCGGACTCTCTGCCGATCACCTCGAGTGGCTGTCGCCGCAGGGGATCACCGCGATGGCCAGCGCCGGCACGGTAGCTGTCCTTCTGCCCGGCGCGTTCTACTTCCTGCGCGAGACGCGGCTGCCTCCGGTGCAGGGGCTGCGTGACGCAGCGGTGCCGATCGCGATCGCGACCGACTGCAATCCGGGCACGTCACCGCTGACGTCGATGCTGCTCGCGTTGAACATGGCATGTACGCTGTTCCGCCTGACACCGGCCGAGGCGCTTGCCGGCGCGACGATCCACGCTGCGCAGGCGCTCGGGCTGCAGTCGGAGACCGGCAGCCTCGAGATCGGCAAGCGCGCCGACTTCGTGCTGTGGGAGATCGAGCGGCCGGCCGACCTCTGCTACGCGATCGGGTTCAACCCGTGCCGCTCGGTCGTGCGCGCGGGCCGGGAGCTTTCGCGGCCTGCGGGAGGCTGAGGATGTCTGACGCGCACCGGATCGTGATCGTCGGCGGCGGCGCGGGCGGACTTCCACTCGCGACCAGACTCGGCGACCGCCATGGCCGTAAGGGTCCGGTGCATGTGACGCTGGTCGACCGCAACGCGACACATCTCTGGAAGCCGTTGCTGCACGAGGTGGCCGCGGGGCGCATGGATGCCGACGCGCACGATCTCGACTACCCGGCGATCGCGCACTGGCACGGCTTCCGCTTCGCGCAGGGCGCGCTCGCCGGGCTCGACCGCGCGCGGCGCGAGATCGCGCTCGACGCTGTCCACTCGATCGACGGCGAGGAGATTCTGCCGCCGCGCACGCTCGGCTACGAGACGCTGGTCGTCTGCATCGGCAGCGTCAGCAACGACTTCGGCGTGCCGGGCGTGGCCGAACACGCGATCTCGCTCGACACTGCAGAGGACGCCGAGAAGTTTCATCGGCGGCTGCTGGCCGCCTGCGTGCGCGCCGATGCGCGCGTCGCGGCCGGCGCACCGGCCGAGATCGGCATCGTCATCATCGGCGCCGGCGCGACCGGCGTCGAACTCGCGGCCGAACTGCGACAGACGACCCGCGCACACGCCGGCTACGCGCTCGAGCACCTCGATCC
>DAINBQ010000204.1:2220-5839 GCA_036732825.1 Burkholderiaceae bacterium | reverse complement strand
TTGCAGGAATTCGACTTCGAGGCGCTGGCCCGCGCGCTGCCGCCACGCGACTAGTCGATCGAAACCAGGCGACGAAGGTCAGATCGCTTCGGCCACGTGCTGAATCGATCGGCCTCAATGCGCGACCGCGGACATCCACTCGGACATGGTGTCGGCCAGTGCCCGCAGGACTTCAGTGTCACTGGAGCCGCTTTTCTTTGGTACGTGAAACGAGTGATCGGCATCCTCGAACGTCGTGAGGGTTGCCCGGTCACCGAGCCTGGCGACGACAAGTTTGAGGAGCCCGGGATCAGCCAGCGCGTCCCGGGTTCCCTGCAGGAACAGCATCGGACGCTGGACGCGCGCGAGGTGGTCTGCGCGCTTCATCGAAGGTTTGCCGGCCGGGTGCAGCGGAAAGCCGACGAAGACCACGCCGAGCACTCCCTCCAGCGGCGCCTCCGCCTGCGCCTGCGAGGTCATGCGCCCACCGAAGGACTTGCCGCCGGCAAAGAGCGCAACGCCGGGCAGCCGCCCAGACGCTTCCGCCACCGCAGCCCGCACTGTCGCCTGCGCGAGAGCGGGCGCGTCTGGACGCTTGAGGCGCTTCTGCATGTACGGAAACTGAAAGCGCATCGTGGCGACGCTGCGATGGGCCAGTTCGCGGGCCAGCGACTCCATGAACGGGTGGTGCATCCCCGCGCCGGCTCCGTGAGCAAACACCAGTGCGGCGCTCGACCTCCTGGGAGCGAGCAGCAGCGCCGAGACCGTTTCCTTCTCGTTCACCGGGAACTGCAACGAAACGGGCTCAGTGTGCATGTGCCTCGAGTTCGCTGGTCGGTGCGGCGTCAATCCATCGACGGGAGCTGAATCCCCAATAGTCAGCCCCACGCCTGGCGCATGCGCGCGGCCACGTCGATGTTGAACCTCGGGGCCGCGCCTTCCTCCGCTGGAGCCTTGGCGGCCGGCCATGTTCTGGCTTCGAAGTGCCTGGCGAACACATCGGGAATGAATCGCGTGCGCGAAGCGTAGACATGACGGTCTCCGCCGCGACCCTGGCCGTTGACGTAGAAGCGCTGAGGTACAACGATGGTCAAATGGTCCCTGGCACGGGTCATTGCCACATAGAGCAGGCGGCGCTCTTCTTCCAGTTCGTCGTTCGATCCCGTGGCGAGGTCCGAAGGAATGCAGCCGTCGACTGCGTTCAGCAGGTAGACGGCGCGCCATTCCTGGCCTTTCGCAGAGTGGATCGTCGACAGAATCAGATAGTCCTCATCGAGCAGCGGCATGCCCGCTTGATCGCTCGTGGCTTCCGGCGGACCCAGCGTCATTTCGGTCAGGAACCGCTCGCGCGATGAATAGCCGGCAGCAAGGCTTTCGAGCTGTAGCAGATCCGCCCAACGGATGTCTGCGTTGTCATGCCGGCGCTCGAGGTGCGGCCGATACCAGCGATGCACTGCGGCGAGTTCGGCAGGCCAGGCACCGGGTCGGCGCGTGAGCTGCCTGAACAGTTCGGCGAGCGACTTCCAGTCGGCCGCAACTGCTGCGGTCACGGAGTGCTGCCCCATAGCCAGCGCTGCGTCTTCGGCCGAGAGGACCGCGTCGAGGGCACGGCTTGCCGTCCTGGGTCCGACTCCGGGCAACAGCTGCAGCGTGCGCAAGCCGGCGATCCGGTCGCGCGGATTGTCCGCCCAGCGGAGCAGGGCGACGACATCCTTGATATGAGCCGCCTCGAGAAACTTGAGGCCACCGAACTTGACGAAGGGAATGTTGCGACGAGCCAGTTCGAGTTCGAGCTGGGCGCTGTGGTGGCTTGCGCGGAACAGGACCGCCTGGCTCTTCAGTGCCACACCAGCCTCGCGCCTTTCGAGCACCTGCTCCGCGACGTAGGTGGCCTGATCGGCCTCGTCCGGCACGTTGAGGATGACGGGTCGCTCGTCCGAGACCCTTTCGGTCCAGAGGTCCTTCGTGAATCGTTCGGCTGCACGGCTCATGACTGCATTGGACGCCGACAGGATGGTCGGCGTTGAGCGGTAGTTTCGCTCCAACGTCACGACGCGCGCCGGCGGGTCGTACTGGCGCGGAAAGTCCAGGATGTTTCGCACCGAGGCGCCGCGGAATGCATAGATCGCCTGCGCGTCGTCGCCGACGACGGTGACGCCATGGCCCTCGGGTTTCAGTGCCTTGATGATCGCCCCTTGCAGCCGATTGGTGTCCTGATATTCGTCGACCAGGATGTGCGTGAAGCGGCCACCGACGTCAGCTGCCAGCGCGGCATCTTCCAGCATCGTCGACCAGCCGAGCAGAAGGTCGTCGTAGTCGAGCACGTTCTGGCGCTGCTTGGCCTCCACGTAGGCAGCGAAGAGCCTGCGGAGCTCGCTCTCGAGCGTGCAGCACCATGGAAAGGCGTCCGCGAGCACCGTTGCGAGCGATTGCTGCGTGTTGACCACCCGCGAGTAGATCGCCAGACAGGTGTGTTTCTGCGGAAAGCGCTTGGCGCTTTCGTGGAGACCATGGTCGGTACGGACCAGGTTCAGGAGGTCCGCCGAGTCCTCGCGATCGTGAATCGTGAAGGCCGGGTTCAGGCCGATCTTCTGTGCGTACTCGCGCAGCAGACGCGCGCCGACACTGTGGAACGTGCCCGACCACAACAGACCTGCGCGCGCGAGCGAAGCATGCGGCCCGCCGACGCGGGCGACGATGGAATCAACGCGGCGCGTCATCTCCTGTGCGGCACGGCGCGCGAATGTGAGCAGCAGGATCCTGCGCGGGTCGACGCCGTTGACGACCAGCCAGGCGACGCGATGGGCAAGGGTGTTGGTCTTGCCCGAACCAGCTCCTGCGATGACGAGCAGGGGTGAAACCTCGCCATTGACGCCATGCTCGACGGCAAGTCGTTGCTGGGGATTGAGCTGCTCGAGAAGAGAGACCTGCAATTTGACCACCGTCGCGCTTGGCTCGCCTACCGTCACGGCGCGCAGAAGTAGCGCCGACGGCGGCATGCTGGAATTACTGTATAGAGTAACAGTATCCGGCGACCGCGATCGCCGCAAAATTCGTCGGGCCGGATCCGTCGGGGGCAAGCTGCTGGCAAGCACGGACAGTGTCCGCTCCCGGAGCAGCGGAAGACAGCCGCCCCTACGGGCCATCCTGACTGCCACGCCGTTCCTCCGCAAGCAGATGCCTGGATCGTCTGCGGCGATTGCAGTCAAATGCGCTTGTGAGCTTCCCGAGCCCGCCTCAGGCCGCGGCGGATCACATTCGACGCCCTCGGAGGAACGCATGAAGAGAGTCACAGGCATCGGTGGGATCTTCTTCAAAGCAAAGGATGCTGTCGCATTGCGCGCCTGGTACCAGAAGCACCTTGGCATCGATGTTCAAGAGTGGGGTGGGGCAGCACTTCGTTGGACGGACGCTGACGGCAAGCCAACGCCGGGCACGACGATCTGGACCGTGGCCGATGCGAGTGACGACTACTTTGCCCCCAGCTCGTCCGCGTTCATGGTGAACTACCGGGTGGCAGACCTGCGGTCTCTGCTCGAGGCGTTGCGTGCCGAGGGCTGCAATGTGCTCGAAAAGACCGATGACTCGGAGTACGGCAAGTTCGGCTGGGTCATCGATCCCGAGGGCAACAAGGTCGAAC
>DAINBQ010000204.1:0-2120 GCA_036732825.1 Burkholderiaceae bacterium | reverse complement strand
TGAACGCAAGCCTTCGCCCCCGCCCCCAAATACGCTTGGCCGGAATCTCCGGACTGTGCCGCATCCTGCGCGGCCGCAGCCACCACTCAACTTCAGGGACCAGGGGACAGAACATGAATAGCAAGTCGATCTGGATATCGATTGGCCTGGCGATCGCCCTGGCCATCGTCCCGCTGGCCCGTGCGGGAGCGCAGCAGGTCAAGGGCGTCGTGAAGGATGCGGGCAACCAGGCGATCGCCGGAGCCACGGTCTACCTGGTTCCGGCCGGCGACGTGGCGAAGCTCGCGAAGGCGCCCTCGTTCGAAATTCGTCGCAACGTCGACAACGACGAACCGATGGAGGACAACCTCGCGGCCAACCGCGACAAGTACCTGCGCGCCACGACCGACGCGAAGGGCGCCTTCGCCATTCCGAAGGTCGCCGACGGGAAGTTCTTCGTCTATGTGGAACCCGCCGATGGCGCGCACCTGCCGGGCGGAAACCTCGCCAGCAAGTCGATGACCGCCGCGGAACTCGCCGCCAAGCCGCTCGCGATCCAGGTTTCCGGAAAGGTTCCGGCTGACGCCGTCTTCGTGGGCAGTTCCAAGTGCCTGACGTGCCACTCCGGCTACGCCGACATGAAGAAGACGCTGCACAAGCTCGGCATAGCGGTCGTGGGCAAGCCCAGCAAGCTGCAGGACTTCTCCCGCTTTCCGGCCTTCAACGAGGGCCTCGACAAGCTGTCGGCGGGCACGAAGCTGTACCTGTCCGGCTACGACAAGGGCCGCGGCTTCGACAAGTACATCGTGTCGGACAAGGCGCCCGCTGATCCGGCGACGGTCAGCTTCACGGCGACCTTCTTCAAGGACAAGGACGGGACGCTGAAATTCCGCACCGAGAACGCGAAGGATCCGAACGATCCGCCGCGCACCTATCCGATCGAGATGACCTACGGCGGCGGCCTGTACAAGCAGCGCTACCTCTACCGTGTCGGCAACGCCACCTATCCGTTCGTCCAGTACAACCCGGAAGGCAAGGACGCGTACGCCGACCGCACCCGGAAGGTGTGGCGCGACTATCACGGCGACTGGCTATTCAACGAACAGACCGGCAAGCTCGCCGATCCGCCGAAGACCAAGTCATTCGAAATCCAGTGCGCGGCATGCCACTACAACGGCTACAGCCTGACGCCGACCGTCGGTGGCGAGTTCCTGGCCGGCGCGGCCAACGACCTGAACGGGGAGGCCGACATTGACGGCGACGGTGTCCCGAACGAGCTAAACATGGGCTGCGAAAGCTGCCACGGAGCCGGCTCGGCACACGTCGCCGCGCCGAACGCGAAACGCGGCGCCACGATCGTCAACCCGCGCAAGCTGGCTGCCGAGCGGTCGATGGTGATCTGCAACCAGTGCCACAGCCGTCCGCAGGGCACGATGAAGAACGATCAGCCGATCAACAAGGACAACCGGATGCTGACCCCCGGCATCAGCCGCAACGAGTATCTCGTCAACCACACCTCGCGGGAAGACGCGGCCCAGAAGGACTTCTGGGGCGACGGCGTGCATTCGAAGTCGCATCACCAGCAGGGCACGGACCTCGTCCGCTCGAAGAAGTACATCAATGCCACGCAGACGATGACGTGCGCCGATTGCCACGATCCCCACGGCAAGACCGGCATCAAGCACCAGTTGAAGGCGGAAGTGCACGACAAGGCCAGCTCCCTGTGCTCAAGCTGCCACAAGGCAGTCGACATGAAGGCGCACACGGCCAAGGCAGTGGGCTTCGGCCACGAGCAGATCAACTGCGTCAGCTGCCACATGACCAAGACCATGCAGACCGGTGCGGGGCTCGGCAAGGGCAAGGAAGCCGGGGATGGCAAGCATTACTGGATGAACGACATCACCTCCCACCTCTTCGATGTCCCGCGCAAGACGAATCCGGGCGTCAAGGGCGTCGAGCCGGGCAAGGCGATGCCGATTCCGTACACCAACGCGTGCGGCACGTGCCACAACGTCGAGAAGCTGTAGGCTGATTCCTGACTCCGCTGGGAGAAAGAAAAGGCCCGCGATGAGCGGGCCTTTTTTTTAGGTAATTCCTAAGCAAACCGGACCAGACTTAGACTGGTCTGGCGATGAAGAGAT
>DAINBQ010000203.1:0-5851 GCA_036732825.1 Burkholderiaceae bacterium | reverse complement strand
CCAGCCCATGAAGACGAAAGACACGCCGACCCAGACGAGCGACCAGATGGCAGCCTCGCGCGTGCTGACGCGGTGCACGCCCTGCTTGCTCATCGCAAAGAAATCGACCAGCAGCGCAACGAGCACAAACGCCGCGAACAAGGACCACATGAGTGGAGAACCGATGGATTGCATGACCGCCTTTGAAGTGAGTTGCAGTGAGCCACCGCGCCGTTCGCTGATCTGCGAACGGCGTGATGACGTCAAGGACCCAAGGCTGGTCTTGCCGTGTCGACGATTCCGCGGTCGATGACCGGCATCGCGACCTGCAGCGCCGGGACGGAGTGCAGAGCACCGACCGTACTGACGACACTGCACCGGATCTACGTCCTGACCCTCAGACGTACCCCGCTGGCTACTCCCCAACAAGAGTTGCCGAGAGTCTAGCAGCGGCAGCTCAGTTTCAGGCCCCAGAAATCGGCTGTGTGGCTTTCTCGCTGCGGATTGCGTGGTGTGGCGAGCGGATCATCCGGCCCGTCACGGCCAGAGAAGTGCTGCCGATTGCCTATGAGTTCGGACGCGACCGCAACGATGGTGGCAAGGCGACGACCGGCAGGGGGCTTCCTGCGCCGTGTTTGCTGTATGTCGTACGCCGCGCGCGCCGCGCGTCGTCGCGCGTAGCGAAGACGCTCAGGCCGGATGCCCCTGGTGGTTGGTCTAGGACGAGCACCCGGACTCACCTTGGGTACCGGCACGTCAGCCACGGTGACGCTGCGGGCCACGACTGGACCGTTCGACAGAGCCCACAGACACATAACGCAGCAGGCAGCCAACGCCACCCAGCGCCATCAGCGGATCGCAATGCTCCACCACCTCGACCTGACAGTCCTGTTGCCCAGCCAGCCTCACCAGCGCTTCTTTGACGTCGATCGGACGAACCTCTGCCTTTCCGCAGTCCAGACACCCGGCCGGCAAGCTGACCTCGAAGTGGATTGCACCGCAGCCGACACAGCGCCATCCGGCAGTGGGACGATAGTCCCGCGCGAACAGTAGAACTTCGGCGCGCCGTTGACGCAGTGCCTCAATGCAGGCGGGCGCGCCCGCTGCCGCCAGCCCCTGGGTCCGGATGCCCTGGATGAAACGCACCGCGACTGCCTGCGACTCTTGCTCCTCCCAGGCGATGAACGCCGACAACGTGGAGGCCACGACGTCCTGCTGCACATCGCGACCTGCGGTAGCCAGCGTGTCCACCAACTTGAGCGCTATGGATGCGGGCAGCAAGCGACGGATCGCCGCCGTCAGGGACGGATCGCCGGCCAGGATCAGATGCGTCTGCCCGCCCGCTGCCATCAGGCGTTGGAGCAGCGCAATCTGCTCTTCGAGAAAGCGTGCGCTGCGCTCGCGGCGGCTTTCATAGTGCTCCCGGGTCCACTCGCTGCCCACGCGTTCGCGCAGTTCCGGCTGGTCGGCCCAGGTCTGGGCCGTGACTGCGCCCAGGTCGATCTCCAGTATCCGCACGCGTGACGGAGTCGCCAGCAGTACCACGTACCGTTCGTAGGTGTCCTTCAGTGCCATCAAATGGAACAGATTGGGCGTGGGCCCGACCGCGATCCAGTCAGGCAGCGGCGCGGCAAACTGCATTGGCAGGAAGAACTCGCCGGCGCGGAAATGCCGGCTGAACAAGGCCACGCCCCTTGCATCAGGCCGCAGTTTCTCTTCCAGGTAAGCGCCGATCCGGCGCATCGCACTGTCGAAGTCGGCGCGTGCCTCGCCATCAAGCGTGGCACGCATGGCGCGGGCGCGATCATCGAGCAGCGCTCGATAGCCGTCCGCACCGGTTTCCGGGTTCAGATAGCAACTCACGAAGGGTGCTTCCGTCTCCTCGATGCAGGCCAGCAGTGCGATGTGGCGCCGAAGATCTTCAAGTGTTGTTAACGGTTCCATTGGATGCTTTCTTCGGCTTCGGCGGGTGGCGCGGTCACGGCTGCAGCGGCAGTCGCAGGTGCAGGACTTCGGCAGCGTCTGCGCGCACAGTCTCGAAACCCAGCGAACGAGCCAGTTCGAGCATGTCGGTGTTGACCGCCAGCACGTCGCCGACCAGACACCGCGTGCCGCGGCCGCGGCAGTAGCGGATCATCTTGTCGAGCAGGAGCCGGCCGAGCCCGCGGCCCTTCAGGGCCGAGCGCACGATGATGCCGAACTCCGCATCGAGATTGTCCGGGTCGGTCACCGCGCGCACAGCTCCCAGTGTTTCCGGCGCACCGTTGGCGTCCGGCGCCAGCGCAATGAAGGCCATCTCGCGCTCGTAGTCGATCTGCGTGAGACGCGCCAGTTCGGAACGCTCGATCGTGCGCCGGCTGGTGAATATGCGCATGCGGATGTCGGCCGGATCAAGTTTCTCGAGGAACGCCAGATGGCGCGCCTCGTCGTCGGGCCGGATCGGCCGCAGCAGAAGTTCGTGCCCGCCCCACGGCACCGTTTCCTCCAGTTCGCGCGGGTACGGGCGGATTGCCAGCCGCGCTTCGCCGCGCAGGGTCGTCGCGAGGACGCGCACGCGCGCATCGAGCGCGATGACGCCCGTCTCGTCGGCGAGCAGCGGATTGATGTCAAGCTCGGCGAGTTCGGGCAGATCGATCACCATCTGTGAGACTTGCACCAGCACGCGAAAGAGCGCGGTTGGGTCGGCCGCCGGCCGATCGCGATAGCCGGCGAGCAGTCGCGCGATCCGGGTGCGCGACACCAGTTCGCGCGCCAGCGGCTCGTTCAGCGGCGGCAGCGCTACCGCGCGGTCGGCGACGACTTCGACCGCGGTGCCGCCGTGCCCGAACAGGATCACCGGACCGAACAGATCGTCGGTGGCGACGCCGATGATCAACTCGTGCGCGCGCGGCCGGCGCACCATCGCCTGCACGCTGAAGCCGTCGACACTGGCGTCGGGTCGCAGTCGCCGGACGCGCCGGAGCATTGCTGTGGCAGCACTGCGGAGTTCTTCCTCGGAATCGAGGTCGAGTACGACGCCGCCGACGTCGGACTTGTGGGAGATTTCCGGCGAGGCGATCTTCAGCACAACCGGGTATCCGATGTCCTTGGCCGCGGCGACCGCGTCGCCGATCGAGCGTGCGAGCCGTGTCTGCACAATCGGAATGCCATAGGCGGCGAGAAGCTGCTTCGCTTCCAGTTCGCTCAACATCTCGCGCTTGGCGTCGAGCGCGGCGCGCACGACCAGGCGTGCTGCCTCACGGTCGGGCTTGAACGCCTCGTCGCTCGACGGCGGCGCTTCCATCAACTGTTCCTGATTGCGCCGGTATGTCACGTTCTGCACAAAGGCGCGCACTGCTTCTTCCGGCGTGTGATAGCTGGCGATGCCGGCGTCAGTGAAGCAGCGCGCGGCGGCTTCGACTGCCTGCGCGCCGAGCCAGCACGACAGCACGGGTCGGCGCGCCGCCTTGACTACCGGCACGCAGGCGGCAGCGATCGCCTCGGCGGGCACGATCGCCGACGGCGCGTGAATAAACAGCACCGCATCGCCGTCGTCGCAATCGGTCAGTACCTTTAGCGTCGCGACGTAACGGTCGACCGGCGCGTCGCCGATGATGTCCACGGGATTGGCGCGCGGCCAGGTCGGCGGCAGCAGCGCATCGAGCCGCGCCAGCGTGGCCGGCGACAGATCGGCCACGCGTGCGCCGCCCAGCGCCGCGGCGTCGGCGGCCAGTACGCCGGCGCCGCCGCCGTTGGTGACGATCAGCAGTCGATCGCCAGTCAGGCGGGGCGCCCGCGCCAGCGTCTCGACCGCGACGAACAGGTCGAGCAGGTTTTCCACGCGCAACATGCCGGCGCGGCGGATCGCGGCGTCGAACACGTCGTCGGCGCCGGCCAGCGCGCCAGTGTGCGAGGCGGCAGCCCGCGCGCCTTCGGGCGCGCGTCCGGCTTTCACCACGATCACCGGCTTGTTGCGCGCGGCGGCGCGCGCCGCGGCCAGGAACTTGCGCGGCGTCGTGATCGATTCGATGTACAGCAGGATCGCACGCGTTCCGGCGTCGCTGCCGAGGTAGTCGAGCAAGTCGCCGAAGTCGACGTCGGCGCGCTCGCCGACCGAGATGAAATGCGAGAAGCCGATGTCGCGCGACCTGGCCCAGTCGAGCACGGCGGTGACCAGCGCGCCCGACTGCGACACGAACGCGAGCGTGCCCTTGTCTGCGCCCGTGTGCGCGAAGCTCGCGTTCAGTCCAATGCCCGGCACCAGCAGGCCGATGCAGTTGGGGCCGAGGATACGAAGTAGGTGCGGGCGTGCGGCGGCGAGCATCTGCTGCGTGAGGGTGCGGCCCTTGCGGTCGGCGGTGGCGGCGAGCCCAGCGGTCAGCACAATGGCGGCTTTCGTTCCGCGCGCGCCGAGTTCAGCGATCAGTCCCGGTACCGTGGCGGGCGGCGTGCAGATCACTGCCAGATCGGGGGCTTGCGGCAGGTCGCGTACGCGCGCGAACGCTCCCCGCCCCGCGACTTCGCGATGCTTCGGATTGACCGGCCAGATCGGCCCCTCGAAGCCACCGGCGAGCAGGTTACGCATGACCGTGGCACCGACGCTCGCCGGGCGGTCGGAACCGCCGATGACCGCGACCGACGCGGGGTGCAGCAGATAGTCCAGATTGCGGATGCTCATGGAGTCTCGCTTACGGGAGAAAGTCCGACAGTCGCAGCGTCGAGCGCCGGCCGAGGTGGGTGAAGTCGCGCGCCAGCCAGGCGTCGGCTGCCGCGCGACCAATCCGGTGCAGCCGGGTGATGAATGACCACGCGGCGCTCAGCTTGCTCGCCGCGCCCAGGCTGGCAAGCTCCGCCTCGGCATCGATCCGGTGCAGCTTCAGCGCGTCGATCTGCGCGAACAGCGAGGGCCGGCCGCCAGCGGACCGCGGCAGCCCTTCCTCCTTCAGCAACTGCTTGAGCAGCGCGATCGAACGCAGTTCCTTGACCAGGCTGCTGTTGAAGGTGATCTCCTGCAGCCGATCGAGAATCTCCGGTGCCGTGGTGGGAACCGCCTCGCGGCACGACGGGTTGATCTGCACCAGCACCAGGTCGTGCGCCGGACTTTCGGCGATTAGCGGCAGCAGCGACGGATTGCCGACATAGGCGCCGTCCCAATACGCCTCGCCGTCGATCTCGACCGCCTTGAACAACATCGGCAAGCAGGCGGATGCCAGCACCACGTCGACCGACATTTCATGTTGGCGGAACTCGCGCAGTTGACCCGTACGAACATGAGTTGCCGATACGAACAGCCGCGGCTGGTCGCAGGCGTGTACGCGCTCGAAGTCGACCTCCTGGGCGAGAATGTCGCGCAGCGGGTTGTGGTCGAGCGGATTGAACTGGTACGGCGCAAACGTGCGTGCCAGCCACTCCGCGTACCACGCTAGCGGCGAGCCTTCAGGCGCCCAGTCGCCAAACAGTGCAGTCAGCGGGCCGCCGCCGGCGGCGGCGCGGCTCACCCGGCTCCAGAAACGCAGCAGCGCTTCGCGTGCTTGCTTGCGTCCGCCGGCCGCCAGACCGTCGGCCAGCACCACGGCGTTCATCGCGCCGGCGCTGGTGCCACTGACGGCATCGATCTCGATTCGCTCGTCTTCGAGCAGGCGGTCGAGCACGCCCCAGGTGAATGCACCATGCGCGCCGCCGCCTTGCAGCGCGAGGTCGATGCGCTTGGTGCGGCGGGTGCGGTTTGTCATTCAAATTGCGCCGGGTTGGCTTTCAGCGCATCAAGATCTGGATCGCACGCGACGAGGACAACGCCACTCCGGTATCGCTAAACGAGCCGCCATCGACAGAACCGAAGATGCGCATCGAGCAACTCGTCGAAAAGCAACCAGCCGCGAGCCAGCATAGCCGG
>DAINBQ010000202.1:0-5853 GCA_036732825.1 Burkholderiaceae bacterium | reverse complement strand
GCTTCCTGCGCCTGCAGGATCTCGGTCAGATTGCGGATCGTGAACGGCTCCTCGGCACCGGGCTGCACCTTCATGCGCTGCCGCAGCAGTTCGCGGATGCGTTCCTCGATGCCCTTCATGTCGGCACCGTCGGCGGTCTTGACCGAAATCGATCCGATGCGCTTCTGCCGCCCCTGCGTCTGGCCCAGCACTCGATTGCGCGCAGTCGAGATCGGCATCAGGATGATGTCGTCCTGATCCTGGCCGAGTGCATTCTGGCCCTTGCGATCGAGCACGCCGATGATTGTCAGCGGCACCTTGCGCACCCGCACCACCTGGTCGATCGGATCGGTGTCGCCGAAGAGCTGGCGCGCGGTCGTCTGCCCGATCAGCGCGACTTTGCCGGAGCCCGAAAGCTCGGCCGGCTCGAACAACCGCCCGGACGCGAGCGGCCAGTCACGCGCGATCAGGTAGTCGTTGGTGGTCCCGAAGTATTGCGTCGCCCAGTTCGCATTGCCCGCGACCACCTGGCCCGTTCCGCGCAACGACGGCGCCGCGACCACGACGCCATCGACTTCGAGTGCTATTGCGAGCGCATCTTCCTCGGTCAGTATCTGCGCAGCGCCCGCCCCGAGCCTGACGCCGCTGGCTGTCGTCGATCCGGGGAAGATAAGCATCAGGTTCGAGCCGAGGTTCTTCAGCTGCTCGCGCACGCGCTCCTGCGCGCCGCCGCCTATCGCGAGCATCGCGATGACCGCCCCGACGCCGATGATCATGCCGAGCATCGTCAGCGTCGAGCGCAGCTTGTTGACGCGCAGCGCCTTCAGCGCAATCCGCAGCACCATCAATGCATTCATGCGGCCTCCCGCTCCCGGTCGAGCTCGGCAAGCGCAGCCTGCGCCGAACGCGGCTCCTGGCGCTCGTCGCTGACGATGCGGCCGTCCAGGAAGTGCATGACGCGTGATGCGAAGTCGGCGATATCGTGCTCGTGCGTCACCAGCACGATCGTCATGCCGCGCGCGTTCAGCTGCTGCAGCAGCGCCATGATCTCGACGCTCGTGCGCGAGTCAAGCGCGCCGGTCGGCTCGTCGGCGAGGATCAGCGCCGGGTCGTTGACGAGGGCGCGTGCGATCGCGACGCGCTGCTGCTGACCGCCCGACAGTTGCGATGGCTGGTGGTCCGCCCGCTCGCCGAGGCCGACCTGAATGAGCTTCTCGAGCGCGCGCGCATGGCGCTCCTTCAGCGCAACGTTCGCGTACAGCAGCGGCAACTCGACGTTTTCGAGCGCGCTGGTGCGCGGCAGCAGGTTGAACTGCTGGAACACGAAGCCGATGCGCCGGTTGCGCACCGCGGCCAGTTCGTCGGAGCTCATGCGCGCGACATCCTCGCCGGCCAGCCAGTAGCCGCCAGCGGTCGGCCGATCGAGGCAACCGATCATGTTCATGAAGGTCGACTTGCCCGACCCCGACGGGCCCATCACGGCGACGAACTCGCCCGCTCCGATCTGCATCGTCACGCCCGCGAGTGCGTGCAGGACGTTGTCTCCGAGGACGTAGTCCTTGGTGAGATCGGCGACACGAATCAGCGGTTCCGTCATTCGATAATCGGGCTCATGTCCCTATCCAGCCCCGATTTAGAAGAACATCCTGGGCGGACTGCCCTTCTGGGACGGCGTGCTCGATGTTCCGCCGGTCTGGCCGATGATCACTTCGACGCCTTCCGCGATTCCAGTGCCGCTGACTTCGCTCATCGTTCCATCGGACAAGCCCACGCGGACATCGATCGGCTTGGGTTTGCCGTTCTCGACCACGTACACGCGCCCGCGCGTGACCTGGCCGCCGCCGGGTCGGCCCGCGGTTTCGGCGACGATCTCCGCATACCGGGCCTTCTGTTCGGGCTTGAGCATGTCCTCGACCTTCGCGCGCATCTCGGCACGGATCGCGGCGCTCGCCTTGCTGCGGGCGTCTTCCGGCAGGTCGCGCAGCCCCATGAACTTGTTGCGCATCTCGGCGAGGATCGGGTCGAGTCGCTGCTGCTGCTCGGCGTCCATCTTCAGCTCGCTGACCAGCCGTTCGCGGAACTGGTTCGCCTGCGCTACGCCTGCGCCGGCCTTGGTTGCCGGCCCGTCCGGCGCAGCTTCAGCCTTCGCGCCTGCCTTGTCGGTGGTCGCGCTTTCGCCCGGCGGCCGGAACCTGAGCGCTGCGTTCGGCACTTTGAGTACAGATTCGCGCGTGTCGGTCGTGATGCGCACGTTCGCGGTCATTCCCGGCAGCAGTTCGCCGCGCTCGTTGCTGGCGGAGACGATCGCGATGTAGGTGACGACGTTCTGCACGTTCTGCGCCGCCTTGCGCACGCTCTTCACCTGCCCGTTGAACTGGCGACCGGGAAAGGCATCGACGGTGAAGCTCGCCCGCTGCCCGATCTGGACCCGGCCGACGTCCGCTTCGTCGATCGACGTGTCGACCTGCATATCGCGCAGGTCCTTCGCGATGACGAAGAGCTCCGGCGCCTGCAAGCTGGCGGCCACCGTCTGGCCGACGTCAACGCTGCGCTTGATGACGACGCCGTCGACCGGTGCGCGGATTTCGGTGCGCGAGAGGTCGACACGCGAGGTCGAGAGCTGTGCATTGCGCTGCTGTACGACGGCCTGCGCTGTCTGCACCTCCGCGGCGGCCAGGTCGTAGGTGGACTGCGCGCGGTCGAGTTCCGCCGAGGACACGAAGTTGCGCGCGACGAGTTCCTTCGTCCGCTTAAGGTCGCGCTCGGCGATGATGCGCGACACCTGCGCGCGTCCGACGGCGGAGCGAGCCGCGTCGAGATCGGCCTCGGCCTGGCGCACGCGGTACTGGAACGTCTCCGGGTCGATGCGCGCGATCAGCTGGCCCTGCTTGACCGGCGAGTTGAAGTCGACGAAGAGTTCCTTGATCTGGCCGGAGACCTGCGTGCCGACCTGCACCGACGTGACGGGATTCAGCGTTCCGGTCGACGCGATCGTTGCTGTGATCGGCCCGCGCTCGACTTTTCCAAAGCGGTAGGTCGGAGCATTGGCGGATTCGCGGGTCGACCACCACCAGCCAACGCCGACGACGAGCACGAGCAGCAGCAGGGCTGCCCAGAGTCTGCGATCCTTCAGCAAGGCAATCACGTGGCCGTTCCTTGAAATCAGCCACCGATTGTACTGAGCGAGTCCCGCTACCCTTCACTTCGGTAACAGCGTGAAACAAGTCGTGTCGGAAAGTTCCGCGATGCCGGGAACTAACGGGCGCGCTCGTACCAACCACGACTGGCATTCACCCACCGCACGACCAGCAGCATGACCGGCACTTCGATCAGGACGCCGACCACCGTCGCGAGCGCCGCGCCCGAGTTGAATCCGAACAGGCTGATCGCGGCGGCGACTGCCAGCTCGAAGAAGTTCGACGCGCCGATCAGCGCCGAGGGGCAGGCAACGCTGTGCTTCTCGCCGACCGCGCGGTTGAGCCAGTAGGCGAGCCCCGAGTTGAAGAACACCTGGATCAGGATCGGCACCGCGAGCATCGCGATGATCAGCGGCTGGCTCAGGATCTGCTCGCCCTGGAACGCGAACAGCAGCACCAGCGTGGCGAGCAGCGCAGCGATCGACCACGGGCCAATGCGGGCGAGCAATGCTTCGAGCGCCGCCGGTCCGCCGCGGGAGAGGACGCGCGCGCGGATCGCCTGCGCCAGCATCACCGGCACCACGATGTACAGCGCCACCGAGGTCAGCAGCGTGTCCCACGGCACCGTGATCGACGAGATGCCCAGCAGCAGCGCCACGATCGGCGCGAAGGCGAAGATCATGATCGTGTCGTTCAACGCGACCTGCGACAGCGTGAAGTAGGGGTCGCCGTTGGTGAGCCGGCTCCAGACGAACACCATCGCGGTGCAGGGCGCCGCCGCCAGCAGGATCAGCCCGGCGACATAGCTGTCGAGCTGCTCCGCCGGCAGCCATGGCGCGAACACGTGGCGGATGAAGATCCACGCCAGCAGGGCCATCGAGAACGGCTTGACCGCCCAGTTGATGAAGAGCGTCACGCCGATGCCGCGCACATGCTGCCGCACCTGACCCAGTGCGCCGAAGTCGATCTTCAGCAGCATCGGGATGATCATCACCCAGATGAGCACGCCGACCGGCAGGTTGACCTTCGCGAATTCCATCCCGCCGATCGCCTGCACCGGTCCCGGAAACAGCTGTCCCAGCACGATGCCCGCGACAATGCACAGCGCCACCCAAAGCGTCAGGTAGCGCTCGAAGAAGGAAAGCGCCGGCGGAGCCGGCGCAAGTGCAACACTCATCGGGAACCCTTGGCGCTACGCGCCGTCCCGCCAAGCGGGAATTCGCCCCTGGGGCGGCCCGGCGGGCTCATGCTGCCTCGGCTGTAGAGCCCGAGTGCCCGATGTCGTCCAGCCGCTTCTTCAGGGCCAGCTTGTCGAGCTTGCCGTGTGGCAAGGCCAGGAAGAGTTCGATGCGCCGCTTCAGCGTCGTGTAGGCGCGCAGGAATGCACGCCGCTTTTCCTCGTCGCTGCCGACGACCGCCGCCGGGTCCTCGACGCCCCAGTGCGCGGTGACCGGCTGCCCGGGCCAGATCGGGCAGACCTCGCCCGCCGCGTTGTCGCAGACAGTGAAGACGAAATCGAGCGCCGGCGTGCCGGGCGCCGCGAACTCATCCCAGTTCTTGCTGCGCAGCCCTGTGGTGGGCAGGCGGTTCTTCTGCAGCAGTTCGATCGCAAACGGATTGACCGTACCGGCCGGCTGGCTGCCGGCGCTGTGCGCGCTGAAGCGACCTCCGCCCATCGTGTTCATCAGCACCTCGGCGAGGATCGACCGCGCCGAGTTGCCGGTACAGAGAAACAGGACATGCTGCGTTGGGCCGGACATCGGACCCCCGTCAGCTGCAGCACGCGCTCTTGGCGCGCCGCTCTGTGTTGCCCGGAACGATGGCCGCACCCGGCGTGCAGCACGCGGACTCGCCTGCAGCCGCCCCGCTGCGTTCGCCGCCGAAGTACTCGACCTGACCCAGCGTGTGGTAGGTCTCCCACGCCACGCCGGTTGGATCCGTGTACCAGTACTTGTTCGAGCGCGCATAGCAGCAGACGCCGCTTTCGCCCGTGGCCGCGAGGTCGGCCTGCTCGGCCTGCGCCTTCAGCGACTCGAGTTCCTCGTCGGAGTCGACCTGCAGGCCGAGGTGGTTGACACCGGTCTCGTTGCCGGTTCCGCGCTGCGAGATTGCGAAGTTGATGCGCGGATCATCGACCATCCACTTCGCGTAGTCGCCTTTGACGACGCTGGGCTGCGCGCCGAACAGCGCCGAATAGAAGCGGATGCTCGATTCGAGATCCTTGACTGCCACATGCACATGGAAGCGTTTCATGCCTTGACCTTTCTGCGTGATTTCCGGAGGGAGGAAGTTGGAGCGCACGCCTCGCCCGGCGGGCAGGCCACGCCGTCGCCGGCACAGCAGTTCTCGGTGAGGAAACCGAGCAGGCGATTCATCGCCGCGAAGTCCGCGGCGTAGAAGATGAACCGTCCGTCCTGCCGGGCCGTGACCAGCCGCGCGTGCGCGAGCTCCTTCAGGTGAAACGACAGCGCCGCCGGCGCGATGCCGATCGTCTCGGCGATCTCGCCCGCCGCCATCCCGCTCGGACCCTGCTCGACGAGCAGGCGGAACACGTTCAGGCGGGTTTCCTGCGCGAGCGCAGCGAGGGCGGTGACGACTTCTGTCGATTTCATGTTTCAATGATCGTTGAAATATTGAACAGTTGTCAAGTGCCGCGTAAGGTGAGTGTCTTTCACTGCCTTCGAAGGCGCCGAGCAGCGCAGCGGCGGCCGGGGTCTTCGGTCAAAGAGTGCCTTGT
>DAINBQ010000201.1:0-5889 GCA_036732825.1 Burkholderiaceae bacterium | reverse complement strand
GTGCGTTCCGGATTCACGAACTGCAGCAGGAAAACCGGCGGCTGCAGGCGATGCAGCAGCCGGCGGTGATGAGCGGGATCATTACCGGCGCACCCGAAATGCTCGGCGTGTGCCGCATGATCGAGAAGGTCGCACCCACCAGTGCGACCGTCATGCTGCTCGGCGAATCGGGTACCGGCAAGGAACTGCTGGCGCGCGCGCTGCACGAACTCTCGCCGCGGTCCGGCCAGCGCTTCGTCGCGATCAATTGCGCGGCGATCCCCGAGACCCTGCTCGAAAGTGAACTGTTCGGCTATGAGAAGGGTGCATACACCGGCGCAACCAAGCAAACGCTGGGAAAGATCGAGACCGCTCACGGCGGCACGCTGTTCCTGGACGAAATCGGCGATCTGCCAGCTTCTCTGCAATCGAAGCTGCTGCGTTTCCTTCAGCAGCGCTCGATCGAGCGTCTCGGCGGCCGCGAGGAGATTGCGGTTGACGTGCGTGTCATCTGCGCGACCCACCAGAACCTGCGGGCAAGGATCTCGGAAGGCAGTTTCCGCGAAGACCTCTTTTACCGGCTCGCCGAAATCGTCGTCACGGTGCCACCTTTGCGCGGAAGAACCGGCGACCGGGCGCTGCTGGCGCATGCGCTGACCCGGCGCTTCGCGGACGAGCTGAAGCGCGGCACCACAGCGCTCGGTCCGGACGCGCTCGATGCGATCGAGAAACACTCGTGGCCGGGCAATGTGCGTGAGCTCGAGAACGTGATCAAGCGCGCAGTCATCATGGCCGACGGCCCTGCAATCCATGCCCACGACCTCGGGCTCGCGACAGATGGAGACGGTACGAGCGAAACCCTCAACCTGAGAGTCGTGCGCGACGATGCTGAAAAGCAGGCCGTTGTACGCGCGCTGGGGCGCGCCAACGGCAACCTATCCAGGGCGGCCGATCTGCTCGGAATCAGTCGGCCGACGCTTTACGACCTGCTGAACCGGTTCGGCTTGCGCCGGCCGGACTGATCGAATAGGAGACCTTCGGTGCCAAGTCTTGGAAATCTCCGCACACTGTGCCGGCAACTGCTGGTCGTGGCAGTAGTCGGTGCGATCGGTGCCGGTTGTTCCCGGGAGAATCCGGACCGGCTCGTCGCTTCAGCTCGCGACTATCTCGCGCAGGGCGACACGGCCGCGGCGATCATCCAGTTGAGGAACGCGCTGCAGCAGCAGCCCGAAAACGGAAACGCTCGGCTGCTGCTGGGGCAGGCGTTGCTGGTAACACGGGACCCGATCGGCGCGCAGAAGGAACTGCGAAAAGCCTTGGAGTACGGACAGCCGGCCGACGCGGTGCTGCCCCCGCTGGCAAGGTCGATGCTGGAACTCGGAGAGGCAGACAAGCTCGTCTCTGAGTTGGGGGACCACACGCTCGGCCGGGATGCGCAGGCGTCGTTCAAGGCGACGCTGGGAGAGGCACTGCTTCAACTGGGAAGGGTGCAGGAGGCCGCGGACGCATTCGGCGCCGCGATCGCCGTCGATGCCCGGCATGTCCCGGCACAGATCGGATTCGCCCGCCTGCTCGCGGCCGAAGGCAAGTTGGATGAGGCGAACCAGTTGATCGAGCGGATCATCGACGCTCATCCGGACCAGGCGGAGGCCTTCGCACTGCTGTCGGACCTGCGGCTGGCGCAAGGCGACCCCGCCGGCTCGAGACATGCGCTTGAACGGGCGTTGCGCGCCGATCCCGCCTATCTGCCAGCGCGTTACGCCTTGATCACGATGCTGATCGACGATCGGCGCTTCGAAGCAGCGGCCGAACAGATCGACGCGGCGCGCGCCTCGCGCAAAGGCGATCTTCAGCTGGTCTACTTCGATGGCCTGATCGCGCTAGGCCGCAACGATCTGCCGAAGGCTCGCGAAGCGGTACAGCAGGTGCTGAAACACGTTCCGGAGCACGTGCCGAGTCTCGTACTCGCGGCCGCCGTGGAGCTCCAGGAAAAGCAGTCCACGCCGGCGGAGAGTTACCTGCGGCGCGCACTCGCCATCGCCCCGGAACACGCCGGTGCGCGACGCATGCTCGTGCGGACTCATCTGGGTGCGAACCAGCCCGCCAAGGCGCTCGAAGCTATCCAGCCGCTGGTGGCCGCGAAAGATCACGGCGATCCGCGGCTGCTGATGCTCGCGGGCGAGACCTACCTCGCGAACGGCGACATGGCGCAGGCGTCACTCTACTTCGCCTCGGCCTCCGAAACGGACGAGCAGAAGGCTCCGGCCAGGACCCGTCTGGGGCAGATCGCCCTGGCCACCGGCAACGTCGACGCCGGGGTCAGGGAACTCGAGGCGGTTGCAGCGACAAACGACTCGATCCAGGCCGATCTGGCGCTGATCGCCGATTTCATGCGCCGCAGCGAGTTCGACAAGGCGCTCTCGGCGGCCTTCGCGCTGGAGAAGAAGCAGCCGCAAAGCCCACTTGCGCAGCAACTGATCGGGTCGATCCACGCGGCGAAAAAGGACGCGGCGTCGGCGCGCAAGCGCTTCGACCGCGCACTCGAGCTGGATCCGGGTTACCTGCCCGCCGTCGTCAGCCTTTCCTATCTTGATCTCGGCGAAGGCAAGCCGGCCGAAGCGCGCCGGCGCTTCGAGGCGCTGGTGGAGCTCAATCCCAGGAACGATCAGGCGCTCCTCGGCCTGGCCGAGTTGCAGGCCCGCACCGGTGCTGCGGCAACAGAAGTCCTGGCCACATTGAATCGCGCCGTCTCTGCGAATCCGCAATCGGTCAATGCACGCTTGGCGCAGATCAGCCAGTACCTCCGGCTCAAGGACACGAAATCTGCGCTGGCCGCGGCTCAGGAAGCGAATGCCGCGATCCCGAACGATGCATCGATCCTGGTGCTTCTGGCGCAAGCGCAGGAGGCGGCAGGAGAGGCGAACCAGGCGGTCGATACGCTCAATCGGGCGGCATCGTTGCGCAGCAGCCCGCCCACGGCGCTCCTGCACTTGGCGGCCTTGCACGCTCGACGCGGAGACACGTCAAAGTCGATCGATGCGCTCAGGCGCGCCCAGAAAGTTTCGCCTGCCGATCCGGTCATTGCTCGCGACCTGGTGCTCGCCAATCTGAAATCAGGCCGCTCCGAGGAGGCCATGGGGGCGGCCAAGGCGCTGCAGTCCAGTGCGCCCAAGATTGCTGCTGGACACCTGCTGGAAGGCGATGTTCATGCGACGCAGAAGCGGTGGGGCGAGGCCGAACTCGCGTATCGAAACGGGCTGAAACTGGAGCCCGCCTCGAGCGTGCTGGCGTCCAAGCTGCATACGGTGTTGCTCGCCGGGGGAAAGACCGCAGAAGCCGACACGTTCGGCAGGAAGTGGCTCGCGGACCACCCGAAGGATGTCGCGGTTCGCCTGTACCTGGGCGAGCGGGCGTTGCAGGTCCGGAACTACCGCTCGGCCGTGGCGCTTTACGAAGCCGTGATCGCGATCGAGCCGAACCACGTCATCGCACTGAACAACCTGGCCTGGGCAGCGGGCCAGATGGCCGATCCCAAGGCGATCACCTATGCCGAGCGCGCCGCGCGCCTCGCCCCCGAGAGTGCGGTGGTGCTGGACACCTTCGGCGTCCTGCTCGCTTCGAAGGGAGATGCGGCCAAGGGATTGGAATATCTCGCCAAGGCGACAGCGCTGGCCCCGGACCGGCATGACATCCGGCTCAACTATGCAAGAGTGCTTGCGAAGGCGGGCAAGAAGGACGCGGCCCGGGCCGAGTTAGAGAGATTGCAGGCGGTGAAGGAGGATTTTCCGGGCAAGTCAGAAATTGCCGGGCTGCTGGGCGGCTTGTGAACATGCGCGCTGCAAGCTTCTGCGGACGACTGCTTGCCGGTCTTGCGGCAGGCCTGTCCCTGACCGTGGTTCCGCCCGGTCTCCAGGCGCAGCCGGCTCGCGTCATCGAACGGGTCAAGCCGGCAATCGTTGCCATCGCCACCTATCAGCGGACGCGCGTGCCCCAGGTCAGGTTTCTCGGGACAGGCTTTGCGGTCGGAAGCGGCAACCTGATCGCAACCAATGCGCATGTGATCGACACGCCACTCGGCGCCGGGCCCGATCCCGAAGTGCTGGTCGTCGTCGTGCCGACCGCGGATGCCGGAAAGGCCCAGATCCGGGCCACGGCGCGCGTCGCCACCGACAGCGAACACGACATAGCACTGGTCCGGATCGAAGGGAGCCCGCTTCCTCCGCTGGTGCTGCGGGACTCGGGAAACGTGGCCGAGGGAGACCAGCTGCTGTTCACCGGGTTCCCGATCGGCAGCGTCCTGGGCCTTTTCCCGGCGACCCACCGGGCGATGGTCGCTGCGATGACCCCGATCGTGATCCCGACTGCGAGCGCACAGCAGCTCGATCCGAAAGTCGTACGCCGTCTGCAGGGCGGTGGTTTCAAGGTATTTCAGCTGGACGCGACTGCGTTTCCCGGCAACAGCGGCAGTCCGCTGTACGACGCCGCGACCGGCGAAGTCGTGGGCATCCTGAACATGGTTTTCGTCAAGGGCACGAAGGAGTCCGCCCTGGCGCAGCCCTCGGGCATCAGCTACGCGATCCCATCGCGGCACCTGATCGAACTTCTGACCAGGGTTGGCAAATAGCTGGCCGACTTGCCCGCGACATCCGTGACCGCCTACGACCTGGTAAAGACGCTGGTGGTGGGGCTCGTGCTGCCGCCGGGAGGCCCGCTGCTACTTGCGATGGCGGGCCTCCTGCTGGTGCGGCGACGCCAAAGGATTGGAGCGGCGCTGATCGCGACCGGCGTCCTGGGCCTTTTCGTCCTGGCCATGCCGGTGGTCGCATCCGCCCTAGTCGGCGCATTCAGCTCTACCCAGCCGTTGGACATCGCGGCAGCCCGGCGGGCCGATGCGATCGTCATCCCCGGCGGGGGCCTGCGGCGCAACGCGGCCGAATACGGCGGCGACACCCTAAGCCGGCTTTCACTCGAGCGGGTCAGATACGGGGCCAGGCTGGCGCGCGAACTTCGGCTGCCCATCCTCGTGACCGGCGGGCGTCAGCGCGAGTCGACCCGCACGGAAGCCGAACTGATGCGCGACGCTCTGCAGGACGAGTTCGCGGTGCCCGTGAAGTGGGTCGAATCGCAATCGCGCAACACGGCGGAGAACGCCGCTCTGGCGGCCCGGATACTACTTCCGTCCGGCGTTCGAAAAATCCTCCTCGTGGTGCACGCTTTCGATGTCCCGCGGGCAGCCCGCGAGTACGAGGCTGCCGGCTTCGAGGTCGTACCGGCGCCCACTCAGCTTCCCGGTGGCGACCCGGTCGGGCCACGCAGCTTCCTTCCCAATGCTGACGCGCTGGCGACCTCCAGTTTCGTCGCCTACGAGTGGCTGGGACTCCTCGCGCGGCGCCTTGGCGTCTGATTCTCGGAGCCACGCGCGACCAGGGATTGCATTGACGAGGCGCAAGTTTCGGTATCCGGATAAATGGCTCTTGCCGTGGGAATTTATCCCATATAGGCTCTCCTGCCCGGCGCAGAGTGGTCAGCGTTTACCTGCTCGCAAGGTCGCTGTTGCCAGAACAGTGAACAGTCATGCAAGACGGAATTCAGCGGGCTGCTCGGATTCGGACCGGGTTGCGTACATGCCACGAGCGTGAATTGCAAGTTGAATTGTCGGCGGTTTATCTACCGCGGATTGCAGAGCAAAGTGTCCAGTGAACTCTTATTCTTCTTTGGCGGGTAACACTGCGCCGAAGGAGTGCTTTTCGAGGAGCTCGTCGCACACCTGAAATCTTAATTCGGCAAAGTGGTAGTCAGACAAGACCCGCCCGTCGCTCCGGCGCGCAAGGGGGCAAACTAAGGAACTGCTTTGGTCAGCTTATCGCGTCGTGTTTTCTCGAGCGGCAGTCTGCCGCGCGTGGCAGTCTT
>DAINBQ010000200.1:1575-5905 GCA_036732825.1 Burkholderiaceae bacterium | reverse complement strand
GCCAGCCTCGACGCGCGTCCATAGCCATCTGCGCAGCGCGTCGAGCCGGACGATGACTGTTTTGCCGCGGCTCGTAGCCGGCGGGGCGGCCACGCCGCGGGCCCACTCGCGGCCGGAGATGATCACCTGCGCGCCTTCGCGCGATTGCTCCGACTCCTTCGCGGCAAGAAAAAACAACGGTGCGCCGAACAGTCCGATGCCTGCACCGTAAACCAGTCCATGTTCGGCGAGTTGCAGGTTCGCGTTGGGCTCATCGAACGGATCCAGCCCGTCGCCCAGTGGCAGACGAGAAAAGCTCTCAGAGTCTCCCGGTGTCAGGTGATCCCAGCGTCGCTCGCGTTGCGCTATCCAGTCACTCAGCAACGCGCGGTCCGGAGGTGTTCCGAGCGGCAGTGCAGCAGCCCAGCGATAGTGCTCGCGCATGTCGAGCAGGTAGGTGCACATCGACTTTTCGCGCGCGTGCCGCGCGTCGGCCAGGTCGCAGTTGCGCTGGACGGCGTCGACAAGTGAGAGGAGTTCGGCATGAGGCATCGACGATTCAGCCGGCGCCGGACCGATGTGCGTGCGGGTCCCCAACTCAGCCGACGTAGTGCTTGGTGGCACGGCGGCGTCCGGGCCGGCTCTTCTGCGTGATCACGCCGCGTATGGGCTGCAAGTCGGGTAATTCGATGTCGGGGTACCCGGGATTCAACGCTTGCAGATGCCAGGTGTCGTCGCGGCGTCCCAGACGGCGAAAGATCCACTCGTCCTGCCAGAACGCGAGCACATACGAACCCTCGGTCGCGAGACCCTCCGGCTCGATGATCACGATGTCACCCTCGTTGAACTCGGGCGCCATCGAATCGCCGAGCACCATCAGCGCAAAAGACTCGGCACCCGTGCAGGTGCTTGTCTTGTCCGGCTCGGCGTGGACGATAGGGATGCGCGGTCGCGCGCCTGCGTGCTGCGCTGGCATGAGTAACTCGATTCCGGAAGGCCTCTGCGGAATGCGAATCGATTCTGCGTGCAGCCTAGCGTGGGATGAATCACCCATGCGGGTAGGCGGCGCCACGCCTTCACAGCAGTGCGGGCGTCGGCTCCGACCGGGTCTTTCGTGGCTAAACTTCGCGGGCGCAACGGCCCTTGCCGGCGCGCGGGCGTGCCGCGAGCGGTGAATGACTGGGGAGGCGATATGCATTACGACAAGGAACTCGACGCACGCGGGCTGGCCTGCCCGATGCCGATCGTGAAGACGCGCAAGGCGTTGAACGAACTCACGACCGGCCAGGTGTTGAAGGTCATGGCCACCGACTCGGGTTCGGTCGCCGACATGAAGGCCTTTTCCGAACAGACCGGCAACGAACTCCTGTCCTCCGCGCAGGAGGGCAGCATCTATCTTTTCTACCTGAAGCGGCGCTGAGCGGTTTCAGGGCAGTGCGGCGGCGCACGGCATGCCGCGGCCGGACGAACTACAGAGGCGGTCGGACCGGCCGCCCTGCGATTACGACACATTGAGAGGCAAGCGTGAGCGGAAAGAAGATGGCGCTGATCGCCACCAAGGGGACCCTGGACTGGGCCTATCCACCGTTCATCCTGGCGTCGACCGCGGCTTCGCTTGGCTACGAGGTCCAGATCTTCTTCACGTTTTACGGCCTGCAATTGCTGCGCAAGGACATCTCCGACATCAAGATCAGCCCGCTCGCCAATCCGGCGATGCCGATGCCGGTGCCGATGCCGGTCCTGGTGCAGGCGCTTCCGGGCATGGAATCGATGGCCACGATGATGATGCGCAACAAGATGAAGTCCAAAGGCGTTGCGTCACTGGAGGAGTTGCGCGAGATCTGCATCGAGAGCGATGTCAAGCTGATCGCGTGCCAGATGACGGTCGACCTGTTCGAGTTCGACAAGAAGGACTTCATTCCGCAGGCCGTATTCGGCGGCGCGGCGATGTTTCTCGGATTTGCAGGCGACGCGGACATCAGCCTGTTCGTTTGACCCGGGTCGTCGCCGGCCGCACGCCGTGACGCCCGATGCAGTGCGGCACGAAAACCGTTTGACACGCGCGCGGACGCTGCGCAGAATGTGCGCCTTTGTAAACATGCGCATATGCGCATATATGCGCGATGGCGCCCGACAAGGATCTCGAAAGGCTGTTTGAATCGGTGGCCGGGTTCTTCGGACTGCTCGCCGAGCCGACCCGACTGAAGATATTGAACGCGCTGTGCGATGGCGAACGCAGCGTCGGCGACGTGGTGCAGAGTGTCGCCTCGACACAGACCAGCGTGTCGCGTCACCTGAACCTGATGTATGCGAAGGGCGTGCTGAAACGGCGGCGCAACGGTCAGCAGACGTTCTATTCGGTGGCCGACCCCGCGACCGTGGAGCTGTGCCGGACGGTGTGTGTGCACATTGCAAGCGTGGCCGACGGACAGTCGGTCAGCAGCCGGACCCTGCGGCGCTTCATGCCGAACGCGTAAGCCGCCGTCAAAGAGCGGCAGCAAACAACAGGAGAGAGAAAGGAATGTCGGAATCGAAGCAGCCGCCCCGGGGGCGAGTCATCCCGGCGCCGGAGAACCATGTGACCGCTGACGAGTACGCGCAGGCGAGGTCGAGCCGGCGAGGCTTCATGCGGCAGGCCGCAGCCGCAGCCGGCGGGGCCATGGTGGCGGCCGCGGCGCCGGCGCTGGCGCAGTCGGCCGGGGGCGCGGGAAATGGACCGAATCTGCCGTCATGGACGCGCAGCCTGGGACCCGGCGTCGCGGTCACCGGGTACGGTCTGCCGTCGAAATTCGAAAGCGCTGTACAGCGGCGCCTGAGTCCCGGCCTGACGCGATCGCCACAATCCTCCGTCAGCTTCACTCCGTTGCAGAACCTGTTCGGCATCATCACGCCGAGCGGGGTTCACTTCGAGCGGCATCACTCGGGCTCGGCGGAAATCAATCCGAACGAGCACCGGTTGATGATCCATGGACTGGTGCGGCGCCCGCTGATCCTGTCGATGGATGACATTCTGCGTTTTCCGTCCGTGTCGCGCGTGCACTTCATCGAGTGCGGAGCCAACAGCGGCATGGAGTGGGGCAACGTCGCAGTGCCGACCGTGCAGTACACGCACGGAATGCTGGCCTGCAGCGAGTTCACCGGGGTTTTGCTGTCGACGCTGCTGGAAGAGGTCGGCTACGACAAGGCGCGCGGCAAGTACATCCTCGCGGAGGGCGCCGATGGTTCGGCGCTGACGCGCACGATCCCGATCGAATTCGCGCTCGACGATGTGATGGTTGTGTACGGGCAGAACGGCGAGATGCTGCGGCCGGAGAACGGTTACCCGCTGCGGCTGGTGGTGCCGGGCGTGCAGGGCGTGTCCAGCGTCAAGTGGCTGCGCCGGCTGGAAGTCGGCGACAAGCCGTGGAATACGCGCGAAGAAACGCTGCATTACGTCGACCTGATGCCCGACGGCCTGCATCGCCAGTATTCGGGCGTGCAGGAGGTCAAGTCGGTGATCACGACGCCGTCGGGCGGGCAGAAGCTGCTCGACAAGGGGTACTACGAGATCAGCGGGCTCGCCTGGTCGGGTCGCGGCAAGATCAGGCGGGTCGACGTCTCCACCGATGGCGGACGCAACTGGCGCACGGCCGTGCTGCAGGAACCGGTCATGACGAAATGCCTGACGCGATTCCGGCTGGACTGGAACTGGGACGGCCGCCCGGCCTTTCTGCAAAGCCGTGCGGTGGACGAAACCGGCCATGTGCAGCCGACGATCTCTGCACTGCGGGAGGTCCGCGGCTCCCGATCCATCTACCACAACAACGGGATCAAGACTTGGGGATTGCAGGCCAGCGGGGAGGTGTGGAATGTGCAGATCGCCTAGGGCTGTCAGGTCTGCCGCCGCCGCTGCATTGCTGGCGCTGGCCGCCTCTGCGCTGGCGCAGGGCGGTGAGGGTTCGCCGCGGTTCGGCTTTGGCGTGCCGGCGACACAGAAGGACATCGCAGCCTGGGACATCGACGTGCGGCCCGACGGGCACGGCGTCAAGAAAGGCCGCGGCAGCGTGCAGCAGGGGCAGGCTGTCTACGATGCCAAGTGCGCGGTGTGCCACGGCACGTTCGGCGAGAGCAACAGTTATCTGGTCATCGCCGGTGGCGTCGAGGCCCAGGACTTGAAGACGGGCCGCGCCTCCGGCCTGAAGACAGGGGAAGTGCGCACGGTCGGTACCAAGCTCAATCACGCGGCCACGCTTTGGGATTACATCTACCGGGCGATGCCCTGGACCGCGCCGCAGTCGATGACGATCGACGAGACCTATGCGGTCACCGCCTACGTGCTGAATCTGAACGAGATCGTGCCGGCGGACTTCGT
>DAINBQ010000200.1:0-1475 GCA_036732825.1 Burkholderiaceae bacterium | reverse complement strand
GCTTCGCCCGGGCAGGCTGGAATCGCTGCGCAGGAATTGCTGACGCGCAACGCCTGTGTCGTCTGCCATTCGGTCAACACGCGCATCGTCGGGCCGTCGTTTGCCGAGATCAGCGCGCGCTACACCAGCCGCTACGCGGTTCGAGCGGAGGCGGAGACGCTGCTCTACAACAAGATCAAGTCCGGCGGCTCCGGTGTGTGGGGTCCGACGCCGATGCCGCCGCAATCGAACGTGAAGGACGAGGAAATGAAGGCGATCGTGAAATGGATCTTCACGCTCACGCAGTAAGGGGAATCGAGCGGTTCCGACCTGCGATTCAACACGGAGTTTCATTTATATTCACTCATCAGGCCGCAGTGGCAAGGAGACTGAAATGCAAGAGAATCGTCGCGACTTCATGAAGCTGACCGGCGTCTTCGGCCTGCTGGCCGCCGCCGGTCTGATGTCGATCGAAGACGCCTACGCGCAGCAGCAGGCGTGGAACAAGGCCGCGTTCGAGGCCAAGACCCTCGACGACACCGTCAAGGCGCTGGGCGGCGCTGCGGCCGCGAAAAGCGGGGACATCGCGATCAACGCGCCGGACATTGCCGAAAACGGCGCGGTCGTCCCGGTCGGTGTCGCGAGCAAGATCCCGAACACCCAGGCCGTCTACATCCTGGTCGAGAAGAACCCGAACTCGCTCGCGGCCGGATTCGGCATCCCGGCCGGCACCGAGGCCAATGTTTCGACCCGGATAAAGATGGGCCAGACGTCGAACGTCCACGCGGTCGTCAAGGCCGACAACAAGTTCTACGTCGCGACGAAGGAAGTCAAGGTCACGCTCGGCGGCTGCGGCGGCTGATCCCAAACCAAATATCGACAGAGGAGCAAACATGCCCGATCCAATGCGTATCCGCGCTACCGAACAGCCTGACGGCGTCGACGTGCGCGTGCTGATGAGTCACGAGATGGAGACCGGACAGCGCAAAGATTCTTCCGGCAAGGTGGTTCCGGCCCATTTCATTTCCAACGTGACTGTCACCCACAACGGCAAGCAGGTCCTGAGTGCCGAGTGGGGTCCCGCGGTCGCGAAGAATCCCTATCTGCAGTTCAAGTTCAAGGGCGGCAAGAAGGGCGAAAAACTGCAGGTCACGTGGGTCGACAACAAGGGTGAAACCCGGACCGACGAAGCGACGATCAACTGACCGCTGCAGGAGACCGCATATGCGAACGGCAATCCTTGTGGCAATCACAACGGGCGCGTTGGCGCTGCTCGGCGGCTGTACGTCGGTCAGCAGCACGCGCACCGAGTCCAGCGCCAGTGCCAGCGCGCCGGTCAAGGTCGTCTATCACGTCAACGAGGGCAATGCGCAGGCAATGAACGCGCTGCGGAACATCAACAATCACCTGACGGCGGACCCGTCGGCGAAAATAGTCCTCGTGGCGCACGCGGCCGGCATCAACTTCCTGCTCGACGGCGCGAAGGACAGCAACGG
>DAINBQ010000199.1:4587-5912 GCA_036732825.1 Burkholderiaceae bacterium | reverse complement strand
CCGCGCGGGGACTCGATCAATGCGACCAGGCGCCCGTATTGTTCGCCGCCGTTCACGTGCAGCCCCTGCAGGTCGGCCGGATCCTCGACCTTTGGAACCAGCAGCCAGTCGAGCTGGACTCCGGAGTCGCGCAGGGCCACGATGTCGCTCTGACCATCGGCGGTGCGAACGCCGTTGATGCGCAGTGCCACCGCTCCCGCCGCGGGCCTGGTGCGCAGCCAGTCGAGCGCCGCGCTGCGCGCGGCGGCCTTGCGGTCGGGATGCACCGCGTCCTCGAGATCGATGCAAACGACGTCGGCCCCGGCACTCATCGCCTTCGGAAAGCGCTCTGCTTTCTCGCCCGAGACGAACAGCATCGAACGGGGAGTGGGCCGTGGGATGGTTTGCATGACGAGCGATTCCCGGCTAAAATGTCCGGACATTATGGGCAGACGAACCCACGATGTCAAGACCGCCCTCATAGCTGACTGTGATCAAATCTGCGCCGTGAACGACACCCGAAAGACGTCTGACGGTTCCGCGAGTCGACGCCGGCCCGCCGGGAAGAGGGCCGGCAAAGCTGTCGCTGTGAGCGAGAGCGACAGCGCACCGCGCTACTTGCAGATCGCGCGCGAACTCAAGCGCGGCATCGTGGAGGGCCGGTGGCCGGTCGGCGCACGGCTGCCGACCGAGCTCGAGTTGTGCGAACAATTCGGGATCAGCCGTTTCACTGCCCGCGCCGCGGTGCGCGTGCTGTCCTCGGCCGGACTGGTCACGCGGCGCCAGCGCGTCGGCACGATAGTGGTCGCATTGCCCGATGATGCGCGCTACCGCCAGGCCGCGGCCTCGCTGCCCGACCTGCTGCAATACGCGCAGGACACCGAGCTGCGCCTGGTGTACGTCGGCAAGGTGACTCTGAGCCGGACGCAGGCCAGGGAGTTCGGCGCCGCCGCCGGCGCCGAGTGGATCTATGCGATCGGAGTCCGCCACGAAGGAAACGGCAAAGGCAGAGGCCAGGCCGGCGGCCGCCCGTTCTGTCTGACGCGGCTCTTCCTGAACCCGGTGCTCAGGGGAATAGAGAGCAAGTTGCGCGAGCGCAAGACCGCTGTCTATGCGCTGATCGAACGGGAATACAAGATCCCGATCGAGCGCGTCGAGCAGGACCTGCAGGGCATCGTGCTGGAGGCGGACGACGCCGCCAATCTCCGCGCGAAGCCGGGCGCGCCGGCATTGCGCATCGTGCGTCGCTACTACAGCGACGACGGGCGATTGCTCGAGGTCGCCGACAACATCCACCCGAGCGACCGCTTCACGTATCACATGCAATTTCGCAAGTAGTCGCGCGC
>DAINBQ010000199.1:0-4487 GCA_036732825.1 Burkholderiaceae bacterium | reverse complement strand
GTTCGACGCGTTCGACCGACTCTTTGATCCCGGTAAAGCCTGAGCTCGGCAATGGCTGCGCTATCGCACAGCGCGGCCGCGCAGCGTTCGTAGACTGCCCCGGGTCCAGGTGCGCAGGGAGGTTCGATTGAAGGGCGTTGCAGCCGCGTTCGTCCGCGGGCTGGTGTGGCTGCTGGCGATGATTTCGCTCGCGATCGCCGTGGAGACGGCGTCGGCAGCTCCGCCGGCGCCAGCCAGGCCGCTTGTCATCGAGGCTTTCGTCCGCGAAGGCTGCCCGCACTGCGCGGATGCGGAGCAGTTCCTTTCCGAACTGAGTCGCGAACAGCCCGGGCTGAAGATTCTCATCCGCGACGTGCAGCAGGATCCGGCTGCGCTGGACCGACTGAAACAGATCGCTCGGCAGCGCATGGAAGGCGCGCCGCGCGTCCCCGCCATCCTCGTGAACGGACAACTGATCGTCGGCTTCTCCCTCGAAGCAGGCACTGACAAGCTGATCCGAAGCGCCGTGGCCGGCATCGAGGCCGCACAGGCGGCCGCGAAGCTGCCGGCGTGTGAAGCCGCGGAAGATATCGCCTGCCAACGAACGCCATCGGCCGCGCCGACCGAGCGCTTCGAGGTTTCCGTTTTCGGCCGCACGCTGACGCTCGAGGACATCGGCCTGCCAGCGTTCACGCTCGCGATGGGGCTGCTCGATGGCTTCAATCCCTGCTCGATGTGGGTGCTGCTGCTGATGATCTCGCTGCTGGCGCCGCTGAACGACCGCCGCCGCATGTTCGCGATCGCCGGCACCTTCGTGCTGATCCAGGGAATCGCGTATTTCCTCTTCATGACGGCATGGCTGAACCTGTTCCTGTTCATCGGTCTGTCACGCGCATCGCAGTTCGCGATCGCCGCGATCGCGATTGTCGCCGGCCTGATCAACATGAAGGACTTCTTCGCATTCGGCCGGGGCGTCTCGCTGTCGATCCCGGAGAAAGCGAAGCCCGGCATCTACAACCGCATGCGCGCGATCCTGCACGCAGAGAGCCTGCCCGCCGCGATCGTCGGCGCGGTGATCCTCGCGTGCCTGGTGCAGATCGTCGAGTTTCTCTGCACGTCCGGATTCCCGGCGCTCTTCACACGCATCCTCACATTGCGCGAACTGGATCCGGCCAGCTACTACGGTTACCTGCTGCTGTACATCTCGGCCTATATGCTCGACGACCTGGTGATCCTGTCGATCGGCATCGTGCTGCTGAGCCGTCACCGGCTGCAGGAGAGGGAAGGCCGCTGGCTGAAGCTGATCAGCGGTCTGGTGATGGTGGGCCTGGGGATTTACCTGATATTCGCCTGAGTGCGGCGCGCAGCCGGGCGAGGAAACGGCAGATGACTGCGAGCAGGCCATCCGCCGCTACGGTCGGCGAGCTAGTCATCGACTCCGCGTAGTGCTCGATGACACCGGCAGGAAGGCCGGACGCCGCCAGCCACTGCTCGCAGGCGGCAATCAGTTCTTCATCGATCGCCCCGCTGTCGTCCGCGCTCTCAGCTCCGCCCTCATTCTCTGCCAGCCAGCCGAGAACCGACGAACCGGCCTCTGCCTGCGCGCGAAAGCGGCGGGCATCAATTGGAAGGCCGAACTGGTCGGCATTGATTCGTTCGATCAGTGACCAGCGATCGTGTGCTCCAAACGCCGACTGCAGCGCGGAGTCGTCGAGAACATCGACGATCTCGACGATCGGACGGGAGAGCTCCTCGGCAACATGATGCGCGAGCCCATACCCGGCGCGCGAGAGATTCGATGCGAGGTCGCGCGCAGCGCGTCGCGCCGAAGTGATTGCGAGCTCGCGCGACTCCTCCGGACGACGGGATCGCGTCAGGCTGGCGACTGAAGCGACGAAACGCATCCACAGTTCGTTGAAATCGCGGTTCGGCGCTGGATCGGCATCGCCGCCCGGCACGCCAAAAGCCCGCTGATACAGATCACTCCGTTGCGCTTCGCTGATACGGCTTATCGCTCGTCCCGCAGCCAGGCGAGCAGCGGCCGGTCTTGCGCCGAGCGGGAGCAGTCCAAACCCGAACAGTTCAACGATTCGATCGACGACCTCGGGCAGGCGCAACTCTTCGAGCATGTAGGCGAAATAGATGGTCTGCACCGCACGCAGGTTCTCGCGCGCGTTCTCGAGGTCCATTTTTCCTCTCCTTTCGGATCGACCGCGAATGGACAAGTTACGCGATTTTCATCCTCGCCCGACGCTCCTTGGTAGCATGGGCGTCAGTGCCCTCCGGACAGAGACAGCTTGAGCGCGACGCGATCTCTGCACTCCCGCGGTTCCCGCCATTTGTCGCAGGCGGACCCCGCATGACCTCCGAAACCAACCCTTCGGACGGCGGATCGCCCGCGCGGAAGCCGATCCTCGACATCGGTGCCGGCGACCCGGAAGCCGCCGCAGGCGCGATCCCGAACATCATTGCGGGTCTGATCGAGACCGAGACCTGGCGCAATGCCGCCACGGTGCTGATGGGGGCCCTGCTGATCGGCATGGGCTACTGGGCGTTCCAGGGCGTACGCACTTCGCTCGCCGAGACGCGCGTCGCCAGTCTCGAGGCGCTGCTCGGCACAGTCGTCAAGGGGCTCGATGTCTGGGTCGGCGAACACATGACGGAAGCGGCGCGGGTCGCGAAGGACCCGGACGTCGTCGCACGAGCGCGGCGCCTCGCAAGCGAGGTAAAGGACGGTGCTCCGCCCGGACGTTGCACGGCCGAGGCAGAGGAACTCGGTACCCGGGTCCAGTCCTCGCTGTCGACGCAGGGAGTGGTCGCATTCAGGATTCTCGATCGCGGCGGACTCGTGCTCGCATCGAAGGACCCGCTGCGCTGTGGCCAGAGGCTGCGCTCGAGTGGTTTTCTGCAACGACTCGACCTTGCTTTCGAGGGCAAGCCTCAGTTCGTGCGTCCTTACCCGGAGACCGAACTCTCGGTGCGAGGCGCGTCGGATCAGCGCCGTCCGGTCGCCTGGTTCCTGGCGCCGATCCGCAGCGACAGCGGACCGCCGGTCGCAGCGCTGGCGATGGGTGTCGAGACCGATCGGGAACTTGAGACGATCTTCTCCGCCGCCCGTCCCGGCAATACGGCCGAGGCGTACGCCGTTTCGGACGACGGTTTGATGCTGACCTCGTCGCGTTTTTCGGAAGAACTGGTTACCGCCGGCGTTATCCCCGCGACCGGAACGGGCGGCAGTGCGTTCCTGGTGCCGGTAAGGGACCCCGGTGGAGAGCTGGCGCGCGGCCACGTCCCGAAGCTGGAGGCGGCCGCGCGACCGCTGACGCAGGCCGCTGCGCTCGCGGTCGCCGCCCGCGCGAAGACGACGGATTACGACCGACGCGGCGCGATCGACGAGCCTTATCGCGACTATCGCGGCAGCGAGGTGATCGGCGTCTGGCGCTGGCTCCCCCTCTACGACTTCGGCGTGATCGCCGAGATCTCGACCGGCGAGGCCTTTGCGACGATGCGCTACCTGACGCTCAGCTACGCGGTGATCGGTGGCTTCACAGTGCTTTCGCTGGTGTCGGCATTCATGTCGGCATTCCTGCTGTCACGTCTGCAGCGCCAGTACGGCCGACTGCAACGGCTCGGTGCGTACACGCTCGAGCGGCAGCTGAGCGAAGGCGGAATGGCCACCATCTACCTCGCGCGCCATGCGCTGCTGAAGCGACCAACTGCGATCAAGGTGCTGAAGAAGCATGTCGCGACCGACGAGTTCATCCATCGATTCGAACGCGAGGTCCAGCTCGCGAGCCAGCTGCTGCACCCGAACACGGTCGAGATCTACGACTTCGGACGCACGCGTGAAGGCCAGCCCTATTACGTAATGGAGTATCTCGACGGAGTCACGCTGGCCGAACTCGTCGCGCATTCGGGCCCGGTTCCGCCCGGCCGCGCGATCCACATCCTGCGGCAGGTTGCGGCTGCGCTCCGTGAAGCGCATCTGCACGGCATGGTCCACCGCGACGTGAAGCCGGACAACGTGATGCTGTGCCGACGCGGCGAAGACGACGTCGTCAAGCTGCTCGACTTCGGCCTGGTCAAGAATCTCGAGCGGGCGGAAACGCGCGACATCACGAAGCAGCTGAAGATCCTCGGCACTCCGCGTTACATGGCGCCCGAGCGGCTGTTGAACCCGGCCGATGTCGACGCGCGCTCCGACATCTACGCACTGGGGGCGGTCGCGTATTTCCTGCTGACCGGCAAGCCGATCTTCGACGGCGACGACAGTCTCGCGATCAGCAACCAGGTGCTGCACACGCCGGCCCCGAGGGTCTCCGCCAGCGGAGTCGTTGCGGTACCCGAGGCGCTCGACGCACTGATCGCGGCCTGCCTCGAGAAGGATCGCACGCGGCGGCCGCAGACCGCGCAGGCCTTCCTCGAGGCGCTTGACCGGTTGTCGACTCGCCTCGCGTGGACGCAACCGGACGCCGCCGCCTGGTGGGCTGCCTATCGAAGCAACCGCA
>DAINBQ010000198.1:0-5954 GCA_036732825.1 Burkholderiaceae bacterium | reverse complement strand
ATTTCGTCTACTCGCTGAAGCGCTTCTTCGACCCGCGCTGGAAGAGCCCGATCGTTGCAGGGCTCGAGGAGTACAAGATCCTCGGGCTGAACGAGCTGCGGCAACGGACGCTGAAGGGGAAGATCCAGTTCGACTACGACACCGAAGTCGAAGGGCTGCGCGCGCTCGACCGTTACACATTGCAGATTCGCCTGCGAGACACCGCCCCGCACTTCGCCGAGACCTTTGCACAGCCTGATCTGTTCGGAGCAGTCGCGCGCGAGGTCGTCGAGGCCTATGGCGACAAGATCATGGGCCACCCGGTTGGTACCGGACCGTTCCGGCTGGCCGACTGGCGTCGCTCATCGCGCATCGTGCTCGAGCGCAACCCGAACTACCGCGAGGAGCTCTTCGACCCGAGCACTGCCGCGTCCGATCCGCGCTCGCAGCAGATCGCCGCTGCGCTGAAGGGACGCAAGCTCCCGCTGGTCGACCGGGTCGAGGTCTACATCATCGAGGAGCAGCAGCCGCGCTGGCTCGCGTTCCTGAACGCCGAGCATGATCTGCTCGACCGGCTGCCGAACGATTTCGTGAACATTGCCACGCCTGGCGGTCAGCTCGCCCCGAACCTGAGGAAGCGCGGCATCCAGATGTCGCGCGTGCTCGGCGCCGACATCACGTACACCGTGTTCAACATGAAGCATCCGGTCATCGGCGGTTACACGCCGGAGAGGGTCGCGCTGCGCCGCGCGATCTCGCTTGGACTCAACGTCGAGGAAGAGATCCGCATTCCGCGCCGTGGGCAAGCGGTTCGCGCGCAGCTGCCCATCAACCCGCACACCTACGGCTACGACCCCGCCGTTGTGACCGAGATGGGAAGCTATGACCTGCCGCGTGCCAAGGCGCTGCTCGACACGTTCGGCTACGTCGACCGCGACGGCGACGGCTGGCGCGAGCAGCCGGACGGTAGTCCGCTGGTCATCGAGTATTCCACGCCGCCCGACCAGGGCCAGCGCCAGCTCGACGAGATCCGCAAGCGCAACTTCGACAAGCTCGGCGTGAAGCTCGAGCTCAAGTATGGCAAGTGGCCGGAACTGCTGAAGTCCGCGCGCGCCGCGAAATTCATGTCGTGGGGCCTGGGTTCGAGTGCGACCGGTTTCGACAGCCGCCCGGCGCTGCAGCGAGGTTACGGGCCCGCGGCCGGCGGACAGAACCTCGCGCACTTCGATCACCCGGAGTTCAACCGCATCTACGACAAAATCCGTGTGACACCGAACGGGCCCGAGCGGCTGGAGCTGATCAAGCAGGCGACTCGCATCTGGCTCGCCTACGTGCCATACAAGGTCCACGTGCACCGGATCTTCACCGACATGTGGCACCCATGGGTCGCGAACTACGTGCGCCATCCATTCCAGTACCGGTTCTGGGAACACATCGACGTCGACGCCGGCCTGCAGGCGAAAGACGCCTAGTGAAGCGCCGCGCGTTCCTCCGCAGTTCAGGAATGTTGACCGCCGCCGCAGCGGCGGGCTTCCCTGCACCGGGCAACGCTCAAGGCAAGCGGGTCTTCCGTTGGGCCTTCAACGCCGGCGAGACTGGGTTCGATCCGGCGCAAATCTCCGATCTGTATTCGAACTACGTTGTCGCCAACGTCTTCGAATCACCGCTGCAATACGACTATCTGGCGCGTCCAGCCGTGATCAAGCCACGGACGGCGGTCGCAATGCCCGAGATCTCCGCGGACTTCCGCACGATCACGGTTCGCGTGCGGCCGGGGATCTTCTTTCAGGACGATCCAGCGTTCAAAGGACAGCGGCGCGAGCTCGTCGCGGGCGACTACGTTTATCAAATCAAGCGCGTGGCTGATCCTCGCTGGAAGAGCCCGCTGTATCCGACGATCGAGAGCGCCGGCATCCTCGGACTGGCCGAGTTGCGCAAGGAGGCGCAGGCAACCGGCAAGTTCGATTACGACCGTACGATCGAAGGTGTTCGCGCGCTCGATCGCCATACGTTCCAGATCCGGCTGGCCGCACCAAGCCCTCGCTTTTACGAGAATCTGACCGATGCCCGAGTCTCGGGCGGCGTCGCACGTGAAGTCGTCGAACTCTACGACAAGGACATCATGGCGCACCCGGTTGGTACCGGGCCGTTCAGGCTGGTGCAATGGAAGCGATCGTCGTTCATCGTGCTCGAGCGCAACGAAGGTTTCCGCGAGGAGATTTTCGACGCGCAACCGGCGCAAGGCGATGCGTCTGGCCAGGCACTCCTTTCGCGGCTCAAGGGCCGCAAGCTTCCGATCATCGATCGTGTCGAACTTTCGATCATCGAAGAGAGCCAGCCGCGCTGGCTGGCGTTCCTGAACGGCGAACAGGACACCGTCAACGTCCCGCTCGACTTCGTCAACGTTGCCGCGCCCAACGGCCAGCTCGCGCCATCGCTGCAACGCCGAGGAATCCAGCTCGATCGCACGATCCAGCCGGATGTCGTCCTCACCTTGTTCAACATGGACGACCCGGTGATCGGCGGGTACACGCCCGAGAAGGTGGCGCTGCGGCGCGCGATCAGTCTTGGCTATGACGTGTGGGAAGAGATTCGGCTGATCCGCCGCGGCTCGATGATGCCGGCGCAGTCCCAGGTGCCGCCGCTGACGAGCGGTTACGACCGTAGTTTTTTCAGCGAGATGGGCCGGTTCGATCGGGCCGAAGCCGTCGCGTTGCTCGATACCTACGGCTACGTTGATCGCAACGGCGACGGCTGGCGAGAGCAGCCGGATGGCTCTGCCCTCGTCTTCGAGATTGCCACCGAGTCGAGTCAACTCGACCGCGCCTTCAACGAGATGTGGAAGCGCCAGCTGGATGCGCTGGGCATCCGGGTCGATTTCCGCGTCAACCAATGGCCCGAGAACCTGAAGGCCGCCCGCTCCGGCAAGCTGATGGGCTGGCTCCTGGGCTACACGGCCAGCTCGCCGGATTCCGACGCTTTCCTGGCATTTGGCTTGAGCCGCCAAATTGGCGCGTCGAATCTTGCCCGCTTCAAGCTGCCCGCGTACGACGAGCTTTACGATCGACAGAAGCAGTTGCCAGATGGACCCGAGCGCGACGCCGTCATCTTCGAGTTGAAACGATTGTTCAACGTCTACATGCCGTACAAGATCCACGGGCACCGTTTCGCCAACGACGTTTCGCATCCGTGGCTCGTCGGCTACCGTCGCCACCCATTCGCGCGCGACTTCTTCAAGTACATCGACATCGATCCCGAGGCACGGTCAGGCGCGTGAGCGATGAACCGCCGAGATTTCCTCGCGGCCAGTAGCGCGGCACTCAGCAACCCGGTCCGGGCCGCGCCACGCGTGTTGCCAGGTCAACCCAAGACGCTGCGCGTCGCCTTTCCGATCGCGGAGACCGGCTTCGATCCTGCGGTCGTGCAGGACCTGTACTCGAACACGATCAACCTCCATATCTTCGACACGCTGCTCACCTACGACTACATGGCGCGGCCGGCGCGGCTGAGCCCGAACACCGCGCTCGCACTGCCCGAGGTTTCGAGCGACTACCGGACCTTCACGCTCCGCCTGCGGCCCGGCATCCTGTTCCAGGACGACCCGGCGTTCAAGGGGCGGCCGCGCGAGCTCGTTGCCGAGGACTACGTGTACTCGCTGAAGCGCGTGTTCGATCCGCGCTGGAAGAGCCAGATGCTGTTCGTGCTCGAGCCGAGCCGGATCGTCGGCATCGATGCCCTGCGTCAGCGTGCACTGAAGAACCGCGCGTTCGACTACGACGCGCCCGTCGAGGGCTTGCGCGCGCTGGACCGCTACACGCTTCAGTTCCGCCTCGCGCAACCGAACCCGCGATTCGTGTACCTGCTGACGGCGAGCGTCAGCGCTGCGGTCGCGCGCGAGGTCGTCGAGGCCCACGGCGACCAGACGATGGCGCATCCGGTCGGGACCGGTCCGTTCCGGCTGGCGGCCTGGACGCGGGGCTCACGCATCGTCCTCGAGCGCAACCCGACCTTCCGCGAACAGAGCTACACGTTCGAGGCCGCTGACGATGCGCCGGACCTCCGTGACGACGTGCAGCGACTGCGCGGGCGGCGTCTGCCTTTCGTCGACCGCGTCGAGGTCACGATCATGCAGGAGGACCAGCCGCGCTGGCTGACCTTTGCGCAGGGCGGTCTCGACCTGCTGGCGGTTCCGCTCGAGTTCATCCCGATCGCTGCGCCGAATGGCATCGTGGCTCCGCACCTGGCGCGGCGTGGCGTGCGCCACCGCGCCACGCCCCTGTCCGACGCCACGATGTGCTCGTTCAACCTCGAGGACCCGGTGATCGGCGGCTACGAGCCGCACAAGGTCGCGCTGCGCCGCGCGATCAGCCTGGCGTTCGACGGCCCCGGCTATATCCGCAGCATCTACAACGGGAGCGCAGTGCCGGCGCAGTCGCCGCTGGTGCCGGGTACCTTCGGCTTCGACCAGCAACTGCCGACGGAGATGTCGGAGTACAGCCCGGCGCGTGCCAAGGCGCTGCTGGACACCTTCGGCTTCGTCGATCGTGACGGTGACGGCTGGCGCGAGCACCCGGACGGTTCACCACTGACGCTGGAAATGGCGACGTCACCTTCGCAGCTCGATCGTCGCCAGAACGAACACTGGAAACGATCGATGGACGCGGTCGGCTTGCGGCTGAAGTTCTACGTCGCACAGTGGCCCGAACTGCTGAAGCAGTCACTGGCCGGCAAACTGATGATGTGGGCCTTCGGCTGGCAGGCGACCGAACCCGACAGCGACCTCTTCTTCTCGCTTTCCTACGGACCGAACCGCGAATCGGCCAACGACTCCCGGTTCAGTCTGCCGGCCTATGACCGCCTGTACGAGCTGCAGCGATCGCTGCCGGATGGCGAGGAGCGCAAGGCAACGCTCGCCGAGGCCACGCGGCTGCTGGTCGCCTACATGCCGTACAAGTTCCACCTGCATCGGATCCAGCATGACCTCGCCCAGCCCTGGGTGATCGGCTACCGGCGCCACCCGGTGACGCAGCGCCAGTGGCATTGCATCGATGTCGACGACACGCGCGGCCAGGGACAGACCTGATCATGCTGCAGAGGATCCTTCGCATCGGCACGCTGCTCGAACTGGCATTTGCAACGGTTCTTGCCGTCTGGCTGCTGCAACTCGGCTTCGCCGCCTGGATCGCGCTCGCGGTCGCCGTGCTGCTGCCGCTGATGGTTCATGGGATCCCTCTCGCGATCGAGTTCGTGACCGGCGCCCTGATCGACCGGCGGCCGGTGGCCCGGATCGGAGTGCTCGACGGCGTTCGCGTCTGGTGGCAGGAAACCTGGCGCTCGTTCACGGTGTTCAACATCGACCAGGCCTGGCGCGCGAACTTCCCGGAGCGGCCGCTGGTGCGCGATCCGCATCGGCCCGCGGTGCTGCTCGTGCACGGTTACATGTGCAATCGCGCCGCCTGGCGGCCATGGCTGTTCGGCGCACTGCCGGAACGCTGGAACATCGCGACCGTCAACCTGGAGCCCGTGTATTGCCCGGTCGAACGCTATGCGGAGGTGCTGCAGGGAGCGATCGAAAAGCTGCGCGCCGCAAGCGGGGCCGAACGCGTGACACTCGTCTGCCACAGCATGGGCGGACTCGCCGCCCGCGCCTATCTGCGTGTCCACGGTCCGCATGCGGTCGGCCGCGTCGTCACGATCGACACACCGCATCACGGTACGGTTTTCGCCCGCTTCGCGTCCGGCCATAACGCGCGGCAGATGCGCAGCGCGTCCGACTATGTGCGCAGCCTCGCCGAGAGTGCCGAGCCGGTCGAGTTCGTCTGTTTTGCGAGCCAGCACGACAACCTGATCGTTCCGCGCGAGGCGCAGGTGCTCGCCGGCGCCGAGGCCGTCTGGTTCGAGCAGATCGGCCATCTGGCGATGACCGCCAGCGACGAAGTGCTGGAGAAGCTGATCGAGGTCGTCGACCGCCCGCT
>DAINBQ010000197.1:0-5992 GCA_036732825.1 Burkholderiaceae bacterium | reverse complement strand
GTCGCCAGCACCAGCAGCGATGCGAGGTAGCCGATCGGTTCGTAGGCGTTCATGGAACTACGGCAGGTTCCTGGTCGGCGACTGATACCAGGCGATGCTCAGCTCGCAGGAAGGCTCGCCGTGCAGAACAGAGCCGCATTGGCCGCCGTCATCGACAGCCAAAGGAGCGGCACGAGAGCCCAACGCAGGAGCCGCTTGCCGCGGCGTGCGGGCGAGCGCAGGGTGTTCGTATGCATGAGAGCCTCCAAGCACGAATCACGGGAATCTGTCCTTAAAAACGGGCCCAGCCAGCCAAACCGGACACGGAAGGAAGAAATTCACGCTTGGTGGGTTACGCCCGGTTGCCCGTGCATCGCGCTGTTGCGGCCGTCAGCTAAGGGCGCTGGGCGGTTACTCGACGCCGGGCGTCTGCAGGCTTCAGGCAGAGCCGGCCGTACCGGCCCGTTTCACAGTTCGCTCGAAAGCGGACCAGGTTGGAGGGTGCTCGGAGATTCCAAGAGCGAACCTAGGCAAGGCCCAGAGAATCGCGAAAGCACTCGTTGGACCGGATCCCTCCAAAGCTCCAGTCCAACTGAGTGCGCCGTAGAGTTCGAGCGTTGCTGCACGCGACGCTGACTGACTTTCCGCGCCGCCCTGGTTAGGCTACTCAGACCGCTGCAGAAACTTCGCCACAGCGAGAGCGCCAACCTGCTTGCCCATGGCTGAGCCCACTTCGGTTGAGTTGCGAAAGTGCACTCCGTCGTAAACGCGAGCGTTTTCGACTTCCCGCATGAAGTCGTCGAGTTTTGTCCAGTTCCGTGCCGCGCCTTTGACCAGGTAACTGGTTGTCGTCAGTGTCGGCATCGCGCCGTTGCCGACCTCCGCCTGGAGCACAGTGCCAACGGCCGCGGCGACGGTGCAGTGTGCGCACGGATATTCCGGGTGCATCGGGGTCTCAATGAACGGTGTCCACGACGCATCTCGCTCCGTCGCCTCGTTGCCGTCGAGGTCTCCGTTTCGAATCGCGGTGACCGGGCGCCAGAAGTTGTAGTGGTACTTGGCATCGAATACCGCGGTCAACGCATCGTCTGCAGCCTGCGCCACCGCCGCAAAGAGTCGAGCGTTCTGCGTAACCTCACGACCGGGAACATTGGCGATCGAAAGCACGATGCCGTCATAAATCGGAGGCAAAGTTGCTTCCCAGAAGCCGGCGATTTGCGATTGCTCAGCAGTCCGTCGCGAGTTGCCTTTGCCACCGAGTGCCTTCACTTCGTTGAAGTCCCGGGCCCACAACGCGCTCGAAAGGGCAGGCGGCGGACCGGGACGGAACTGCGACGAACTGGTCATCAGCCATGGCTTGCGTCGCGGCCAGTGGGTGACGGCGGGTATCACGGTCGGCACGTAGACACCGGCCGCAGTCTGGGGTCGGTACGTTTCTCCGGCAGCAGCGCCGTCCTCAGCGCGCATTGCAAGAACCGCCGCCGCAGCCTGCTCGCCCAGGGCGATGCCCGAACTCTTGGCGGCGCCGTCAGGCACTTTCGTCAGTGCTGTTCGATAGGCGCTGTCGATCGCAGACAGCTGAGATGGGAGCAGCTTGGCGAGCGCCGTGCGGTGTGCGGCCGCGATCGCGGCATCAACTGAAGCGCCGGGCGTCGCATCCAACTGCAACTCACCGGCAGGATAGCGCTTCGTAATTGCGTTCACGGCTTCGTAGACGGCCGTGTTAGCGATAGCCATCGCGCGGTTGGCCGGTGGCGGCCCCATCCTGGCGCTGACGACGATTTCGCCAGCCCTGCTGTTCCATTCGCATACGGCATCGGCACTTGCCGCGGGACAGGCGAGCAGGGAAGTGACGGCGACCAAGAATGCGACCTTCTGTCGCTCTTTGATGCGGATCATGGCTGTGGTCCTGAGTACGCAAGTTAATGAAAGGTGACGTTCCAGACTCCAAGCGGCGCATTGACGCGCGACTCGCGCGTCTTCGCTTGCACAGCCGGCGCGGGCGGCGCTATCGGCTCGTCACCTTCGAAGCGCACGTAGTCTTGCATCTGCAGCTCGTAGATCGCCTGTGTGCGCGTGACGTAGCGCCGCAGTGATGCAAGGTCCTGCGCTCCGAGGGCGCAAGCAGTTGCATCGACGCGTGTGAGGTATGGCTGATCGCACTTGAATTCCGCCTGTGCGGTGGGCGCAACAGCGACTGACAGCAAGCCGAAGCAAGCGGACACAAGGCGTGAACGAGATGAGTGTTTCATTGGAACCTCCAGGGTGATCGTTATCGGGGAACACATCGTCCCCTGCGAACACCGTTCAGGTCTTTGGATTGCCCCTTAATCTGCCTTAATGACATGATTGGCCTTGCCTTAAGCGGCGCTGCGCCCCTTAAGCCGTGACACCCGCGGCACGGCGTTTGGCCAATTTCTGAATGGAAACCAAGACTTCGGCATTGCGCTTCGGCGCCGTCCAACTGGAGGTCGAGCGGCGTCAATTGCTGATTGACGGGCGCTCCGCCAAGCTGGGTGCGCGCGCCTTTGACGTGTTGCTCGCACTGGTTGAGCGGCGCGACCGCGCGGTAAGCAAGAACGACCTGCTCGATCTCGTGTGGCCCGATGTTGTGGTCGAAGAAAACAATCTGCAGGTGCACATCTCGGCCCTGCGCAAACTGCTGGGTCCGCAGACGATTGCGACGATCCCCGGGCGCGGGTATCGGTTCATGGCTGAGTTGGACGCATCCGCGCAGGGCGCGACGGCTTTCGCTAACCCGCCGCCGGTCACGTCCGCGGTATCGGCGACGCCCACTAACCTGTCCCCGCATCACGAGCCGCTCTACGGTCGCGATGATGACGCGCGCGCCGTCGGCGAATTGCTGCGCACTCACCCGCAAGTATCGATCGTCGGTGCCAGCGGAATTGGCAAGACGCGGCTTGCACTGGCCGTCGCAAACGCGCAGCAGGAACGCTTTCCCGACGGTGTCTGGTGGGTCGAGTTGGCTGCGCTAAGCGACGGCGCGCTGGTCGCCGGTGCGATTGCCGGGGCACTCGGCGTACGTGTCGCTGATGGCCGACCCGTGCTCGAGACAGTTGTTGCGCTGGTGCGGAAGCAAACCGCGCTGCTGGTCCTGGACAACTGCGAACACCTGCTGGACGCGGCCGCTGAATGCGCTCGGGCGCTGGTGCACCACGCCCCTGCGCTGCGCATCCTGGTGACCAGTCAAGAAGCCCTGCACACACCCGAGGAACAGGTCTATCGGCTGGGAAGCCTGCCGATTGCCGGCACGCTGGACGCGCCCGCGGCGGCCGTCGAGCTTTTCGTTGCGCGCGCCCGGGCCGCCGATCCGCGCCTGCAATTGACCGCAGCTAACGTGTCGGCGATTGCGGAGATCTGCCGTCGACTTGACGGCATGCCGCTGGCAATCGAACTGGCCGCCGCTCGGGTGCGGCTACTCGGCCTTGAGGGACTGCGCGCGCGGCTCGACGAGCGTTTTCAAGTCTTGACGGGTGGCACGCGCGCGACTCTGCGCCGCCACCAGACGCTCCGCGCCGCACTCGAATGGAGTTACGGGTTGCTATCGCCCGACGAGCAGACGGTGTTTCGGCGGGTCGGCGTGTTTGTGGGCGGATTCACTCTCGAGCTGGCTCAGGACGTTGCGGCCGACGGACACATCGACCGCTGGGCCGTGCTGGATCTGCTCGGCCACTTGGTCGATAGATCGCTCGTCGTTGCCGACGGCGACGAGCTACCGCGCTACCGGCTGCTGGAAACGATGCGCGCGTTTGCGCTGGAGAAACTGGCCGCCGCCGGCGAGACGCCAAGCTTGCTGAAGCGTCACGCCGAAGCGCTGTTGGCGTTGCTGTCGCCGATCGACGAGCAGCGTTGGAAAGCCGGGCCGGCCGAGCAGATCCGACTGGGGGCGGAACTCGACAACTTGCGTGCTGCGCTCGCCTGGGCGGATTCGGCAGCGGGCAATCGGGCCTTCGCCTGCGCGTTAATCGGCTGCAGCAGCAGTCTCTGGATGGCCCATGCACAACTGAATGAAGGAGTCGAGCGCGCGCTGGCGATGCTGCCGCTGCCTGAAAGCGTGCCGCCCGACATCGAGGCGCGCTTCAATCTATTTTTAGGGACCCTGGGCTACATCAGTGCGCGGCGCGAATGTTTGCGTGCTTCGTTGCGCGCGGCGGAACTGTATCGCTCGTTGCGCAATACGCCGCGCCTGGTGGACGCCCTGATTTTCGCGGCGATCATTGGTGCGCGACTTGGTGAAACTCGACTGGTTGCTCCCGCCCTTGCCGAGGCCGCGGCGCTGATCGCGCCTGACGCGCCTGCGCGGCAGGCCGCCGCACTGGCAGTAGCCAACGCAATGAACTACTTCACTTTGGGCGAGTATGAGCGAGCTATCGAAAGTGCGCTGCGACAGGCCGAGCTCTACCGCGACAGCGGCAACGAATGGGGCGTGCAGCTGGCACTGTGCAATGTAGGGCTATACGAGTGCGGCCGAGGTCGTTTCGATGCGGCTATCGAGCTGCTTGGTAGTGTTATTAACGTACTGCGAAGGATCAACGCGCCGCACGGGGTCGGCAATGCTCTGCAGCATCTTGCCATTGCGCACGCCTTGCGCGGCGATCGCGACGAAGCGCTCGCAAGCGCACGCGGTGCCATGCCACACATGCAGCGAACGCAGGACGTTGCTCCGAACCTGCTGACTGTCGTGCTTGTCCACGCTCGACATCGCGCCGAGCACCGGGCGGCATGCCTCCTCGGCTACGTCGATCAAGCCTTCGCGAGTTCGGGCCGCTTCCTTTTTCCAATGATGGCGAGCATGCGCGAGGAGATCGTGGTTCGCGCACGTGCAGCGCTGGGACCGGTGGAGTTCGACCGTCAGATGGCAGTCGGCGCTGCGCTTACCGAGGAACAGGCTCTCTCATTGGCGTTCGACGAGGTCGACCTTCCAGCGCCGGTCTCAGCCCGGTTGTAGTCCCGCGGTGCGATCGTCGGGAGCTTCGCCCTCCGGTGGCGCTGCGTCTTGTTCGTCGGCTGCCGCCAGGATGCTGATCTTCTGCCAGATCTTGCGCGACAGATCGGACGTCAGTGCCTCGATCTCGTTGACCGAACTCAGAACCACCGGGTCATGCAAGTGCTGCCCATGCAATGCTGCAAGTTTGCTGGTCAGCGCGAGCAACTCCGAGCAGTAGTTAAGGTATCGCGGCAACTGGGCGCGAGACAGCGTTCGCGAGGGAGACGAGGCTGTTGCCGATACGCGCCGCAGCACGTGTTCCGGATCCTTTGTGAGCTGGTGCATGTCGACCACGTGCGCGATGCTGCGCAAACGATGCAGCATTCGCAGAGCGGTGCGTCGCTTCAGACGAGTTTCCAAGGAAACCAGAAACAGCACCACGAGCGACAGGAAAATCAGTTCACTGGTTGCGGCATCGATGCTCTGCAAAACCTCCGACAGAGTGACCTCTCCCGCTTTCACCACGTTCCTGAGTTCAATGGCTGCCCACAGCAGGAGTCCGGCCAGGGCGACGATGGTCAGGGCGATCAGCGCGCGCAGCCACAACAATGGGCGGCGCAAATGTTCAATCACTGATTGATTCTGTCCCGCGACATCAACCAGTTCTGCCGCCACCTTGCCCAAACCCGAGCCGGGGAAGCGCTCCTCGATGCGCCGCGCCAGCACTGAAATGGTCGCGACAACGGGAGTTGGCCGCAGCTCGCTATAGGTTTGCACGTGACTGGGGTTTCAGTATGGCGTTCGCGCCATTTTGACTCATGACAGGAAGCCGCGCGCTCCGTGGCCAGCGAGTGGGCGTCTGGCAACGCAGAGGTGAGTCCCGGCCGCAAGCTCCCGGTGCGACTTCAGGGACCCCCGGATCGCGGTCGCGCGCGGAAACGATTGGTGACTTATAACTTGTGATGGACGGTGAATCGCGCGTCGATGCGCTTCGCGCCCGGCCGGGGCGCGATGATCACGTGAATCGAGTATTCGCCCTCCCAGCCGAACCTGAAGAGTTCGCTG
>DAINBQ010000196.1:0-6000 GCA_036732825.1 Burkholderiaceae bacterium | reverse complement strand
CGCGCTCACGCTCGACGGTTTCGTCCTCGCCGGAGATGATGACGATCGGCAGTTCGCGGATGCGCTGGACCTTGGAGCTGCGCACGCGGTTCAGCAGTTCGAAGCCATCGACCTTGGGCATCGTCAGGTCGCTGATGACGACCCGGATCGTTGAATCGAGCAGTACCGCCTGCCAGGCGGCTTCACCGTCGGTGACTTCACGGATTTCGAAGCGATCGCGCAGGTGCTGGACGATCGAGGCGCGGACGATCCGCGAGTCGTCAGCAATCAGCACGCGCGGCCTGGGTGCGCCGCCCGTTCCGGTTGCCGGGGAAGTTTTCGCTGGTTCGTTGGCCACGCAGACCTCTTGATGGCGGCCACCGCAGCTCTCCGCAGCCCACCGCATCCCGCCATCCCGTCTGGACTTTAACCGAAAAGTTCGGCGTAAGCCGCGGAGAACTTTAGGCTTTCTGCCCCTTATGCGTTATGTTCAGCGCCGTTGCGGGCGACGAGCGGCGGCACGCGATGACGCTTCGAGTTGCGGGATGGATCAATCGGATGTCTGCGGGTCTGCTGATCGCGGCCAGCATTGCCGCCTCTGCGATGGCGGGCGATCGGGCCCCGCACTCCGCAGTCGTGTCGCAGGCGCTGGCGCTGATCGACGTCCCGTATCGCTATGGCGGATCTTCACCATCGGGCTTCGATTGCAGCGGTCTCGTTCGCTACGTGTTCAAGGCGGCGGCCGGGCTCGAGCTACCGCGCCGGACCGAGGACATGAGTCGCGTTGGCCAGCCGGTCCGCGCGGCGGAACTCCAGCCGGGCGATCTCGTCTTCTTCAACACTTTTCGCCGGGCGTACTCGCATGTCGCGATCTACGTCGGCGACGGCCGCTTCCTGCACGCACCGGCGAGGGGCGGGCGGGTGAGGATCGAGGCGCTCGCCGACCGCTACTGGAAGTCGCGTTTCGACGGCGCCCGACGCCTGCAGCTTGATCGTCAGGAAGAGGCAAGGTCCGTTCGTCCGGGCGACCCGATCGGAAGTCCGGAAGCTGAGATCATCAGGCCGTGAACCGCGATTTGGCCTGTTGGCCGCATTTGACCGGCGTTAGGCTGCGATCAACGCATTGAAATTATCAAATAAGAATCATTTGCATTTGAGAATCGTTTCCTATATCGTTTTTGCGTCGGTCCGGCTGGTTCCTCCCTTCCTCGCATTGCCGCTCCAGTCGGGCCGACCCCGACAACTTCCATTGGATAGAGAGATGAGCACTTCGGCAAAACGGGTGGAACAGGCTGAAACCTGGCTGCGACGTTGCATGCAACTGGCGGTCGTCGCGGGCCTGGTGGCGGCGGCATTCGCGCCCTTCGAGAGCCACTCGCAAGAAAAGGTCCTGAATCTGTATTCGGCGCGGCACTATCAGACCGATGAAGCACTGTATGCGGATTTCACTAAGCAGACCGGCATCAAGCTGAACCGTATCGAGCTGGGCGACGAGCAATTGGTACAGCGGCTGCGCACGGAGGGAGCCAACAGCCCGGCCGACGTCGTGCTGCTGGTCGATGCGGCGCGGCTCTGGCGCGCGCAGATCGACGGCCTGTTCCAGCCCGTGCAGTCGAAAGTGCTGAACGATCGAATCCCGGCCAACCTGCGGTCGAACGAAGGCACATGGTTCGGTTTCTCCACGCGCGCCCGCGTCATCGTCTACGACAAGTCCCGTGTCAAGCCGGAGGACGTGGACACCTACCAGGAACTCGCGGATCCGAAGAACAAGGGAAAGGTCTGCACGCGCTCGGGTTCCCATCCGTACATGCTGTCGCTGATCGGATCGATGGTCGAGAGGATCGGCGAGGCGAAGACCGAGGAGTGGGCCAAGGGTGTGGTGGCCAACATGGCCCGCCCCCCGCGCGGTGGCGACACCGACCAGATCCGCGGCGTGGCCGCGGGGGAGTGCGGCGTCGCTCTGACGAACAGTTACTACTGGGTACGCATCCTGCGTTCTGCTGACGCCAAGGACCGCGAGGTGGTCAACAGGGTCGGGTTCGTCTGGCCGGACCAGGCGGGGGCCGGCACGCACATCAATATTTCCGGCGGCGGCGTCGCGAAGAACGCGCCGCACAAAGCGAATGCGATCGCATTCCTCGAGTACCTGTCGAGCCCCTCGGCGCAGGCCTATTTCGCGAACGGCAACAACGAGTGGCCGGTCGTCAAGGGCGCCGAAGTCGGCAATCGCGAGCTCGCCTCGCTCGGGACTTTCAAGGCGGAGAACATCCCGATCTCGACGATCGGCAAGAACCAGATCGTCGCGCAGCGCATCCTCGACCGCGTCGGCTATCGCTGATCCGGAGCGGGGCTCCCGAGGTCTTGGCGTTGACGAAGGGGCGAGGATTGACCGACGGCTTGAGCATACGATCGAACACCTCTGAGACGGCGCGCGGCGCCGGACGACCCCAGCGGCACGTCGGCCGGGCCCGCTCGCTGCTCGCCTGCGTGTCGGCCGCCTTGCTGCTCGCCGGCGCGTCGCAGGCTTCCACGCTGCAACTGCCGCCCGAGTCGGAAGCGCTTGCCGCGGCGATCCGCGGTCACCGCGTCGTTCTGCTCGGCGAAGTGCACGACAACGGAGTGCAGCACGCCCTGCGGCTCGATGCGCTGCGCCGGCTGATTGCGCAAGGCGAGCGTCCGGCGCTCGCATTCGAGCAGTTCGACCGCGATCGGCAGCCGCAGATCGACGCGGCCCGCCGCGAACGCCCCGGCGACGCGGCTTACCTGATCGAACAGGCGGCCGGCGCCAAGAGCTGGCGTTGGGAGTTCTATCGGCCGTTCGTTCAGCTCGCGCTCGATCACGGGCTGCCGATCGTGGCCGCCAATCTCTCTCGCAAGGACGCGTTTCGGTTGTCGCAACAGGGCTGGGGCGCATTACTCTCGGAGTCCGAGATCGGGGAGCTTGGCCTCGATCGTCTGCCGGCCGAGTTTTTCGACGCGCACCTGCGTGCAGTTGCGAAGGGACACTGCGACCTGATTCCGGAACCCGAACTACCGGCAATGGCGCGCGCCCAGATCGGTCGCGACCTGACGCTGGCGCGGTCGATCCGACCGCACATCGACCGCGGCGTCGTGCTGCTCACCGGAAACGGGCATGTTCGCAGAGACATCGGGGTTCCGTATTGGCTGTCGCCGCAGGAACGGACGCGCGCGTTCAGCGTCGGGTTCGTCGAGCCGGAGGACGCGCGCGGATCGGCGGCGGACCTTGCCGGGCAGTTCGATGCAGTCGTGGTGACGCCGGCTGTCGATCGACCGGACCCGTGCGCCGAACTGAGCAAGCGCCTGGGAGCGCGCGGCGAACGCGGCGGCGCGCGCGAGCCCAGGCAGGACCCGTCGGATCGCGGCCAGCCCTGAAGCGCGGTGACCAGGAAGCGGCGTCGCGCTGCCGGGCAGGCGATGATGGCGATCCACTTCGAACTCGGTTGAATGGGTGGAAGGTCCGGCGTCGGGCTGCAGTCGGCCCGTAAGATGCCCGCCATGCAATCGGACCGCATCGACGTCGTCGTCATCGGCGCCGGTCACAACGGCCTGACCTGCGCCTGTTATCTGGCGGCGGCCGGCCTCAAGGTGCGCGTCGTTGAGCGTCGCAATGTCGTCGGCGGCGCCGCAGTCACCGAGGAGTTCCATCCGGGATTCCGCAACTCCACCGCGAGCTACACGGTCAGCCTGCTGAACCCGAAGGTCATCCGTGACCTGAAGCTCGCCGAGCACGGGCTGCGCATCGTCGAGCGTCCGTTCTCCAATTTCGTGCCGCTCGCGGACGGGCGTTCGCTCGCCTTCGGCGGCGATCTTGCGGCCACGCAGGCCGAAGTCGCGAAGTTCTCGCCGCGCGACGCCGAGCGGCTGCCTGCGTACTACGCGCGGCTCGACCGGCTCGCGGAGCAACTCAAGGTCTGGGTGCTGCAGTCGCCGCCGAATTTCGGCGGAACCTTCGTCGTCGAGGGCTGGCGCGACCTCGTCGCCGGGGCGAGGCTGCTGCTGCAACTGGGAAAGCTCCCGCTCGAGGGGCAGCGCGACCTGATCGACATCTTCACGAAGAGCGCGGGTGACTGGCTCGATCGCTGGTTCGAGTCCGAGCCGCTGAAGGCCGTGCTCGGCTGGGACTCGGTCGCCGGCAACTACGCGAGCCCGTACGCGGCGGGCTCGGCGTACGTGCTCCTGCATCTTTGCTTCGGCGAGGTGAACGGCAAGCCCGGCCGGTGGGGCCACGCGATTGGTGGCATGGGCGCGATCACGCAGGCGATGGCGGCCGAATCGCGTGCACGCGGCGTCGTGATCGACGTCGACGCGCCGGTGCGGCGGGTGCTCGTCGAACACGGCCGGGCGGTCGGCGTCGAGCTGCAATCGGGCGAGGTGATCCAGGCGCGCGCGGTGGCCGCCAACGTCAACCCGAAGCTGCTCTATCAGCGCATGCTCGACGCGTCCGAGCTGCCCGCCGATTTCGTCGAGGCGATCGGCGGCTACAAGTGCGGCTCGGGAACGTTCCGAATGAACGTCGCGTTGTCTGAGCTGCCGGACTTCAGCGCGCTGCCGGGCAAGCAGCCGCAACCCCATCATGCGAGCGGAATCGTGTTTGCGCCGTCGCTCGGCACCATGGACCGCGCGTGGCACGACGCAGTTGCGCACGGCTACTCGACGGAGCCGATCGTCGAGATGCTGATCCCGAGCGTCGTTGACGACTCGCTCGCGCCGCCCGGCGCGCACGTCGCGAGCCTGTTCTGCCAGCAGTTCGATCCGGACGCCGATTGGAGCGGGCTGAAGCCGGCGGCGGAGCAGGCGATCTTTGATGTCGTGCAGCGGCACTGCCCGAACTTTCGCGCGTCGCTACTCGGCTACAAGGCGCACTCACCAGCCGATCTCGAGTCCGAGTTCGGCCTCGTCGGCGGCGACATCTACCACGGCCAGCTTTCACTCGACCAGATCTTCTCGATGCGCCCGGTTTACGGTTACGCGCGCTACCGCGGGCCGCTGAAGGGCCTCTACCACTGCGGCTCGGGTGCCCACCCGGGCGGCGGCGTCACCGGCGCGCCCGGGCACAACGCGGCGAAGGAAGTTATTCGCGACCTGTGTTGAGGTCAACGACGGGTTGGGCGCTGCTACAGCCTAGACCGCCGTTCGCTCACAGACCTGACCCGTCGCGACCCGGCTGTCCATAGACGACAACAGAGTGCGCGTTAGCAGCCGCGGCGGGAGTGGGATCCGGAGCCATTGTCACCTCCTTAGACAGGCGTCTGCGACGCCCAGCGTCCATGTTGAGCGGCCCGCCGCCACTGAAGTTCGGAAGAAGAAGTCACTTGCCGGCGGGTCCGCTCGAACGCCGGGTCATGGCTCGAGTTTGCCGAAGTACGTTCCGAGCGCTTCAATTGTCGGGTCGTCAAGCTTTTCGGCCACTGCAGAAGTGGCCGGGTGCGGCCGCGCGCCACGTTTGAACTCGGCAATTTGGCGCACTAAGTAAGTGGGGACTTGACCGGCGAGTCTTGGAACATCCTTTCCACCTCGATAGTCCGCAGAATGGCAACTCGCGCAGTTCAGCTGCTTTGCGCTCGCCGCGCCCAGTGCGATCGTCTTGGGATCTGGATCGGCAGCAAACCGAGCTGGTTTGGCCCGCTGGGAGGAAAAGTAATCCGAAATGTCTTGAATGTCCTTCGCCGACAACCTCGCAACGTTGGATTGCATCTCGGGCCCGATCCGCTTTCCGGACTTGAACGCGTTGGTCTGCGCTACCAGGTATTTGGATGGTTGCTGCTCCAGGGTTGGCGCGCCGACGGCGGATTCAACGCGGTGACACAGCAAACACAGTTGCGCTTTCTTCTCCCCAGCTCGCGCGTCGGCGCATGCATCCGAGAAAGGAAAGACAAGCGCCAGCACGAAGGAGAGCGTCAATCGCGAGGTAGAGAGGAAATGCCGCATGGTGAGCCGACGCTCAGCATCAGCGGCGGCGCGCAGCGCCGTCCGCTGCATGCTGTTGTTAGCCGCCGACCG
>DAINBQ010000195.1:0-6026 GCA_036732825.1 Burkholderiaceae bacterium | reverse complement strand
CGTCGAGCAGTCCGGGCACGCCGAACCGAGTCAGGCGGTCTTTCTGATCGCTGTCACCCAGGCTTCGCGATGACGGTGTTAGGGTCTGCCCATGATTCTCTTTGCGCTGAATGCCAGCCGCGAATTCGGTGCGGCGATTGCGAGCCGCCTTGGCCTTGAACTCGCCGCGCACGAGGAGCGCGCGTTTGAGGACGGCGAACACAAGATGCGCCCGCTGGTCGATGTCGGAGGTGCGGATGCCTACGTCGTGCAGAGCCTGCATGGCGGGCCGGATGACACGGCGAACGACAAGCTCGTCCAGTTGCTCTTCTTCCTGGCGACGCTGCGCGACCACGGCGCGGCGCGGGTGACCGCCGTCGTTCCCTACCTCGCCTATGCGCGGAAGGACCGGCGCACCAAGCCGGGCGATCCGATCAACAGCCGCTATGTTGCGCAACTTTTCGAGGCGATGGGCACCGATGTGCTGATCACGCTCGAAACGCACAACGTGGCGGCCTTCGACAACGCGTTCCGCCTGAGAGCGATTCATCTCGACAGCCATCCGCTTTTCCTCGTGCACGCTGAACGCCTCGCGCGCGCAGGTCCGATCTGCATCGTTTCGCCCGACCCGGGCGGGGTGAAGCGCGTCCAGCTGTGGCGCGAGGCGCTCGAGCAGCAGCTCCGATGCGCGGTCGGGCAGGCGTTCATCGACAAGCGCCGCAGCGGCGGCGTCGTGAGTGGCGAGCTCGCAGTCGTCGGGCAGGTCGCCAACATGAATGCGCTGCTGTTTGATGATCTGATCGCGAGTGGCAGGACGATGACACGCGCTGCCGGGGCCCTGGCGGCAGCCGGCGCGCGAAGCGTGCACGCGTTCGCGGCGCACGGACTTTTCGTCGAAGACGCGGCAGCCGCGGTGGCCGATCCGCATGTCACGCGTTATGTCGTGACTAACTCGGTGCCGCCGTTTCGCCTGCCCGCGGCTTTGGCGGCCGAGCGTGTCGAGGTGGTCGATGCCAGCGCGCTGTTCGCTGCCGAGATCGGCCGGCAGGCAGTCGTTTTCTGAAGCCTCAGGTGCCGGCAGATACCGGCGGCCCGAGTGCGCGCGAGGCAAATTCTATGTAGCGGTTTGCCTGTGGCAGCCAGCGCCCGGGTTCTCGCGGATCGGGCTCGAGCAGGTGGGCGGCCGAAAGCCGGGCCCGCAGCAGTGCCCGGTAGCACCTGTAGACCGCCAGCAGTTGCGGCGAGACTTCGTCGGCGAGCCCTGCGGCACAGCGCCGGACCAGTTGCGGACCGATCCAGGGCGCTCCTGCGAAGTCGCATTCGAGGCCCAGGAATGCGAGTTCGTCGAACGGGTCGACGAGCCGAAGCGTGCGGTTGAATTCAAGGCAATCAATGACAACCGGCGTGTCGAGCAGGCACACATGTTCCGGCCGGAGGTCGCCATGGCCTTCGACGACGTAGCCGCCGCGGGCCCGGTCGGCGATCGCTTCCCGCTGCGTGGCAAGGGCTTCGTCCAGCGCGTCGAGCGCTCCGCGCGCCCGCTCGTGCAGCAGGTGAAACTCGGAGCGCAGCAACACGGCGCGGCTCGTGGCCTGTTCGATGATGAACCGGTCGGCATGGACTTCCGGCGCAATGTCTGCCTTAGGCGCCGAGCGATAGAACCCCGCCAGCACGTCCGCCAGCGCATCAACCTGGGATGGAGTGACGCTCGCCGAGCGGATCGCATGATCGAGCATGCGATCGGCCGGCAGACGCCGCATTTTTACCAGCCAGTCGACCGTGGTCGCATCCTCCGGGCCGGCATTCAGCAGCAGGCTGCCATCCGCGAGCTGCACGAGGGGCACGACGTCGAGGTAGACATCCGGCGCCAGCCGGCGGTTGAGCCGGAGTTCCTCCCGGCAGAAACGCTCGCGCGCGTCGAGCGTGGAGAAGTCGAGGAAGGGATAGCGGACCGGTTTCTTCAGCTTGAACACGAGGTTCGGGGTCAGGAATACCCACGACATGTGGGTCTCCCGCAGCTCGACCTGCGTCACTTGCGGCCCGTAAGTCAACGGCAAGCCGAGAAACTGTAGCTTTCCGCTCGTAGCGGCCCGATCTTCCGGCAACAACGTCTCGACAAGCAAGGGCACCATGCATCAATAGAGCCCCGACAGGCAGTTCCGCTCATTGCGATGGGTCAAACCGCGCGCACTCAATTGGTCGATCGTGAAAAGGCATTGGCCACCGGCAGGTTGGTGGGCCGCTCAGACCGTTCCGACTGATCTCGGTGACGGCACCCGTCATGGACAGGGCATTTCACCAGTCGATATCCGTCGGGCGACGCAAGTTGCCAGGGGAACTGGTGCTATCGGCAGAAACGCTCGGCCTCGTTGTCTTTGCGCACGGCAGCGGAAGCAGCCGGCTCAGTCCGCGCAATCGTTACGTTTCCGAAGTGCTCCATCGGCGAGGGATCGGAACTCTGCTGTTCGATCTGCTGACCGACACGGAGGCTGAAGACAGGAGAAACGTCTTCGACATCGAGCTGCTGGGGACGCGGCTGGGGGAAGCGCTCTCCTGGCTGCAGGAGCATCCGGATACATCGGCATTGGCCACGGGACTCTTCGGGGCAAGCACCGGAGCGGCCGCGGCGCTGGTATGCGCGGCGAGGTATCCCGAGCGAGTCGCCGCGGTCGTTTCGCGTGGTGGCCGCCCTGACATGGCCGGCGCGTATCTTCGTGCGGTCTCGGCATCCACTTTGCTGATCGTCGGCGGTGACGACTACGAAGTTCTGCAGTTGAACCGCAGCGCGTGGCGCGAACTGCAGTGCGAAAAACGACTGGAGATCGTGCCGGGCGCAACTCACCTTTTCGAGGAGCCAGGCGCACTCGAAACGGTTGCCGATCTGGCGGCCAGCTGGTTCGACAAATATCTGGCGCAGAAGGGAAGCCATGACAAACCGATTCTCGGATCGCAGTGAAGCCGGCCGCGCGCTGGCGGCCCGTCTGGCAGAAATGAAGATTGCCGACCCGGTGATCTTTGCGCTGCCGCGCGGCGGTGTACCCGTCGCCGCCGAAGTCGCGCGGGCGCTGAACGCGCCGCTCGACCTTCTGCTCGTGCGCAAGATCGGCGTGCCGTGGCAACCGGAGCTTGCACTGGCCGCGGTCGTCGATGGTGATGATCCGCAGGTCGTCATCGACGAGGAGGTACAGGGGCAGAGCGGGGTTTCGCGGACTTACATCGACGGCGAGGCGAAGGAGCAACTGCGCGAAATCGAGCGCCGCCGAGCGGTCTACCTGCAGGGGCGATCGCCCGTTGCGGTCGAAAACCGGACCGCGATCGTCGTCGACGACGGCATTGCGACCGGAACGACAGTGCGGGCAGCGCTGAAGGCCCTGCGCCGCCGCAAGCCGGCCCGGCTCATTCTGGCGGTGCCGGTGGCGCCGCCCGAGACGATCGACGCGCTTGCCGCTGACGTCGACCAGATCGTCTGTCTCGAGCAGCCTTCACCCTTCTACGCGATCGGTCTGTATTACATCGACTTCCACCAGGTATCCGACGAGGAGGTGATGGCAGCCCTTGCCGCCGCCACGCCGTTGCGCAGCGGGACATGACCGACATTACGCGGTCGCTGCTGCTGACCGACCTCTACCAGCTCACGATGCTGCAGGCCTATTGGCAGCACCGGATGAACGAAGTCGCCGTCTTCGAACTCTTCGTCCGCAAGCTGCCGCCCGGCCGGCGCTTCATGGTGGCGGCAGGACTGGAATCCGCGCTCGACCTGATCGAGAACGCGCGGCTGGACTCCGCCGAACTTGCATGGGTCGACGGCTGCGGACGCTTCGCGCCCGGATTCGCCGAGTGGCTCGGGAACCTTCGCTTCACCGGCGACCTCTGGGCGATACCCGAGGGGACCGTGTTCTTTCCCGCTGAGCCGATCCTGCGCGTCGTCGCCCCGATCGCCGAGGCGCAGTGGCTCGAGACGCGGCTCCTGAACCTGGTGCACCTGCAGACCCTGATTGCGACCAAAGCCGCACATTGCGTACTGGCGGCGGACGGGCGCGACCTGATCGACTTCGGCCTGCGCCGCGCGCACGGCGCCGAGGCCGGCCTGCTGGCGGCGCGCTCGGCCTGGCTCAGTGGATTCGCCGGGACCGCCACCGCGCTCGCCGGGTTGCGCTTCGGCATCCCGGTGTTCGGCACGATGGCTCACTCGTTCGTGCAGGCGCACGACAGCGAAGCCGCGGCGTTCAAGGCCTTTGCCGAGTCGTTTCCGGACAATGCCGTGCTGCTGATCGACACCTACGACACGGTGGCCGCGGCCCACACGGTTGCGCACATCGCCCCCGAACTCGCCGCGCGCGGCATTCACGTGAAGGGAGTGCGCCTCGACAGCGGCGACCTCGATGCATTGTCGCGCGAAGTCCGCAGCGTCCTCGATGGCGCCGGCCTGACCGATGCGATCATCTTCGCCAGCGGCAACCTCGACGAGCAGATCGTGCACGAGCTCGTGGCTGCGCGGGCGCCGATCGACAGCTATGGCATCGGCACCAGCCTGACGACCTCCAGCGACGCGCCCGCCCTTGACGCGGTCTACAAGCTGCAGGAGTACGCAGGTCTCGCGCGCCGCAAGCGCTCGGCCGGCAAGGCGACCTGGCCGGGCCGCAAACAGGTTTGGCGCTTCACTGGCGAGCAGGGCAACTTCGGTCACGATGTCGTCGCGCTTGAAAGTGAAGGTTACGAAGGAACACCGCTGCTGAACGAAGTGATGCACCGCGGAGCCCGGCTCGGAGCCGTGGTGGAACTGGCGGACTCACGTCGTCTGTGTGCCGACCAGCTGGCCCACCTGCCGCCAGCCTTGCGCGCCAGTCCGACCGGGGTCTCCGCTACAGCGTATCCGGTGAACATCTCGGCGCGTGTACAGGCGCTGGCCGACGAAGTGGACCGGCGCACGGCCGGCGATCCGTCTTCCGGCACGACAGGCTCAGGTTGAGCGATGGCCGCGGCGTCACCTCCGTCGGTTCGCTATATCGATGTCTGCAACGGCGACGCCGACGGCCTGTGCGCGCTTCACCAACTGCGTCTGGCGGAACCGCGCAAGGCCGAACTGATCACGGGCCTGAAGCGCGAGATCGGCTTGCTGTCGCAGGTCAAGGCTGAACCTGGCCTGGTGGTGGCGGTGCTCGACCTGTCGCTCGATCGCAACCGTCCCGCGCTGATGAAACTCCTCGAGGCGGGCGCGAGCGTGCTGTATTTCGATCACCACTATGCGGGGACGCTCCCGCAGCACCAGAAACTGCAGGCTGTCATCGACTTCTCGCCGGGTGTGTGCACCAGCATGCTGGTCGACCGCCACCTGGACGGGGCGTTTCGACGCTGGGCAGTCGTCGGTGCATTCGGCGACAACCTGCTGACACCGGCGCGCGAACTCGCAAAGGCGGCCGGCCTCGATCCTTCGCAACAGGAAAAGCTGCAGGAACTCGGGGCCGCGCTGAATTACAACGCGTACGGCGAGAGCGAGTCCGATGTTGCATTTCATCCGCGCGCGCTCTATCGATTGCTGCAGCGGTATCAGGATCCGCTGGAATTCCATGCGAATGAACCGGCGACCACCGTACTGCTTGCGCGCTGCCGCGATGACATTGCAACGGCCGAGCGCGTGGCACCCAGCTACGAAGATGCACGCGGAGCCATATACAAGTTGCCTGACGCGCCCTGGAGCCGACGCGTGCTCGGCGCCTTTGCCAACCGGCTGGCCGCGCGTCACCCCCATCGGGCGCATGCCGTCCTGAAGGCGAACGCCGACGGCTCGTTTCGTGCGAGCGTTCGTGCGCCGCTCGATTCGCCGCACGGAGCTGACGCGCTGTGTCGTCGCTTCGTCGGAGGCGGCGGGCGTTCAGGAGCAGCGGGATTCGAGCGACTTCCGCCCGGCGAACTGGACCGCTTCTTCGTCGAATTCGCGCAGGCCGGGTGGAAACCGGACTCCAGCGCTTAGCGACGGGCTGAACGCCAGAATCGCGGACCAGCGGTCTGCCGGCGCGACGAAGTGCTGGAATTCCGGGATGAACTGC
>DAINBQ010000194.1:0-6080 GCA_036732825.1 Burkholderiaceae bacterium | reverse complement strand
GCCGCCGGGCCCTTGAACAGCAGCAGGAAGCCGACGGCAACAGCGGTCAGCCCCCAGGCGATCGGCAGACCCGAGAACAGCACGACCAGCGTGACCGTGAGGATGAGACCGCCGATCTGCAGTTCGCTCACTTCTCACCTGCCAGGGCCAGGGTGTCGCGGAGCAGTTCGGCGACGTATTGCAGCGCGGTCAGTCCGAGCCCGACCGGCATCGCGAGGTACAGCGGCCACTTCGGCGCCGCCCAGGCGCTTTCGGTGGTCTCGTCGCGGGCAAACGCATGCAGCGTCATCTCTGCGCCGGCCCACGCAAGGTAAACGCACACCGCCAGCCCCACGACGGCGACCACGATGCCCACCGGCCGTGCAAAGCGCTTTGGCAGGTAGTGCGACAGCAGGTCGACGCCGACATGGCCGCGGGTGGCCAGGCAATAGGGCGACGCGAGGAACAGCGACCCGACCATCATGAAAACCGAGAACTCGATCTCCCAGTAGGTCGACGCGCCCATCGCGCGGTAGAAGATGCTCCAGGTGATCACCAGCGCGGCAATGAGCAGCATCAGCGCGGCGACGACAGCACACGCGGTGCTGAGTCTGTATACGGCACGCACGAACGCAGGCAGCATGACTCCTCGGTCCCCCGTTGCAAACGAACGACGGGCCGCTTTGCGGCCCGTGTCGTATCAGGCGGTTGCGGTCACTTCACGGCGAGCAGCGCGTCGAGAAGGTCCTTCCCGGTGGCCGATTTGGCGGCGAATTCCTTCCACGCCGTGTCTTTGGCCAGTGCGACCCATTGGTCGTATTCGGCCTGGGTCATCTCGCGCACTTTCGCGCCAGCTTTCTTGTACTCCTTCTCCATGTCGCTGACCGCCTGGCGCTGCAGGCCGAGGAAAAACTCGTCCGACTTCGCCGCCGCTTCCTCGAAGATCTTCTGTTGCGCCGGTGTCAACTTGTCCCAGTGCTGCTTCGACATCACCAGCGGCTGCAACAGCATCCAGAGCGAGTATTTTCCGGGCAGGGTCGCCATCTTCGTCTGCTCGTACAGGCGCATGCTGACGAAGGTCTCTGCCGAAGTCAGCGTGCCGTTGAGCACGCCCGATTGCAGCGAAGGGTAGATCTCCGTCGACGGGATGCTGACAACCGACGCGCCGGCCGCTTTCAGCATCGACTCGAAGGTCGGGTCGGCCGCCCGCAGCTTCAGGCCCGCCACGCTCTTGGGCCCGGTGATCTCGCGATCCTTGGTGGCAAACGCGCCCGGTGTCCACCACCAGGAGACGATGTGGACGCCGTTGGCGTGCGCGAGGTCCTGCAGCTTCTTCTGGAACGGTGTTCCGCGCAACTTCATCGCGTGTTCGAGCGTCGGTACCGTGCCCGGCATGATGATGATCGAGAATTCCGACGCCTTGCCGACTGCGTAGGACATCGGAAACACCGCCATCTCGAGCGTGCCGTTTTGCAGCGCGTCGAGCTGGGCGACCGGCTTGATGCCGAGCGACTGGGCCGGATAGATGCGGAACTTGAGGCTCGGGTCACGCGCGTTGACTTCCTTCACGAATACGCGCGTGGCGAGGTCGCGCCCATCGGCGTTGGCCTTGAACTGGTGAGAGATCTTGATTTCCTGGGCCGAGGCCGGCATGGCCATCAGCGCGGCGACCGAGGCCGCGGCGACCCAACTTGGCATCCTCTTCATGTCTCCTCCTTGTCGGATTTTTCTCGCCGCCGGGAAGGGCCCGCGACGCGTAGGCGGATGATCCCTCAAAACTGGCCGAGTCGGCGAACTGATCTGACGCACCTTGCTTGCCCGCCCTGGCTCGCTGCAATGCAAAACCTACAAGAGAGTGGCCGAGATGCGTGATTACCCGAATGTGACGTTCAAGTCACCGGTGCCAAACGTCGACGGATGCGCCGGCGGCGTTCAGATTTCGAGATTGTCGATCAGTCGTGTGATTCCGAGCTTCGCTGCTGCGAGAGTGAGCAGCGGTTCCTTTGCGGCGACCTCCGCGGCGGTCGGCGCCTTGAGGTCGCGGCGGCGTCGGACGGCCAGGTAATCGACTTTCCAGCCATTGGCTGCCAGCTCGCGCTGTGCGTCGTGCTCGACGCGAGCCAGGTCGGTTTCGCCTGCGAGCACGCGGTCGCGCACCTCGTTCAGCGCCTTGAAGAGGCGCGGCGCTTCCTTGCGTTCATCTGCCGACAGGAAACGATTGCGTGAGGAAAGCGCCAGTCCGTCGGCGTCGCGCACGGTTTCGTGCGGGATGATCTCGGTCGGCAGCGCGAATTGCCGGCACATATTTCGAACGATCATCAGCTGCTGGTAGTCCTTCTTGCCGAACACCGCGACGCGCGGCTGCACGCACGAGAAGAGCTTGAGCACGACCGTCGTGACGCCGACGAAGAAACCGGGCCGGAATTCGCCTTCGAGGATGTCGCCGAGGTCGGCCGGCGGACTCACCCGGTAGTTCTGCGGCTCCGGGTACATCTCGCTCTCGTTCGGCGCGAACAGCACATAGACGTCATTTTCCTTCTGCAGCTTGTCGACGTCGTCCTGCAGCGTGCGCGGGTACTTGTCGAAGTCCTCGTTCGGACCGAACTGCAAGCGATTGACGAAGATCGACGCCACGACCGGGTCGCCATGCTGGCGCGCCATTTTCATCAGCGACAGGTGAGCTGCATGCAGGTTGCCCATCGTCGGCACGAACGAGATGCGGTTCTGGCCCCGCAGCTGGTCGCGCAGATCTTCGATCGTGTGGACGACTTTCATCGGACGGCCGCCTCGGTTGCCACGGGTTCGCGCGTCGGTTGGAACGAGCGCGGCGGATTGTAGAGCCGGGCTTTAGTAAGCGTGCTCGGCGGCCGGGAAGTCGCGCGACTTGACCGCGGCGACGTAGGCGCGGATGGCGCCCGCAATGCTGTCGGCGCCCTGCATGAAGTTGCGCACAAAGCGCGGCTTGCGACCGGGGTAGACGTCGAGCATGTCGTGCAGCACGAGGACCTGGCCGGAGCAGCCCGCGCCGGCACCGATACCGATCGTCGGGATCGTGAGCGCCTGCGTGACCCGCTCGGCCAGGGCCGCCGGGATAAGTTCGAGGACCAGCATCGCCGCTCCGGCGGCCTGCAATACAAGTGCGTCCTGCAGCAACCGGTCTGCCGACGCTTCGCTGCGCCCCTGAACGCGGTAGCCGCCGAGCGCGTGGACCGACTGCGGTGTCAGCCCGAGGTGTCCGCACACCGGAATGCCGCGCTCGACGAGGAAGGCGATCGTAGGCGCCAGCCAGGCCCCGCCTTCGACCTTGACCATCTGCGCGCCGTTCTGCATCAGGACGACTGCATTCTTGAACGCCTGTGAAGGATCGCCCTGGTAGCTGCCGAACGGCATGTCGGCCATCAGCCAGGCCGTGCGCACGCCGCGCGCGACGCAGCGGGTGTGGTACGCCACTTCCTCGAGTGCCACCGGAAGCGTCGATTCGAGCCCCTGCACGACCATCCCGAGCGAATCACCGACCAGCACGCAATCGACTCCGCTGTCGTCGAGCACGCGCGCAAAGCTCGCGTCGTAGCAGGTGAGCATCGCGATCGGTTCGCCGGCGGCGCGCATTTCATGCAGGCGTGGCAGCGTGACCGGCTTGCGGTCGGTGGGGGTCGGGGCTGTCGGATGAACGCTCATGCGGCGAGGTTAAAGTACTCGCGCCGGCCGCGCATCTTCTCGATGCGCGAGAGCAGCAGCTCGAAATCGGCGTCACGCTCGATCGGATTGAGGTGTTCGGTATTGACGATCAACACCGGCGCTTCGTCGTACTGATGAAAGAATCGCGTGTAGCTGTCGGCCAGCGCCTGCAGGTAGGACTCGGAGATGCCGGACTCGATCGGGTTGCCGCGGCGGGCCACGCGTTCGATCAGCCGCTCCGCCGGTGCCTGCAGATAGACGACGAGATCGGGGGCCGGCGTCTGCGGCCGGAGCTGCGCGAGGATCTGCTCGTACAGTTTCAACTCGTCGTCGGCGAGCGTCAGCCGAGCGAACAGCGGGTCTTTTTCCAGCAGGAAGTCGGCAACGACGACACTGTGGAACAGGTCGAGCTGCCGCAGGTCGGCCAGCTGATGCACACGCTGGAACAGGAAGAAAAGCTGGGTCTGCAGTGCATAGCGGGCGCGGTCGCGGTAGAAGCGCTCCAGGAACGGATTGGCGTCCGGCTGCTCGAGCAGTTCGTGCGCCGACAGGCGCTGCGCGATCCTGCGCGCGAGCGACGTCTTGCCAGCCCCGATCGGGCCCTCGATGACGATGTAGCGGTATTTGCCGGCCATCATCGGTCAGGGCCCTAGGCCGAACGTTTCAACGGCATCGGGCTGCCCGGTTCTTACTGCTCGGCCGGTACTTCCATCAGCTCGATGCGCTGGTCTGCCACCGACTCGAGGAACCCCTGGGCCGGCCCCTGGCCTGCAATTCCGATGTCGGGCGCGAGGTCGAGCAGTGGCCTCAGCACGAAGGCACGCACGTGCAGTCGCGGATGAGGCAGCGTCAGTGGCGTGCTCTGGATGATCAGGTCGTCGACCAGCAGCAGGTCGAGGTCGACATTGCGCGGGGCATTCTTCTTGCCGCCACGTCGCTTGCGGCCGAGCATCAGTTCGATGTCGAGCAGGTGCAGCAGCAGCGCATACGGCTCGAGTGATGTTTCGAGCTGGGCCACTGCATTCAGATAGTCGGGCCCCGGGGCGTCGATCGGCGCCGACTTGTAGAACGGCGACACCGCAACGAGGCTCGATTGCTCGACCGAGCGCAGCGAGTCGAGCGCCGCCTTCAGCGACTCCAGCACGTCGCCCTGGTTCGCTCCGAGCCCGATGTAAGCAGTCCGCTTCACGTTCCTATTGTCCGAGATTTCGATGTGACCCATCAGGCCGGAGTCGCCGCGCTGTCGCCGCGGCCGCGCCGTCTCCGGCGCCGCCGTCCGGTCGCCGCCGGCGCCGGTCCGCCCTGGAGGGCCGCTTGCTGAACCAGGAGCTCGCGTTCCTCGTGGCTGGCCTGCGAGAAGCGGGTCCACCAGTCACTGAACTCCGCCGGTATCTCGTCGGCTGCGGCGCGCAGCATCAGGAAATCATAACCGGCGCGAAACCGCAGGTGTTCCAGCAGCCGGAACGGCGCCTTGCCGTGGCGCCGCTCGAAACGGGGCTGCAGGCCCCAGATCTCGCGCATGTCGGAGACGAAGCGACGCTGGATCGCGAGCTTCTCGGTCTGCGCATCGACGGTCTCGTCGATTGCCTTGTCGAGTGCCGGAATCCGGTGCTCGCCCTTTGCGACGCGCGCGTTCCACTTGACCAGGACGTCGTGCCACAGCAGCGTCGCGAACAGGAAGCCGGGCGAGATCGACTTGCCGGCCCGCACCCGCTCGTCGGTGCGCGACAGCGCAAGCATCACGAAGCGCTCCCCGGCCGGTTGTTCGAGGATGACGTCGAGCAGCGGCAGCAGCCCGTGGTGCAGGCCTTCGACGCGCAGTCGGGTGATGCAGGCGACCGCGTGCCCACTGGTGAGCAGCTTCAGCATCTCGTCGAAGAGGCGAGCCGCCGGGACGTTCTCGATCAGTTCCGACATGCGGTGGATCGGCTCGCGCGTCGCGTCATCGATCTGGAAGCCGAGCTTCGCGGCAAAGCGCACCGCGCGCAGCATGCGCACCGGGTCCTCGCGATAGCGCGCCGCCGGATCGCCGATCATGCGCAGCCGCCGCTGGCGGAGATCCTTGTAGCCGTCGTGGTAGTCGAGGACCTCGTTGGTCGTCGGGTCGTAGTACAGCGCGTTGATCGTGAAGTCCCGCCGCGCCGAATCCTCGTGCTGCTCCCCGAACACGTTGTCGGCGAGGACGCGGCCATGCGCGTCGGTCTGCCGCTCCTCGTTGACCAGCGCGCGGAAGGTCGAGACCTCGATCGTCTCCTGGCCGAACATCACGTGCACCAGCTTGAAGCGGCGGCCGATGATGATCGCGCGGCGGAAGTGCGACTTGATCTGCTCCGGCGTGGCGTCGGTCGCGACGTCGAAGTCCTTCGGTGCGATGTCGAGCAGCAGGTCGCGCACGGCGCCGCCGACGAGGTACGCGCGGTGGC
>DAINBQ010000193.1:0-6120 GCA_036732825.1 Burkholderiaceae bacterium | reverse complement strand
GCCGCGCGAACAGGCGCGCCAGCAGCAGCCGGTTGCGCTCGCCGCCCGACAGCGTCTTGACCGGTGCGCCGGCACGCTGCGGCGGAAACAGGAAATCGCCAAGGTAGCTCAGCACGTGCTTGCGGGTGCCTCCGATCTCGATCCAGTCGGAGCCCGGGCTGATCGTCTCCGCGACCGTGGCCTCCGGGTCGAGCGCCTCGCGCATCTGGTCGAAATACGCGACCTGCACACTGGTCCCCACCCGCACGCTGCCCGAGTCCGGCGCGAGCGTCCCCAGCATCAGCTTGATCAGCGTGCTCTTGCCGGCGCCGTTCGGCCCGATCAGCCCGATGCGGTCGCCGCGCAGCACGCGATCGGACAGGCGATCGACGATCACCTTTTCGCCGAACCGCTTGCAGACGTCCTTCAGCTCGATGACCAGTTTGCCGGACCGCTCGCCGGCATCGAGCGTGAGTGCGACCTTGCCCAGCCGTTCGCGGCGTTCATTGCGCGCTCGACGCAATGATTCGAGCCGCGTGACGCGGCCCGCGTTGCGCGTGCGCCGGGCCTCGATACCCTTGCGGATCCAGGCCTCCTCCTGCGCCCAGAACTTGTCGAACTTGCGCGCGGCGGTGGCCTCGGCCGCGAGCTCGATCGCGCGCCGGCCTTCCCAGGCGCTGTAGTTGCCCGGATAGGACCGAAGCAGACCGCGATCGAGTTCGACGATGCGGGTGGCGACCCGGTCGAGGAACGCGCGGTCGTGCGTGATCACAACCAGCGTCAACTTCAGCAGCAGATCCTCGAGCAGCTCGATGCCGTCGATGTCGAGATGGTTGGTCGGTTCGTCGAGAAGCAGCAGGTCCGGCGCCAGCGCGAAGGCGAGTGCGAGCGCGCCGCGCTTGCGCTCGCCGCCCGACAGCGTCGCGGGATCGGCAGCCTCGTCGAGGCCCAGCCGGTGCAGGTATTCGACCAGCCGCGCCTCGATGCGCCAGCGCTCGCGCTCGTCCGCCAGTTCGTCGAGCGCGCCGCGCAGTGCCAGCGCCGCGCGCAGCGTGGCAGCGCCGGGAAGTTCCGGTTCCTGCTCGACCAGGGCGATGCGCAGTCCGTCGCGGCGCTTGATCTCGCCGTCGTCGAGGTCGATTCGGCCGGCGATCGCCTTCAGCAGCGAACTCTTGCCGGTTCCGTTGCGGCCGATCAGTCCGATGCGATCGCCGTCCAGAATCGTCAGCGATGCGCGGTCGAGCAGCGGTTGCAGGCCGTACGCGAGTTCGGCGTCCTGTACCGTCAGCAGGCTCATCGCGGTTCGTCGCCCAGCGCGCGCGTCCACTCGACGAGCCGCTCGATCGCTGCGCGTTCGCCCGGCGCCAGTTTGAGCGCCGGGGATGCGGAGGGCTGCAGCGACTTCAGCGTGCGATCGACGAGGTCGATGTGGGGCAGCACCGGCCCGTAGAACAGCGGCTCGCCGTCGCACAGCACGAGCAGCGTCGGAAAGGTCTCGATGTCGATGTCGCCGAGCCAGTCGCTCTCGTCCTCGATGTCGACCCAGGCATGCACGGCATCGCCGGTGAGCGCGGCGCGCGCATCGAATTCCTTCCGATACGCGCAGCAGCTGTCGCACCATTCGGCGCACAGGCAGATGACGGTCCAGCGGGACCGCAGATCGGGCGGCGACAGCATCTCGGGCATGGCTGCCATTGTCCGTCACGGTTCCGAGGTACTGGCGGCAGGTCTCCCGGCTTAAAAAGTACTTGCAATATTCATCACATCATGTAACAGTTGATACATGCAATGGATCGCGCTCGTGGCAACCCTTCCAACCTCGCCGAGCGCCGTGCGGGTGAGGACCTGGCGCGCGCTGAAGGCGAGTGGCTGCGGAGCGCTACGCGATGGCGTCTACCTGCTGCCGAATCGGCAGGATTGCGTGCATGTCTTCGACGAACTGGCCGGTGCGGTGGAAGCAGCGCAGGGTGAGGCGACGCTGCTCGAGTTCGATGCGCGCGACGCCGAGCAGCAGGCGCAATTCGTCGCGCTGTTCGATCGATCGGCAGACTTCAAGGCCTTCGCGACGGATGTCGCGCGCCTGCGCCGACCGTTGCGGACCGCAACCGAGAACGCCGCCCGCAAGGAGATCCGTGCGCTCGCACAACGTCTCGAGAGCCTGCGGCGCATCGACTTCTTTCCGGGCACGGCGGGGGAGGAAGCGGCGGCGGCATTCGAGGTGTTGCGCATCGAAAGTGATCAGCGGTGGTCGCCGGGCGAACCGTCTGCGGCGGAGCGGACGATCGTCCCGCTCGACCGCGCCGACTACCGTGGGCGCACCTGGGCCACGCGGGAGCGTCCCTGGGTGGATCGCCTGGCGAGCGCCTGGCTGGTCCTGCGCTTCGTCGATGCGGAGGCGCGCTTCGTGTGGACCGGCGCGAAGCGCAAGGCGCCGAAAGGTGCGGTCGGGTTCGACTTCGACGGCGCGACGTTCAGTCACACCGACGGCAAGGTCACGTTCGAAGTGATCGCCGCGAGCTTCGGGCTGCACGAGGACACCGCGCTGCGCCGGCTCGGCGAAGCGGTTCACTACCTCGATGTCGGCGGCGTCCCAAGCGAAGAGGCGGCGGGACTCGAGCTCGTGATGCGCGGCTTGCAGGCCACGCACGCGGACGACGATGAGCTGCTGGCCGCAGCCTGCGGAGTTTTCGACGCGCTGTATGCCGGCATGAGGGTCGGGGAATGAGCGCGACGACGGTGCTCGAAGCTCCGGCCCCGGTCGGCTTCTGGCAGGCCTTCGCCTACTGGCTGCGGCTCGGCTTCATCAGCTTCGGGGGCCCCGCCGGGCAGATCGCGATCATGCATCACGACCTCGTCGAGCGCCGCCGCTGGATCTCCGAGCAGCGTTTCCTGCACGCATTGAACTACTGCATGGTGCTGCCGGGACCGGAAGCGCAGCAGCTCGCGACCTACATCGGCTGGCTGATGCACCGGACCTGGGGCGGCATCGCAGCCGGCGCGCTGTTCGTGCTGCCGTCGCTCGCGATCCTGATCGCGCTGTCGTGGATCTATCTGCGGTACGGCAACGTGCCGGTCGTCGCCGGCATCCTGTACGGCATCAAGCCGGCCGTCACCGCGATCGTGCTGTTTGCAGCTTGGCGGCTCGGCACCCGCGCGCTACGGCATCCGTTGCTGTGGGCAATCGCGCTCGCGGCCTTCGTTGCGATCTTCGCTTTCAATGTCCCATTCCCGGCGATCGTGGTCGGTGCGGGGGTGCTCGGCTGGCTCGGCGCGCGCCGCGTTCCTTCGGCTTTCGACGGCAGCAGTACGCATGGCAACGGTTCGAAGTCCTTCGGCGTCGCGCTGATCGACGACCACACGCCGACTCCGCCGCACGCGCGCTGGTCCGCACGCCATGCGCTGAAAGTCGCGGCGATCGTCATCGGCCTGTGGGGGACCGCGATTGGCGTGTTGACTCTCGTCTACGGCTGGGACGGCACCCTGACGCAGATGGCCTGGTTCTTCAGCAAGGCCGCGCTGCTGACCTTCGGTGGCGCATACGCGGTGTTGCCGTATGTGTTCCAGGGCGCGGTCGAACACTACGGCTGGCTGACGACCTTGCAGATGATGGACGGACTCGCGCTGGGCGAGACGACGCCGGGGCCGCTGATCATGGTCGTCGCTTTTGTCGGATTCGCCGGTGGCTGGAACATGGAGGTGCTCGGACCCGAGGCGATCGCGACGGGCGCGATCCTGGCGGCGTGCATCGTCACCTTCTTCACGTTCCTGCCGTCGTTCCTGTTCATCCTGACCGGGGCACCTTTCATCGAAAGCACGCACGGCCAGCTTCGATTCACCGCGCCGCTGACCGGCATCACGGCCGCTGTTGTCGGCGTGATCGTCAACCTCGCGGTGTTCTTCGCCTATCACGTCTGGTGGCCCGAAGGCCTGGGCGGCCGCTTCGACTGGCCGTCGTTCGCGGTTTCGATCGCTGCATTCGTCGCGCTCGCGCGCTTCAAGGTCGGAGTGATTCCGGTGATCACGGCCTGCGGACTGGCAGGAGTGCTGCTGGCCCGCCTATAGGAGGTTCAGATGCAGAAGCTCACGATCGTTGAACTGGAGGAATGGCAGCGCGCAGGGCGCCGCTTCACGCTGCTCGACGTCAGGCGCGAGAAGGTACGGCAGGCCGACGGGGCCGACATCCCCGGCGCCCGCTGGCTTGCGCCGGAAGGGCTGTTCACGTGGAAGGACGAGGTGCCGCGCGATCGACCGGTCGTCTTCGTCTGCGCGCACGGCCACGAACTGAGCCAGGGAGCGGCGGCGACCCTCAGCGCGATGGGACTCGACGCGCGTTACCTGGTCGACGGCTTCGCCGGATGGCGCGACAGCGGCCGGCCGACGGTGCCGCTCGCAGAAACGGAAGGAGTACGAGCATGAAATGGATCACACGAGAACGACCGAAGATCGACCGCATCGCCTGCCCCTGGCTGATCGCACGCTTCATCGACCGGGAGCCGGAGTTCCTGTTCGTCCCGGCCTCGGAGGTGCTGCCGCGGGCCGAGCGCGAGGGCGCGATTGCCTACGACATTCCGGGCGCCGAGCTGACGCACGTCGGCGAACAGTGCAGCTTCGATGCCTTCCTCGAGCGCTACCAGCTGCACGAGCCTGCGCTGCAGCAGCTGGCCCTCATCGTGCGCGGCGCGGACACCTCACGGCTTGACCTGGCGCCGCAGTCGCCGGGGCTGTATGCGCTGTCGCTCGGGTTGTCGAAGAATTTCAGCGACGACCACGAGATGCTGCGGCACGGCCTCGTGATGTACGACGCGCTGTATGCGTGGTGCCGCGAGTGCCAGGGCGAAACACATAACTGGCCGCCGCAGCTGAACTGAGAGGCGCCACTCACGAGTGCCGGTGCAGGTGATGCGCATCCGGCACGTGCGGGTGCGCATGGCGTACCGGTTCATGTCGATGCCCGTGACTGTGCTCGCCCGTGGGCATTTCGTCGTGCGGATGGTCGTGGTGGCCGTCGTCGTGCCGGTGCGCGTGTTCGTGGTCGAGCGCGTCGTGCTCATGTTCGTGGCCATGAGATTCGACCAGGTGCAGCAGCACCCCGGCCAGCATCAGTGCGGCGCCGACCCCCATCAGCCAGCCGCCGGACCGATCGCCGAGCGCCAGCGCCAGCACTGCTCCGATGAAGGGAGCGAACGCGAACACCGAGCCCGCGCGCGCGGCACCGAAAGCCCGCTGCGCCAACAGGTAGAAGCGCAGGCTCAGTCCGTACCCGGTCGCGCCGACCGAGAGCAGCCCGACGGCCGCGATCACGGAAGGCAGGGGTTCCGCCGCGGCCAGCGCGAGCAGGGCGGTCGCGGACGCACCCAACGCGGCTTTGGCCATCACGACCTGACTCGGATCGCGCTCGGCCAATGCGCGTGACAGTGTGTTGTCGAAGCCCCAGGCAGCGGTCGCCACCAGAACGGCAATCAATCCCCACAACTGGTTGCCGCCGCTGCGACCCTGGTCGAGTACGAGCGCGACGCCGCCGGCCAGCAGCAGCAGCATCGCCGTCCCCACCCGCCGATCCACCGTCTCGTGGTACAGCCGCCACGCCAGCAGCGCTGTGAAGAGCGCCTCAAGGCACAACATCAGCGAAGCGCTGGTGCCACTCGAGCGTTGCAGACCCCACGCCAGCGCGACCGGGCCGAGCACGGCACCAAAGGCCGCCATCGCCAGCAGGCGCGGCAGGTCGCGACGGGCGAGTCGCGATTCGCGATCGGCCGGCCGGACGGAAGACGCTCCGGCCAGCGCTGCGCCGGCGTACAGCAGCGCCGCGGTGGCAAACGGGCCGAGACCGATCCCGAATCGCTGCACCAGCGGCGTGCTGACGCCGAACAACGTCGCCGCCAGCAATGCGAACAGGCCGCCGCGCAGGGCGGGCAGCCCTTGGGACGTCACTGAACGAGCCTCCGAATCACGGTACGGTGAAGCGTACCTCGATCGCCTCGTCGCCGATGATGGTCAGCCCCACCACTGCATTCGTGGCCAACTTGACGCGCTGCGTCTCCGGCTCGGCGCCGGGCGACGCGAAACGGCGGCAGCCGCGATCACACGATGAGCAAGCCGAGCCGTTCGATGAACTCGACGATCTGATCGAGGCCCGCGCCG
>DAINBQ010000192.1:0-6126 GCA_036732825.1 Burkholderiaceae bacterium | reverse complement strand
GCCAGTACTGTCGGCACGCCGACTTCCAGAGTGCGCGCCATCGGCTGCGCCAGGACCGCGATGCTGTAATGCAGACTGCCCCACGCGATGATCTGCGCCACGCCGAGCGCGCCGACGATGGTCCACAGGGGTCGGTCGTGAGTGGAAGGACTCATTCGTCGAGCGATGCGGCGTTCGAATTCGCCGGTACAAATGACGTTTATCAGGCGAGGGCGGCGGAAAGAACGCCCCGGATTCTGGGCGAGAATTGACGATGCGCACAGTGTTGTCGCTTGTGATCCATGGACGCGTGTAACGCGTTGAAGACACTTTGATTGATACGAATCGGCCCTAGAGAAGGACCATGCGTAGGAAACCTGCTGCGATCGGTTTGACTTTTGTCGGATTGGGAACGGCGGCGTGGTGGGTCGCGGCCCAGACTGCAGCGTCGCCGGCAGCTCCAGCGGGCGGCCCGGCTGCTCCACCCGCAACTCGCGTCGTGACGGTGGCCGGAATGCCCGAGGTGCCCGACCGCAGCAATCTCTACAGCGAAACCGCCCCGGATCGCATGAGCCCGGCGGTCGCCGGTGCGCTTGAGCGAGTCTATGTGCCGAACCGGCAGGCCAACAGTGTGACGGTCATCGACCCGGCGACGCTGAAGATCGTCGGGTCGTTCAGGGTCGGCATCCACCCGCAGCACGTGGTGCCGTCGTGGGACCTGCGCACGCTGTGGGTTGCGAACAACGCCGAAGGCCGCACTGACGGGAGCCTGACCCCGATCGACCCGAAGACCGGCAAGGTCGGTCCTTCGATTCCGGTCGATGATCCGTACAACATGTACTGGTCGCCGGACGGCAAGTCGGCGATTGTCGTCGCGGAGGCCTACAAGCGACTCGACTTTCGCGATCCAGTCACGCTGAAGATGCAGTATTCGATCCCGACGCCGAAGTGCGCTGGGATCAATCACGCGGATTTTTCGATCGACGGCCGCTTCGCGCTCTTCACCTGCGAATTCAACGGCTCGATCACGAAGGTCGACCTGGTGAACCGCCGCGTGGTCGACACGATCAGGCTGAGCCAGTACTTCAACCGGCCCGATGCGCTGGCCGCGATCGCAAGGGCGGGCACGAAAAAGCCGAAGATCCCGGATCCGAGCCAGCTCGGCGCCGAAATCTGCACGACGCCCGGCATGCCACAGGACGTTCGCGCCTCTCCGGACGGAAAGCTCTTCTACGTCGCCGACATGATGGCCGACGGCGTGCACGTGGTCGACGGCGAGACGTTCAAGCAGGTCGGCTTCATTGCGACCGGCGTCGGCGCGCACGGCCTGTACCCGAGCCGCGACGGCAAGCTGCTTTACGTCGCCAATCGAGGCAGCAACAAGGTCTGGGGACCGCCGGGCGGAAAGGGCAGCGTCTCAGTGATCGACTTCGCTACCGGCAGAGTCGTTGCGAATTGGCAGATTCCCGGCGGCGGCAGCCCCGACATGGGCAACCTGAGCGCGGACGGGAAATACCTGTGGCTGTCAGGACGCTTCGATGAACTCGTCTACCGGCTCGACACCGCCTCGGGCGCCGTGGACAAGATCAAGGTCGGCCGCGAACCGCATGGTTTGACGGTGTGGCCGCAGCCCGGCCGCTACTCGCTCGGGCACACCGGCAATCTTCGATAGCCGGTGACGCGGACCGACGGTCCCGGGGGCACGGGCGGGACGCGCACGAGGGTCGATCGCCAATGAAAAGGGGCGCATGAGCGCCCCTCTTGCCGCAACAACTGCTCAGTGCGTCACTGCACCTTGGCGTTCTTCTTCAGGCCCTCGACGTATTCCTTCACGCGCTCCTGCTGCAGGCCTTCGCGGATCTGCGGAGCCACCTGCTCGAGCGGCGGGAACTGCGTGTCGCGCACATCGTCGAGGCGGATCACGTGCCAGCCGAACTGCGTCTGCACCGGCGTCTCCGTGTACTGGCCCTTCTGCAGCTTGGTCATTGCCTCCGAGAAAGGCTTGACGAATGAATCGGGCGCAGCCCAGTCGAGGTCGCCACCATTCTTGGCCGAGCCGGTGTCCTTCGACTGCTTCGCGAGTTCCTCGAACTTGGCGCCCTTTTTCAGCTGCTCGACGACGGCCTTGGCCTCGTCTTCCTTCTCGAGCAGGACATGGCGGGCGCGGTACTCCTTGCCGCCGACCTTGACTTTCTGCGCCTCGTAGGCCGCCTTTATCTGGGCATCCGTCACCGGTTGCTTCTCCACGACTTCGCGCAGCAGCGCCTGGATCAGCGTGTTCTGGCGCTGGATGTCGAGCATGAACTTGACGTCCGACTTCTCGGGAATGCCGCGCTTCGTGGCTTCCTGCAGCAGGATCTCGTTCTGGATCAGGCGCTCCTTGACCATCTTGCGCATTTCCGGCGTATCAGGCTGGCCCTGCTTGGTCAGTTCCCGCACCCAGGCGTCTTCGCGCGCCTTGGGGATCGGCTTGCCGTTGACGACGGCGACGTTCTGCGCGAAGGCAATTCCGCTGGCCAGTGCCAGGATTGCGAAAAGGACGGTACGTTGCATGAGGCGGTCAGTGTCCTGAAGTTTGTTCGGGGTGGGGTGCGGGCCGCTCGGCCTCGCCGGGCGCCAGGAGGGTCATGGCGAGCGCGTGAATCTCGCGCTGCATCAGATCTGCTAGTGCATCATACACGAGCCGGTGCCGCGCCATTCGGGACTCACCCGAAAAGCGGGCACTGATCACGCGCAACCGGTAGTGTCCGCCGCCGCTGGCCGCACCGGGATGGCCGGCATGCCGCCCGCTCTCGTCCTCGATGCTGATTTCGATCGGGGCCAGGACCGCCAGTCGATCCCGGATGCGGTCCACCGTGCCTTCAGGCATCCGGCGCCTCCTTCATGTGTCGCGACAGGTAGATACCGATGCCGAGCGTGAAGGCGAGCGTCAGGCCCATCAGGCCGAACAGCTTGAAGTTGACCCAGGTGTCGGTCGGAACCGTGTAGGCGACGGCGAGGTTGACCACGCCCATCGCGACAAAAAAGACGATCCAGGCAACCAGCAGGCGATCCCAGACGGGGTCGGGCGCGGTGATCTGTGCGCCGAGCAGTGTCTTGACGAAGTTGCGGTTCCAGATGAGCCGGCCAGCCAGCAGGGCAAATCCGAACAGCCAGTAAAGGATGCTCGGCTTCCACTTGATGAACATCTCGTTGTTGAACCAGATCGTCGCCCCCCCGAAGAGCACGATGACGACGAGGCTGATCCACAGCATCGGCTCGACCTTGCGGCCGCGCGCCACAAGCCAGCCGACCTGCACGATGGTTGCGGTGATTGCTACCGCTGTTGCGAGCAGGATCGGTGCCTGGTCGGCCGTGATGTTGCCGTCGACCAGGCTGCCGAGCGTCGCGCCGGCGATTGCGAGCGACTGGGTAGGGAAAGACCCCGCTAGCTTGAACGCAACGAAAAAGAGGATGACAGGGAAGAGATCGAACAGCAGCTTCATTGCGGATCGCCCGCCTTTCCGGATTGCGGTTCGAATCGAAGCGCCGCCGAGTTGATGCAGTAGCGCAGTCCGGTCGGAGGCGGGCCGTCCGGAAAGACGTGGCCCAGATGCGAATCACAGACGTTGCACAGGATCTCGGTGCGCACCATGCCGTGGCTGGTGTCGCGCTCCTCGCGCACGTTGGCCGGGTCGATTGCCTTGAAGTAGCTCGGCCAGCCACAGCCGGAGTCGAACTTCGTGTCCGACGCGAAGAGCGCCGTGCCACAGGCGACGCAGCGATAGATGCCGTGCTCGTGGTGGTCCCAGTACTTGCCGGTAAACGCGCGCTCCGTCGCCTTTTCGCGCGTCACCGCGTATTCCATCGGTGCAAGCTGGGCTCGCCAATCAGCCTCGGATTTCTTCAACTTGTCCATCGTCGCCTTCAGGAGGAGCAGGAAAGCACCAGCGATCGCGCCCAGTCCGGCGGCTCCTGCGCATAGGCCTCGAACTCGGGCTGTTCGTCGTAGGGCCGCTCGAGGACCTTCAGCAGCCGCGCGACTTCGCCGACATCACGCGGGCCGTCCTCGCCACGCGCCTTTTGGATCGCGACTTCCGCAAGGTGATTGCGCAGCACGAATTTGGGGTTGACCAGGTTCATGCGGCCCGCGCGCTCGGCATCGACGCTACCTTCGGCGCGGAGGCGCTCGCGATAGGCCGCGGCCCAGTCATCGAACGCAGCGCGGTCGATGACCAGGTCACGCAGCGACGACTTGTCTTCGTTCGCGTCTTCGGTGCTGAAAGTCGACAGGCGACGCCAGAAAATTGTCCAGTCGGTGTGGTTCGCGTGCAGCAGGTCGATCAGCCGATTGATCAGCGCCTCGTCCCCGGGCTGCTCGCTCGCCAGCCCGAGCTTGGCGCGGAAAACCCTGTCGGCCGCCGCTGAATACTCGCCGATGAAGACATCGATCGCGCCTTTGGTCCGGTCCAGGTCATCCGTGAGTGGAGTCAGCGCCTGCCCCAGTGCGTACAGGTTCCAGTGGGCGATCTGCGGTTGCATGTTGTATGCGTAGCGGCCCTGTTCGTCGCTGTGGTTGCAGATGTGCGCAGCATCGAACGCATCCACGAACGCGAACGGCCCATAGTCGATCGTGATGCCGAGGATCGACATGTTGTCGCTGTTGAGCACGCCGTGGCAGAAACCGACGCCCTGCCACTGCGCGACCAGTCGCGCAGTGCGCCGCGCGACCTGCTCGAGAAAAGCCAGGTAGGGCTGCTCGGCCTGCCGCACCCCCTCGTAATGCCGGTCGATCACATAGTCGGCAAGCCGCTTCAGTTCATCGTTCTGCTGCGTCCAGTAAAAGTACTCGAAGGATCCGAATCGCACGAAGCTCGGCGCCATGCGGGTGACGACGGCTGCGGTCTCGACGTTTTCGCGAAACACGGGGGTGTCGGACCCGACGACCGCCAGCGCGCGCGTCGTCGGAATTCCGAGATGATGCAATGCCTCGGAGCCGAGGAACTCGCGGATCGACGACCGCAATACGGCCCGGCCATCGCCCTGACGCGAATACGGGGTCTTGCCGGACCCTTTCAATTGCAGTTCCCAGCGATCCCCCGCCGGACCCACGGCCTCGCCGAGCAGCAAGGCCCTTCCGTCTCCGAGGCGCGGCACATAGACGCCGAACTGGTGCCCCGAATACACGGCAGCGATTGGATCGCTCCCCCGGACTTTCACGTTGCCCGCAAGCGCCTCAATGAATTCGGGTCGGTCGCCGGCCCCCGCATCAAGGCCGATCAGCGCGCCCGCTGACGCCGAGTAACCGACCAGATATGGCTCGGGCAGCGGCACCGGCGGCAAGCGTGTGAAAAAGCTCGACGGCAGGCGCGCAAAGGAATTGTCGAACCGCAGGCCGAGATCGAGCTCGCCTGCGGGTACAGGCGCTTGCTGTGCGATGGGCAGGGTGACAGGGGCGTCCAAACAGGTCTCCAGCGAACTGATTCTACGGGGCGATGATCGACTTGACGGCCCGCAAGTGACTCACGACGATGTGGGGCCGAGGCCGCCCGATTTCCATTGTCCGGCAAAGAGCGACCCTGACCACAACAAGGAGACTCCCGTCATGCTGCAAGGCCTGATGATGCAGATGCCGCTCATGATCTCGTCGCTGATTGAACATGCGGACCGGCATCATGGGGACGCCGAGATCGTTTCAAGGCGGGTCGAGGGTGACATCCATCGCTACACCTACAGCGACCTGCACCGGCGCGCGCGCCAGATGGCCAATGCGCTCGATGGCCTCGGCATCCGCCCCAGCGACCGCGTCGCGACGCTGGCCTGGAATGGCTATCGGCATCTCGAACTCTACTTCGCGGTATCCGGCTCCGGCAGCGTACTTCACACGATCAACCCGCGGCTGCACCCGGAACAGATTGCGTGGATCGTCAATCATGCCGACGACCGGGCTCTGTTCTTCGACCTCACGTTCCTCCCCCTGATCGAGGCAGTCGCTCCGCATTGCAAGGCAGTGCAGCGCTGGGTCGCGCTGACCGACCGCGCGCACATGCCGCCCGCGGGCAAGGTCGAGAACCTCATGTGTTACGAGGACATCGTCGGCAGTCACTCCGACAAGTTCCGCTGGCCCGAGTTCGACGAGAACACCGCGTCGTCGATGTGCTACACGTC
>DAINBQ010000191.1:0-6277 GCA_036732825.1 Burkholderiaceae bacterium | reverse complement strand
GAGCGCGCGCCGGAGGGCAGCGGCTTCAAGATCCTTGCAGTAGGCCGGCGTTCCGGTCTGCTGCCGCCAGGAGTTGTCCAGATCACCCGCGTCGACAGGGTCGAAGCCAAGGTCGTCGACAAGGCGCAGCACTGCCGCCCTGGCGTCCAACGAATCTCCGGCGACCGGGAGAGCCAGCCGCCCCGCCGTTCCCCTCGGAACGCCCTTTTTGAGAAGGCTCCTGGCGAAGATGTTGTTGAACGCCTTGATCACGGGCCGCCCGATCTGCTGCGCGACCCATTGGCTGTCCAGCAGGCCCCGGTCGATGGCGTCGATGGGGCCATCGCGAAGCTCAGGATGGTAGTTGCCGATATCTATCACGACGACGCTGTCCGGAACGCTCGCAAACAGGTCCCGCGGAAGGTCGGCGACGGCCTTCGTCGGGATCGCAAGGATGACGATTTCTGCGGCTTTGGCAGCGTCGACGACGGAAACGGGCGTCGCGCCGATCTCGGCCGCCAACGCGGCCAGGCTTTCCGGTCCTCTCGCGTTTGCAATCGAGACGTCATGGCCGAGCTTGGCGAGGTGGCGCGCAAGTGTCGCTCCCATGCTCCCGGCGCCGATGATTCCGATCTTCATGTGCAACTCGTCCTTTCCGCAACTCGAATGAAGCCAATCTACCCAAGCGGCAGCGCAGCCGGGAGTAACAAGTTCGTCGTGAATCCCACGACCTGGGAATGAACGCTACATTCCGAGCGCAGTCACCAGCTCGAGCAGTCATCCGGCCCCAACTGACGTGTCGCTACATTCGGAGCGCAGTGATCAACTCAATCCGGGAACAACTACGCGTTGAATACAGCAGTAGCGGCGCGTGCTCGTCGGGCTTGTTGTGCAGATTCGCCCGTGCGTTCGCAGTCGCCGCTATCGCGTTCCCGCTCGCCGCGGTGCCGACAGAACGGGCGGGAGAGCCTTCGGCTGCGGAACGCCTGCACGAACTCCTCGAGATCGACTTTCAGGTCTACTTGCGCGAGTTTCCCCACATGGCGACGCTGTTTGGCCTGGAGGGCCGCCACGACGCCTTGCTGGAGCTGAGCCCGGAAGCGCTGGCGCGCCGCGACCGCCATGCCCGTGACATGCACGAGCGAGCGCTCGCGATCGCCTCGGACCAGCTGCGCGGGCAGGATCGCGTTTCGTACGAACTCTTCGTCCTTGCCAAGCGCGACGCGATCGATGGGCAGGCGTTTGCCGAGAGGCGCTCGCTGGAGTACATGGACCAGCTCAACGGTCCCCACCTGTGGATGCCCGGCAACAAGCGCTTCACGCCATTTCGCAACGAGCGCGACTACCGCGACTACTTCGCGCGTCTGAGATCCGTTTCAAGAGTGGTGGACGAGGCCATCGCGCTGTCGCGCGCCGGGCTCGCGGCCGGATGGGCGAACGCCAAGGGCTCGATCGAGCGGATACCCGGGCAGATCGATGAACAGCTCGCAGGGGCCGTCGAGGACGACGAATTGGCGTCCCCGCTGCAGAACTTTCCCGCCGAGTTGACCCAAGACACCCGAGACGAGATCAGGCGCGCTTTGTACGCGGCGCTCGTCGAGAGCTACCGCCCTGCCCTGCGCCGGTTGCGCGTCTTCGTGGTCGACGAACTGCTGCCCAAAGCGCCGGCCACCGGCGGTCTCGCGGCGCTACCCCGCGGCACCGCCTTCTACGAGTACCTGATCCGAACCAACATCGGTCCCGGACTCGACGCCGACGGTATCCACGCGCTCGGAGAACAGGAAGTGCGCCGGATTCAATCACAGTTGAGGGCCTTGGCCGCGCGCGAAGGCTTCAACGATCTGGCTGCGTACTTCCGCTTCAAGCTCGATGATCCGCGGCAGTACTTCGAGTCGGCCGAAGCGCTGCTGAGCGCATACCGGAGCCTTGCCGCGGACGTCGACCCGAAAGTGGCGACGATCTTTCATCAGCTTCCAAAGGCGAAGGTCGTGGTGGAGCCGGTTTCGCCCGCCGAAGCGCGCGCGGACCTGACCGCCCGTTACGAGCCCCCGTCGATCGATGGCGAGCGATCGGCCGCCTTCCTGCTGAACACGATCTCCTACGCGCGGCGTCCCCGCTTCGAGATGATCAGCCTGTATCTGCACGAGGCCGTGCCGGGCCACCATCTTCAAGTCGCACGGTCGATGGAAATCCAGGGGCTCCCGCGCTGGCGTCGGCTGCTCGGCGAGAACATTGCGTACGCGGAAGGCTGGGCGCTGTATGCAGAAAAGCTGGGAATCGAGCTCGGACTGTATGCGACGCCGAACAGCGAGTTCGGCAGGCTGCGCGACGAGCTGTGGCGCGCGGCGCGTCTCGTGGTCGACACCGGCATCCACGCGAAGGGCTGGACCCGCGAGAAGGCCGTCGCCTACATGATGGCCGAAGCGGCGCTGTCGCGAGACGATGCGGAGGGCGAAGTCGATCGGTACTTCGTCTGGCCCGCGCAGGCGCTCGGCTACAAAATCGGCGAGCTCAAGATCCTCGAGCTACGCAGTCGCGCCGAGCAGACCCTGAAGTCAAAGTTCGACCTTCGTGACTTCCATGCCGTGGTGATCGATCACGGCAGTGTCCCGTTGCCCGTACTCGAACGCCTGGTCGATAACTGGCTCGCTCGCGGTGGAGGCCGGCTGGAGCACGAATAGCGCGATCGACCCGAAACTGGTTGGCGACGACGTGCTTAGGCACTAGCGCATGCCCACCGACTTCAAGGCTGTGATAAGCCGCTCTCGTGCCTCAACTAATTGTGGATGCCCGCCCGGTAAGCGCAGGATGATGTGGCCAGCCTCGAAGCCCGGGTGCCGCGCCATGTGTTCGCCGAAGGACTGTCGCGCTGCGGCTGACTGCCCGAGACATTGCATCGCCGCCGCATGGATCGGTGGCCACAACAGGTTCGGGTTGGTGTCCGCCGCGGTCTGGCTCCAGTCGCACGCCAGGTCGTAAGCAGCATCAATGAAGTGCGCCATCGCGAGTCGGTATTGCCATTCGGCGCGAATGGGATCGCGCGGGCTGAGGCGCAGCGCGTGGCGCAGGTCGGCAATGGCTTCGTCAGCGTTTCCGCTCAGGAGCAATGCATAGGCGCGTGCGCCGAACGCGTGGGGAAACTTGGAACGTGCGATCCAGGCGGTCGTCACCCGAAGCATCGCGGGCCAATCCTGCCTAAAAAAACTCTGGATGGTTCGTGCTTGGTAGGTGTAGTTGCTTTCGGCATCCAACCGTTCGAGTTGCGCCGCAGCTTCGTCAATGCGGCGTAGCGCCGCGCCGCGATCAGGCAGCCAGGCGTTGAACACGCCGTGCAGATTCATGAAGCTCAGTCCGCCCCAGGCGCGCACCGAATCGGGGTCGAGCGCTACCGCGCGTTCGAGCAGCTTCAGCGCCTCTACGATGTTGTCGCCGTGCAGGCCGCGATACCAGAGTGTGATGGCACGCATCGCCAAATCGTCGGCCGTGACCTCCAAGGCAGACAATTCGCCGCGACGCTCCACCGCTGAGCGATAAAGCTCCGGCCGCAGCACCAACACGATCTGCACTGCTAGCTGAGCCAGTGCTTGTGGCAAGTGCGCCCGATCAATGACAAAGGATTCAGCCCAGAGTTGGACGCCGTTGCTGCCGTCCACAAGAGCGAGGCTCACGCGGATTACGGTGCCTCCGTAGCGCAGGCTGCCACGCACGATGTAACGCACGCGTAGCTCGCGCGCGACTTGGCGCGGGTCGATCGGCTTACCTTTGTAGGTGGCAGCGGTATCTCGGGCCATGACAACAACGTCATGCACTTGCGTCAACTCGTTGACGAGGTCGGCGTGCAAAGCGTCGGCGAGCCATTCGCTCGTCTCGGCGTCACCCTCGACTTCGAACGGCATTACGGCGATCGACAGCGCAGGGGCGTCGTCGAGCGCCGCATCCGGCACGAGCATGTAGCCGCGCCGCGCGACGTTGCGCACCAGCCGATGTTCGGTGTCGCCCAGCGCGCGGCGGACGTCGGCGATCGCCTGTGTCAGTGACCCTTCGCCGACCACGACATCGGGCCACACCAGATCCATCAGCTCGTCTTTGCCGACCACCTGGCCAGCGCGGCGACCCAGCGCCAGCAGCACCTCGAGCGCCTGCCTGCGCAACCCGGCGAGCTGCCGGTCCGCGCTCAGTAGTTCGCCGGCCGCCAAGTCAAGGACGAAGCCCCCGAGCTGCAGTTGGTCGCCTGCTGTCGGCTCTGTAGAGCTGGATTCATTCATAGCGGACTGTCTTGCCTTCGTCCACGGACGAGCCACAACCGTTGTGGCCACACCGGCGGCTTCGTTCTTTCATTCCGATTTGAGAGTTTCATTAGGACTCGCAAAGTGCGATCCACTAACTTTGCATCGCGTCAACCATTCAATAAGGATAGCTCCATGAGTCTTGCTCTCGACAGCCGTGCCGCTGCGCCGGATCTCGCCGTGCCTGATTTCACCGCAATCAAGCAGCGCCAGCAGGCCACCTGGGCCAGCGGCGATTTCGCCGTCATCGGTACCACGTTGCAGATCGTCGGCGAATCGCTGGCAGAAGCCGCCGATGTGCGCGCCGGCGAGCGTGTGCTCGATGTCGCTGCCGGCAATGGCAACGCGACGCTCGCGGCGGCACGTCGCTTCGCCGATGTGACCGCGACCGACTACGTGCCGGCGTTGCTGGACAAAGGGCGCGAGCGCGCGCGTGCGGAAGATTTGTCCGTGCGGTTTCAGGTGGCTGATGCCGAGGCGCTGCCGTTCGACGATGGCAGCTTTGACGTCGTGCTCTCCACCTTCGGCGTGATGTTCGCGCCTGATCAGAGGCGCGCAGCGCACGAGATATTGCGTGTGCTGCGGCCGGGCGGTCGTGTAGGTTTGGCGAATTGGACACCGCAAGGATTCATCGGCCGCCTGTTCAAGGTGATCGGCGCCCATGTGCCGCCTCCAGCGGGACTGACGTCGCCGGCATTGTGGGGCACCGAGTCGCATCTCGCAGAATTGTTCGACGGCGCGCAGATTCGCTGTGAACGTCGGCTCTTCAACTTCCGCTACCGCTCTGCCGCGCATTGGGTGCAGGTGTTCCGCGACTTCTATGGCCCAACGCACAAAGCCTTCGAGGCTCTTGATGCGCCGGGACAGCAGGCGCTCGAGGACGACATCACCGCGTTGCTGCAACAAATGAACACTGCAGGTGCGGCCTCACTGGTGGTGCCCGCCGAGTACCTCGAAGTCGTAGTCAATAAATCAGGAGAGATACGATGAAAAACATGCTTGTCGCATTGTCCGCGACGCTTGCCTTCGGCACGTTCGCAGCGCCCTGGGCGTTCGCTCAGTCGAGCGCGCACACCTCGATGGCGAATGACCACATGATGGCGACGGCGGACGAGTTGAAGTGGGTCGACGTTCCTTCGCTGCCGCCGGGAGCGAAGCTCTCTGTCATCGAAGGTCCGATCAATCAGGCGGGCCCGATCACATTTCGCCTGAAGCTACCTGCGAACTACCAGATACCGGCGCACTGGCATCCGGCGATCGAACACGTCACGGTCCTTTCCGGTACGTTCAACATGGGAACCGGGGATAAGCTGGACCGAGCGAAGACGAAGGCTTTGACTGCCGGCGGGATCGCCATCATGCAGCCGAAGACCACTCACTATGCATGGACGAAGGACGAGACGATCGTTCAAGTGCACGGAATGGGACCTTGGGGCGTCACCTACGTGAATCCGGCAGACGATCCGCGCAAGCAGTAGCGATTACTGGCGGCAATCTGGACGACGCCGAAGTTGAATTGATTGACCGCATCGCAGAACGTCGAGCGGAGGCGAACGCAGCGAGAACTCCCCGTCGACGAAGGTGCCCACGAGAGGCTGCGTGTCGTCGATCTGGCTGATGCTTGAGGACGTCAGCGCGACAGCCTTGGTGGGCGGCCGTATGGAACTGATATCGAAGATGCAGCCGATGTGGATGTCGCCGGACAGGAATACCACTGCGCGTCCGGTTCGAATCAACGCGTGTGCGGATGCAGGGGCGCTTGTCCAACGCCAACACTCCCGGCCCGGTGCCAGTATCCTTGCCGGCGATGTACGAGCGCCACTTCGGGCTGAAGCAAAGGCCCTTCTCGATCGCACCGGATCCGCGTTACCTCTTCATGAGCGAGCGGCACCGCGAAGCCCTTGCGCACCTGCTCTATGGCGTGCAGGGCGGCGGCGGCTTCGTGCTGCTGACCGGAGACGTCGGCGCCGGCAAGACCACCGTGTGCCGCTGCTTCCTCGAGCAACTGCCCG
>DAINBQ010000190.1:0-6291 GCA_036732825.1 Burkholderiaceae bacterium | reverse complement strand
GACATCGAGAACCAGGGCCATCCGTTCGGCCAGGGCCTGCCCGAGCAGGACAAGAGGGCGCTGATCGCCTTCCTGGCGACGCTATAGGAGGACGCGATGACTCGCACTGCACACACCGCAACTCTCCTGCTTCTCGCGACCGGTTTCGTTCTCGTCGGCTGTGGAGAAAAGCCGCCGGCTGGAATCAAGTTCGCCCCGTATGAGGCCGGTTATGCGTCGAAGCCGGACTTCGCGCGCGTCGAGAGCGAGTTTCCGTTGGCCCCGGCGGACCTTGCGAAGCTGACGCCGGGCGCGCTGAAAACCTACGACCAGGAGCAGATCGATCAGATCTACGCGCGCCTGACCGCCGGGCCGATTCCGGACGGAGCCTACGAAGGCGACCTGTTCTTTCCGAAGGGCATCTCGGGCAAGCGGCGCCTGCGCGAGATCGTCGGCGGGTTGAGCGGGCTCGTGGTCGGGCTCGGAACGGTCAAGCTCGAACTGGTCGGCGAGCATCTGTGGCGCGGCAAGGTGTTCTACCGGGACGAGCGCGTGCTCAGGAACCGGATCGAGGATACGAAGCTGCTGGCGCCGCTGATCGACGGCGATCTTTCGACGCTGAAGAAGAGCACCGTGAACGGCAAGGACCAGTGGCTGCTGTTTCCGGCGCGGCTCTATTGCGGGCAGAGCCTTCTCGACTCGCGCCGCGAGTCGGTGATCATCGACTACTTCTACACCGACGAGATTCCCGGCTACCGCGAGGGGCCGGACTTTTTGGCGGGACGCCGCGGTCTGCAGGTGCGTGACGAGATCCGCATGGTTCGCCCCGGCTTCTATCTCGGTCGCGCCTACATCGGAAAGATCTTCCTGCTCAACTTCGTTCTCTACAACAAGGAAGTCGACAGCCGCGACGGTCCCGCATTCCAAAAGGCCGGCCAGGTTGCCGAGGATTGCTGGCCCGGCACGCAGCAGCGGGCGGTTCTGACAGCGTCGAACTAGGTGAACAGGCGCGCCCGATGGCTAGACGCCTGGTTGCGGCGGTCATCATGGCCTGCTGCGCGCTGAGTTGGCACGCTGACGCGGCAACGCCCCGCTGGGCCCTCGATCCCGCCGTGCCAGGGGCCGATCTGCCGGCCGAAGGCCGTTCGCTGTTCGACATGATGACGGCCGACGGCGTGCCGTTCCCGTTCGAAGCACTTGTGCGCAAGCTGGAACGGCAGTCGGGTTGCAGACCGGGCCAGTGCGTGAACTCGGTCCTGATTCCGCTCGGCCGATCGCTGCAGCGCGTTTCGGCCGCGCCTGACTTCTTTGAGTCGCCGCGCGTCGTGGTCGCGGTCACCGGCGAAGGCGCCGGTCCCCTGTTCGCGAAAGACCGCATGTACCTCGGCTACCAGGAACGCACGAACCTGATCGAAGTGATCAGCTACAACGAAGCGGCCGGACGTTTCGAGTTCCAGCTGGTGCGCGACTATCGCGCAGGCGGCGCGCCGGAGATCGTCTACGCAGCGCGCGCGGTGTGTACGGCGTGCCATCAGAATCACGCGCCGATCTTCTCGCGCCAGATCTGGGACGAGACCAATGCGAACCCGCGCGTCGCTGCCGCGCTCGCAAGGGCGGATAGCCGCGCCGCAGGCCCACACCGCACGACCGTCCATGGGGTGCCCATCCAGCGCGGAGTCGAGGTTCCGAACGCGATCGACGATGCGACCGATCGCGCCAACCTCAGCGGCGTCATCCAGCGCATCTGGCGCGAAGCCTGCGATCCGGGCTGCCGCGCTCAGGCACTGACCGCAGCGCTGCAGTACCGGCTGTCGGGCGAGCGGGCGTTCGAGATCGCGCCGCCGCTCGCGACGGCCTATGCCGCGAGGTGGCCGGGCGGACTGGCGATACCGAACCCGGACATTCCAAACCGCGATCCGCTTGCACTCGCGCCGGGCGTCGGAATCGCACAGGCCGACGTTCGCGGATCGCTCGAGCCGCTGGCGGTGAGGGCGCCTCTTGCGATCTGGAAGGCTGACGATCAGCTGCTCGCGGCGCACTTCGTCGCCGGCCTCGCAGCCCAGATCCCCGAGGCGGACGTGCGTGAACTGGATTCCGTGCTGCAGGGCCGTGCGAAGTCGGCCAAGCGCCGCGACTACACCGCGCGTTGCACGATGAACGGTGCGCGCTTTGACTGCGCTGGAGAAATCACGCTGCGCGGCGATGCATCGACGATCGAGGAGCTGACGATCGGCGGCAAACCGTTGCGACAGCTTCGCCTGGACCAGGGAAGCGTCACCAGCGCAGGTCGGCGCGCCCGCACTGCGGCCGGGGACTCGATCGAACGTGTGACGCTGACGCGCGGTGGAGGCGGGGCACTGGCCACGGTCACCGTCGTCGAGGATTTCGCACCGGCGCGGACGGCGATCACAAGGGCCGATTGGCCCGACGAGCCGTTCCGGCGCGTGCGGCTGCGCGCTGCGCTCGGCCTGAAGGCCCCTGTTCAGTGCTGCGCAACCGGCAGCCTGCCGCCGGCGCGGCAGGACATCGAACCGGCACAGCCCCTGGCGGCGGAGGCGGAGCCATTCGTAGCGCCCTGCGCGCGCTGCCACCGCACGCCGGAGCGCACGCCGCCGAACTTTCTCGCCGGTGATGGCAAGCAGGTCCGAGCGAGCCTTGCGCAATGCGCGCCGCGGATCTTCGTGCGGCTCGCAATGTGGCAGACGCCGGAGGGCGAGCGCGCCAAGGTGCCGATGCCGCCGCCCGGCGCGTCGCACCAAGGAGCTCCGTGGAACCAGAGCCAGGCCGGTCCGGAGATCGCTGCGCTGCAGGCCAGCGTTGCCGCGTGGTTGCGCGCGGAAACCGGGCGCACGCCCGACGTCGCAGCGATGCTCGCTGGCGGCTACGAGAACCTGCGTCCGTGCCTGCCGGCCGGAAGCTGAATCGAGGGAGAAGTCGATGCACGATTTGTTCGCAACCCCGCGCAAGACGGGCTTCCTCATTCGGCTCTATCGACATCGCTGGGCACGGGTCCTGATGCTCGTGCTGGCGCTCCCGACCGCTCTTGCGTTCGTCGTCGCCATCGTGCTCTGGCAGCGCTTCGGGACCGATCGGCCGGTGCGATACGAACAGATCGAAGAGCACTTCAAGTACGGCTCGACCGGCGGCGAGCGCGAGTCGGGCTTTCCGTACTGGGTCTTCAAGGCGATGCCGGCGGTCTGCGCCCACCACCTTCCCGGCGGCTGGGCCTCGCTCGGCTTCGTGTTCGAGGACGGCAAGGAGATGCCGATCGGCATGTCGATGCGCAATCACCAGGGCATCGACCGCACGTTCTTCAACTGCGCCGTGTGCCACGTGAGCACCGTGCGCGACACGCCGGACGCGAAGCCTCGCCTCGTGCTCGGCATGCCGGCGAATACCTTCAACCTGTTCGGCTTCACGAAGTTCGTCTTCGATTGCGCGCACGATCCGAAGTTCGCCGCGGAGTATGTCGTTCCGGAGATCGACCGCCTGATGCAGGAAAAGGGCGAAAAACTCGGGCTGCTCGATCGCTATGTCGTCTATCCGGTCGCCGTCGCGCTGATGCGTGAACGCCTGCTGATGCTCAACGGCCGATTCGCGCCGCTGATGCAGGACACCGAGTGGGGCCCCGGACGCAACGACACGTTCAATCCGAACAAGATCCTGTTCAACTTCCCGATCCACCAGCTGCCGGAGCGCGAGCGCAACGCGCCGGTCGACTTCCCTTCGATCTGGCTGCAGAAGCCGCGGCAGGGCATGCAGTTGCACTGGGACGGCAACAACATCATGGCCGAGGAACGGAACAAGAACGCCGCGTTCGGCACCGGCACGACGCCGCCGACGATCGATCTCGCGGCGATCGGACGGCTCGAAGAGTGGCTGCTGACGCTGGAGCCGCCGAAGTACCCGTATCCGATCGACGCAACGAAAGCGGCGCAGGGGGAGAAGGTATATGCGGAGTATTGCGCCGAGTGCCATGGCGCGAACGGCCGCAGTTTCAGCGCGCCGGCCGGGACGGAAGCACGCGCGTGCATCGACCCCAAGGAGAACGAGAGCGAGCTTTACGGCGCGCAGGTCGGAAAGATCACCCGCATCGAGTACATCGGAACCGATCGACGCCGGCTGGATTCGTTCTCCTACGACCTCGCGGTCACCCTGGGGACGGTCTACGCCGGCTACCCGCACCGCTATTGCCACTATCGCAAGACGTTCGGCTACGCGAACGCGCCGCTCGACGGCATCTGGCTGCGCGCGCCGTATCTGCACAACGGATCGGTGCCGACGTTGCGCGATCTGCTCGAACCCTCGGCGCAGCGGCCGCAGCAGTTCTATCGCGGCAATGATGTCTACGAGCCGGCGAAGGTCGGCTTCGTCTCGGAACTCGCGGAACAGCGCGGGCGGAAGTTCTTTGCTTTCGACACGTCCAGGCCGGGCAATTCGAATGCCGGGCACGAAGGTAAGCGGTACGGCACCGAACTCGCGCCGGCCGACAAGGACGCGCTCGTCGAGTACATGAAGACGTTCTAGGAGCCTGACGATGGATTCGAGCAGGAACGAGAAGCGGGGAAAGATCCTGTCGTGGCTGGTCGTGCTTCTGATCATCGGCGCCGGGCTCGGGTTCTACGGCTGGTACAAATTCTTCCGCGAAGTGCCGCAGGAAGACTGGGTGACGGCCACACCGGAGATGCGCTTCCGCTACGGCTCGATCGGCGGCGAACGCGACGCCGGAATCCCGTACTGGATCTTCTATGTGCTGCCGCGCGTGTTTCCGGAGAAGCTGCCGGGACCGGGCGGCTACGCCTCCCTGGGCGTCTCCTGGGAACAGGGCCGCGAACTGCCGATCGGCTTCACGAAGAAGACCGTGGGCTTTCCGCGGGTCGGAAACACCTGCGCGGTCTGCCACACGACCAACTACCGCGCGAACCCGAACGAGAACCCGGTCTTCATCAACGCCGGCCCGGGACACACGCTGAACCTCGTTGCCTTCTTCCGCTTTCTCGTCGATTGCGCGAAGGATCCGCGCTTCAACGCCGACGTGCTGATGAACGAGATCAACCTCGTCACCGACCTGCCGTGGGACGACGCGCTCGCGTACCGCTTCCTGATCATCCCGATGACGAAGAAGCGGCTGATCGAGCGCGAGAAGCAGTTCGCGTGGATCTACCGCAAGGACTTCCCCGACTGGGGCCGCGGGCGTGACGACTCGATGAACCTGACCAAGTACTTCATGCTCGAGCTGCCGATGGACGACAGCTTCGGGCCGGACGACATCCCGCCGATCTGGAACCTGAAGAAATACAGCGCGCCGGGCACGACGATGAATCACTCCGGCGACAGTCACGACGCCTATTCCGTGATCATCGACTCCGCGCTCGGCGTAGTGGGCGCCGCGCCGAAGGACAACGACGAGTTCCTCGGCCACATCAAGTGGTTGCAGGAGTACCTGTCCAACCTGCCGCCGCCGAAGTACCCGTTCCCGATCGATGTGGGGCACGCCGAAGCCGGCAAGGCGGTGTTCGACCAGCACTGCGCGAGTTGCCACGCAAGCGACAAGACCGGCCGCCGCATGCCGCTCGCCGGCATCGACACCGACAAGGAACGCATCGGCACCTGGAACAAGAGCAACGCGATTGCAGCCAACCAGGTCGTGACTAAGATGGGGATCATCCGCAAAGGCCTGGTCGAGGAAGAACTGGTGGGATACAACCCGCCGTTTCTCGACGGGATCTGGGCACGCGCTCCGTATCTGCACAACGGTTCGGTGCCGACGTTGCGCGACCTGCTCGAACCTGCAGAGAATCGTCCGAAGCTCTTCTGGCGTGGCTACGACGTCTACGACCAGAAGAACGTCGGCTTCATCGCGCAGGGCGCAGAGGCCGAGCGGGTCGGCACGCGGCACGACACCACTCAGCGTGCGAACGGCAACGGCGGGCACCTGTTCGGTACCGCGCTGTCGGCGACCGAAAAGGAGAGCCTGCTCGAGTATCTGAAGACGCTGTAATCAGCCACTGACGCGGTGCCACGCCTGGAGCGCAATCTGCTCTCGCGAATCAAGCAGTTCAATTTCGGCGCCAAAGGACGTGGACATGATGACGGGGACCTGGCCGGTGGACTTTCTGCCGTCATAGCGGCGCAGGTCATCCTCCAGTCGCTGGGGCGCGGAACCATGAAGACGGCCTGCACTGCAGGCCGTCTTGCTTGGAGCGTCACCCTGAGTGCGGGACACGCGTCGAGACCGCGGGGTGTGGAAGGCGTCCGTGCCTCAATACAGATACACAGCACCCGCACCCGCCGCCGCGTTGCTCGTCTGGT
>DAINBQ010000189.1:0-6297 GCA_036732825.1 Burkholderiaceae bacterium | reverse complement strand
CCATTCGAAGGAGCTCGTCATGAACGTCACAGCATTCGCGAAGTGGACCGGAACCGTTCTTCTATTGATCACGCTTTGTGCGTGCGGAGGAAGCGACGATGACGGCGGAGGCACAGCCCCGCAACCGGTCGGGACGGTGATCGGTGTGGCCGGCGGCACGGTGATCGGCCCGAACGGCGCCAAAGTGGTGATACCGCCCGGCGCACTGACCGGTAGCACGACCATCAACATCGCGCAGATCCAGGGCAGTAGCGTGGTGCTGCCGACTGATGTCACCGCGTTCGGTCCGATGTTCGCCTTTACCCCGCATGGCACGAACTTCGCGGTCCCGGTGACTATGACGCTGCCCTTTGATCCGGCGTCGGTACCGGCCGGCGGCACGCCGCAGTTCTTCAAGACGAACGCGCAGAACCAGTGGGAGCTGATTGCCGACGCCACGTTTGGCGCTGACAGCGTAAGCGCGCAGGTCACTAGCTTCTCGGACGTCACCAACGCCGTGGGTCCGCTGTTTCGCGGCGACCCGGTGCGCGAATGGACGTTCTCCGACTTTCGCGGCAGGGCGATGAAGGTTTTCGAAATTGCCAGCGACAGGAGAGAAGGCGGCACGCTGGAGGACATCCGCGATTTCGGAGGGGTCTTCGGATTGTCGCCGTTGTTCGATCACGACATCCATTCCATCGGCGGCAACGTCATCCCGGCGGACGGCAGGGCCAATGGCCAGGTGTTCTCGAGTGCCAATGGCGTGACCTATGGCGTGATGGCGGAGGCTCCCTACGGCAATCCGAACCTTGCTGATAGCCCGGCGGGAAGCCGGGTGCTGCTTCGCCAGTTCCAGGCGTTCATCAAGCGCAGCGCCGACGCCACGTTGAGCTTCACGCTGACCGGCGCATTTCTCGACTTGCTCGACGAGAGCGGCGGATTCAATCCCATCAGCAACAACCCGAAATGCACCTATCCGCCCGGCGTGGTCGATAGGCTCGACGCCTGCCAGGACCTGGTGAGTGCGCAACTCACCTTCTTAGTCAAGGCTTACACGCATGCGACTGACCCGACGACCCCGGGACGAACATTCTTCAATTCCGCGGGAATCGCCTCGGCGCGCGGACATCAAGGCCTCTTCTCGACCCAGTTCACGCCGCCCCTGTCGGCGGGAACGCCGCTGTGGACGGTCGGAGATTTCACCGGCGATATATTGCCTGGCGTCAAGGGAATCATTGTCAACTTCAACGGGCCGCGCACTTACACGGTTGATCTTTCGTCGATCGAGGTCGGGCAGGAGTTCACGCTCAGCAGCGTGGTGCTGGCTGAAGCCACGAATCGCCAGGGCGACAAGTTCAACGGGGAGCGCGAAGATCCTTCCGCCGCGTCGGCATTCCTGCGCGACCCGCTGAGCATTGGCGGCAGCACCATCGCCTTCGTAGGCCTGGACGCGATCAACAGCCCGGTGCTGACGCCCCCCGCGGATACGCTGGTCGAACCTGCTCCGTGTGTTCCCGGCCCGGGTCCGGATCCACAGTCCGGCGTCATCCAGTTCAGCGCGGCTGGCTACACGATCGACGAGATCGGCAGCGCCGTGCAGCCGGTCACGATCACGCGCAGCGGCGGCAGTCGCGGCGCGGTGACCGCCACCTTCACGACGAGCAACGGCACCGCGATTGGCGGCACGGACTACACGCCGGTCACCGCGACCGTGTTCTTCGGCGACGGCGATACGCAGACGCGACTCGCCGAAGTTCCCATCCTGCTGAACTCCACCGACGATCAACCGCCGCGCACCGTGAATCTCGCGTTGTCGCAGCCTGGCGGCTGCGCCGCGCTGGGGGCGCAGAGCACGGCCGTGCTCACCATCGTCGAGGGGGGCTTGCCCGCGCCGCTTCCCAGCTTCACCGTGGGCGGCACGCTGAGCGGGTTGGTCGGGACGGGGCTGGTCCTACAGGACCTCCACTTCCTTCCCATCACACCCGGCAACGGTTCGTTCACGTTTCCGCTGCCCACGCAGAGTGGCTCGCAGTACGCCGTAACGATCGTCACCCAACCGACCAACCCGCTGCAGATCTGCACCGTCACCAATGGCATCGGCACGGTAACCAACGCCAACATCACGAACGTCTTGGTGAATTGCGTGACGCCGCCACCGAGCGGCGGGCTCGATCCCGGCTTCGGCAGCAACGGCAAGGTCAGCACCGCGTTCGGCGGCGACGACACGGCGATGGCGCTGCAAGCCGACGGCAAAATCGTCATGGTCGGCGGCTCGGGCACCGACTTCGTGCTCGCGCGCTACAACCTCGACGGCAGCCTCGATACGAGCTTCGGCTCCGGCGGGCTGGTGACCAGCGACGTGGGTGTCGGCTCCGCCGACGAGGCACGCGCGGTCGCGATCCAGGCCGACGGCAAGATCGTCGTCGCCGGCAACGCGGTGGTCGGGCGCACGTCGAACAACCAGTTCAACTTCGATTTCGCACTCGCGCGCTTCAACGCCGATGGCAGCCCCGACCTGAGCTTCGGCAGCGGCGGCAAGGTCACGACCGACTTCAATGGCCAAACCGACCGAGCGTTCGCGCTCGCGATCCAGGGCGACGGCAAGATCGTCGTGGCGGGCAGCGCCACACCGGCGAGCGGCATCTCGACCGACTTCGCCGTCGCGCGCTACGACAGCGCGGGCGCGCCCGACGGCAGCTTCGGGAGCGGCGGCAAGCTAACGACCGACATTGGCGGTGCCATCGATATCGCGCAGAACATCGTCGTGCAGCCGAACGGTGCGATCCTGGTGTCGGGGGTGCTGACGCTCGGCTCTTCGCCGGTGCTCGGCCATGCCGGCCTGGCGCGCTACGACGCCATCGGCAACCCCGACAACAGCTTCGGCACGGCAGGCAAGCTGACGTTGCCCAACCTGGCTCTGGGCGAGGCTCTGGCCTTGCAGGCCGATGGCCGGATCGTCATTGCCGGCAGCGCGCCAGTCGGCGGCAGGAGCGCCTTCGCCGTGATGCGTCTCGGCGGCAATGGCGCCATCGAGCTGGGCTTCGGCAGCAGTGGGCTGGCGACAGTGGCCTTCAGCATCGAAGACGACTTCGCCCGCGCGGTGCTGGTGCAGGCCGACGGCAGGATCGTCGTCGCCGGGCAAAGCTCGAACCGGATCAACCCCGACGTCGCGGTCGCGCGCTTCGACACCAACGGCGCACCCGATGCGAGCTTCGGCTCCGCCGGCAAGCTGACGATCGACTTCTTCGGTTCCTTCGACGGCGCCGAGAACGTCGCGGTGCAGCCTGACGGCAAGATCGTTGTCGGCGGTTTCGCCACGAACGGCACGCGCACCGGCTACGGGTTTGCGCGGATCTTGCCGTAGCTCGAGCCGGGGTTGCCATGAACGCCTACGAACCAATTGGCTACCTCGCCTCGTTGCTGGTGCTGGCGACCTTCAGCATGCGCGACATGGTGTCACTGCGTGTCGTGGCGATCGCCAGCAACATCGCGTTCATCGCGTATGGCGCTCTGGCCGAAATCAGCCCGGTGCTGCTGCTGCACGTGGTGCTGCTGCCGGTGAACATGCTGCGCCTCGCCGAGTCGGTCCGGTCGGCGTTGCGCGGTCGCGCTGAGGCAGCGGACTGCGCACTGGGCCACCGCGCATGCAGCACGCCGCCGCTGACGGGCGATGCCGAACCAGCCGTCGCCTCGCCTCTGCTGTCCAGAATCCCGCCGCCGACACGTTCCCTCCGGCGCTCGACAACAGCGGCAACGCTCCAATGACCGGGGCAGCGATCGCCTCGAGGCTGTGCACCAGGCAGCCGGACGGCGCGCTCGTCGGCGCGGTTGACGCCTGCGAGCCGTGGTGATGACCGCGACGTCACCCGCCGCGCGCCCGTACGGCGCAATCCGCAGCCGGCGCGAACGCCTGATCCAGACGCTCTGGTTCGAGGCGCTGGGCATCGTGATCGTGAGCCCGCTGTTCGCTCACTTCGCGGGGCCATCGCTGGGCCAGTCAATCATTGTGCTGACCGCGCTGTCGGTCACGATGATGTGCTGGTCGGCGCTGTACAACACGGCCTTCGACCTGATCGAGGTCCGCTGCACCGGCCGTGTGGCCAGCGATCGCCCGCATGGCCTGCGCGTGTTGCACACGATCGGCAACGAGGTGACGGCGCTCATCGTGACCTGGCCGATGATGGTCGCCCTGACCCCGTTGGCCTGGCTGCAGGCCCTGGCCGCGGAGATCGGCCTCACGCTGGTCTACGCGCTGTATGGCTACCTGTTCCACCTCGGCTTCGACCACTTGCGCCCGGTTCGGCCCGACAGTTTTCGGGGTTCGTGATGGGGTTCCTCGCAAAGTTGCTCGGCTCGCTCGGGCTGCAGGCGGTGAAGAAGCAGAGCGGGTCTCGCCAAGGTGGTGGGAGTCCGGATCGAGCCCAGGTGCGACAGTCCGAGCTCGCCTCGGAGAAAGCCGTTATCTCCATTGAGCACGGCCTCATGCCAGTGGGGTGAAGATGCATGAATTCCAGAGCACTCATGGCATACCGCCAACCTCGTCGTGAGCCGAAAGCACGGGACGTCCGCTATGAGGCGGATCTTCAGGTGGCGGTCAGAGGCCGTTCTTGGCCGTGCCCGGTGGTCCACATAGCCAATTTCTACCTAATTGTGCCAAGCACGGTTCGCATTGGAGCGACCGCAACAGCCTAATCGGGATGACCTCGTGACCGCCTCCCGGCGGAAGGCGTGGAACGCTCGCGGAACGCACCCCTGCGTACGGTTCATCCCTGAGCAATGGGACACCGGCGACCGCTAAGCGAAGAGATCGCGTGGCATCTGGATCGTGGACAAAGCCATGGATCGACCCGCTTCGACCAAGCTTGATCGGTGCGTTGTTCTCGGCCGTTCGATCCAACTTGATCTGGGAGATTCAAATGAACAAAGTTCGGATGTTCTCATTGTCACTGGCCGCAGTTCTGGCCGGACCTGTACACGCCCAAGTGTGTTCGGGCGGCGGCAACGATGGCGGGATGGACGCCACTGGCAACCAGTGCAACACGCCCAATGAGGTCGCGGCCTTCGCAACCGGTTCAGCGATCGCCCCGCCGACACAAATCGCCAAAATGGGCAGCGTTCGGGCCTCGGCCTCGGCAGCGCACCCGGCGATTTTCTCTTTGTCGAAGACCTCGAGTCAAAATTCGGCCTCGACTGCCATGGCAGTGTCGGCAAGCAGCAGGCTTCAAGCCGCGGCACCGCCGAGCGTGTCTGCGAAGACCGCAAAGATTGTGGTCGGATCGGAAGCGTTTTGCTCGGGCGGCGCGGGTGGCGGAATGGATGTCAACGGCAATCAGTGCTAGGACGCTTCGGCGGCCGCGGAAATCAGCAGCAATTTACGCGAGTCTTCGCCATAACTGACCGCGACTCGCAGTCATGGGCGACCATCGCCGGTAGCAACAGAAGAATCGCCATCTGGCGCTCGGTCGGCCCCGCCCCGATTTTTGACGTGTTCGCTTTGTAGCGCTTGGCGAAGTCTGGGAAGGGCTGCTCCTGGTCGTCAGTCGTCTCTTTCAGTCCGGGAGCCAGCTCGATGCCAACGCCCCGACACGATCAAGCGAACTGAACCGGTTCACCGTAGGCGTCGAATGGAATGAAGCGACCGATTGCGCCAGATTTGATCGACTCGACCATGCGCTGCAGCGGTTCCTGTGCTTGTGCCGAGGTCGGGGCGAGGCTTCCGGTCCCGGGCAATGCTGCGACGAATACGATGTCCCAGGCCTGACCGAACTGCCGCGATTCCTCCAGCAGCGCATCGAACGAGACCAGTTCGTCGGGCGTCTTGTCCGCGCACATCAATGGCGTCAGCGTGCCGCCCCGGCCTGCCTGAAAGCGTTGGCGTTGCTCGCGCGTGGCATCGTCCGGGACGCCTGCCTTCGCGAACACGAAGAGCAGCCGCTGGGAGTCTGCCTGCTGCCGCGCCGCGCAAAGCAGGTCGTCGAAGGTCGAAATTTTCATGGAATGCATTCGATGAAGTCGCTTCGGTCGTGGGCCGGGCACACGAGCGCCTAACGCGTTCGCGCTTACTACTTAGGACACTCGCATCCTGTCTGCTTCAAGGCGGGCTGGGAAAGGTAACTCTAGGACCGCTTCTGGCCGAGTGGGGAAGTTTGCAAGCTTCGAACTGTTTACGACTCCAATGTCGTGTTTACGACTTTAATGTCCTGTTTACGACAATAACCGCTAGGAACACCGGCGCTCAGATGATCTCGAAATACCGCTTCAGTTCCCAGTCGGTCACGGCGTCCTGCCACTGCCGCCACTCCCATTCGCGCGTCAGCG
>DAINBQ010000188.1:0-6314 GCA_036732825.1 Burkholderiaceae bacterium | reverse complement strand
CGTGCTTGATATGCTTCGCGCCACTCGCCCGGTGCAGTCCCGCGGAATCACGCACGCACTCCAGAAGACGCAGCTCCGCGTGCAGGAAACGACGCCGGCGGATCCTTGAGGGTTGGATGAGCCACGTGGCCGAGCGGTCGAACTGGTTGGGATCACTATTGCAGCGCCGCGGAATTGCGCGCGGTGATCTCGCCGGTGGCCTGACTGCCGCGCTGGTGCTGCCAGCCGTCGAAGGCAGCTATGGACTCGTTGCGTTCGCGCCACTGGGCGCCGAGCATGCTTCGTTCGGCTTTCTGCTCGGGGCCTGCGCCGCGGCGATTGCCAGCATCGTCTCTCTGCTGGCGGGCGGTCGCGGTCCCATGCTCAGCGGCTCCAGTGCCGCGCTGGCTTTCCTGCTCGCTTCGATGATCGGTTGGCTGGCCGCCGATCCCCGCTTCCTGGGCGCGGACGGACGCCCGTTTTTGCCGCTGTTGCTGGCATTCACGGCACTCGGACTTGTTCTGGCCGGCGTCATGCAGGCGGTCGTGGCGCGACTGAAGCTGGGCGGATTGGTGCGTTACGTTCCTTATCCGGTGCATGCCGGTTACATGAACGGAACCGCCGTGCTGATGCTGGGCGCGATGCTGCCGCATCTGCTGGGTCTGCCGTCGGGCGCAACTGCCTACGACTGGCGGCAGGCGCAGTTGCTCGCACCGGTCGTCGCACTGGCCGCCCTTTGGATTGCTTTGCGTCCGCCTTCCTGGACACGCCGCGTGCCGCCTTACCTGACGGGCCTGCTTGCGGCCACTGCGCTGCATTACCTGCTGACGGCGACGCCGCTCGCAGGGGCGCTCGGACCGCTGTTCATTGCACCGGAGTTTCAGTGGCCGGGCGTCGCTGTGATCGCGCCGGTCGCTGAGCACTTCAACGACGGGCTGCTGCTGGACAAGATCGGGCCGCTGCTGCTGTTCGCGGCCGCGGTTGCGATGATGTCCAGCCTGCAGACGGCGCTCGCAGGCTCGACGGTCGATGAACTGACGCACAAGCGCCGCAACGGCGAACGCGAGCTGCTCGCGCAGGGCGTGGCGAACGTGGCGGTCGGCCTCATCGGAGCGCTTCCCAGCGCAGGATCGACGATGCGCAGCAAGATCAACATCGACGCGGGCGGCAAGACCGGCATGTCGCGGCTCGCCTTCGGCATCGCGCTGCTCCTTGCCCTCGCGTTCGGCCTGCAGTTCATGAGCCTGGTGCCGATGGCGGCGATCGCCGGTGTCTTCATGGCGATCGCGTTTTCGCTGGTCGATGACTGGACCCGGCGCGCCACCGGCGTGTTGTGGCGTCAGAGCCTGAAGTGGAGGATGCCGCTTGCGCTCGCGCAGAGCTACGGCGTCATGCTGCTGGTGGCCGGCGTCACCGTATTCGTGTCGCTGGCGCTGGCAATCGCGATCGGGACCCTGGTGGCGATGGTGCTGTTCATCCGCAGCAACTGCAAGCAGCCGATCCGCCAGGTGATCCATGCGGACCGGCGCAGTTCGCGCAAAGTGCGGCCGGCCGCAGAAGCCGAACTGCTGCGCGCCCAGGGCAGCCGTATCGCCTTGGTGGAACTCGACGGGGCATTGTTCTTCGGCACCGCCGAGGCGGCTGATGAAGAGATCGAGCGGCTGGCACACAGCTCCGAATACATCGTGCTCGACTTCGAGCGCGTGAACGAAGTCGATGCCAGCGGTGCCCGGGTACTGCTGCATGCAGCCGCGTCCGTGCGTCACGCGGGCAAGCATCTGCTGCTTGCAGGCCTGGCGCCGCGCGACGCGCGCATGCGCATCATCCGTGACATGGATGTGCACGATCTCCTGGCCGATGAGCAGTTTTTCCCCGATGCCGATCGTGCGCTGGAATTCGCGGAAGACCGCCTGCTGGACACGCTTGCAACAGCGAAGGCTGAAGGCGTGCCACTGCAGCTCGGGCAGACACTGCTCGGCGCCGGGCTGCAACCCGACGAGGTTGCGCTGCTGGAATCGCTGATGGTCGAGCGGCGCTTTGCAAAGGGCCAGATCGTCTTCCGGCGCGGCGATCCCGGAGATTCGATGTGCGTCTCGTTACGGGGGCAGATCGGCATCTGGCTTCCCGCTGAAGAGCATGACGGCGGTGCCGGACGAGACCGGCGCATGGTGTCGTTCGCGCCCGGTGTCGTGTTCGGCGAGATCGGCCTGCTGCAAGGCCGCCCGCGTTCAGCGGACGCGATCGCGGAGGACGACGCACTGGTGCTCGAGCTGCCGCGGGAGCAATACGAGAAGCTTGCTGCTGAGCACCCGGTGTTGCTGGGCAAGCTGCTGCTGAACATCGGACTGCTGCTGGCGTCGCGAGTGCGCGCTCTGACCGATGAACTCGAAGCGGCGCAGACTGCGCGGTGATCGGCCTGCACTGATCGTATGGAGCTGAGAAAGTCCTCGACGCCAACGATGGTCACGGAGACGACCTACCCCCATCGCGACGCGCTGCTCGCGGATCAGCTGGAGTCGCTGTTTCCCGACGTCGGGACTGATGCGATCACCTATCTGCGGCAGCATCTGCAGTGGGTCGAGATCGCGGCCGGCGCAACGCTGATGGAGCAGGGCGCGCTCGGTGACTCGGCCTACCTGACGATCAGCGGCCGTCTGCGGGTCTACGTCGCCGGCGACGACGGGCCCGCGCGCATGGTGCGCGAACTGTCGCGTGGCGAGGTCATCGGCGAGATGAGCCTGTACACCGGCGAGCCGCGTTCGGCGACCGTGGTTGCGGTGCGCGATTCGGTGCTGGTGCGGCTCGCAAAGCAGCATTTCGAGGCGCTGCTCGTCAACCATCCCAAGGTCTCGATCACGTTCACGCGCCAGATGATCTGGCGCCTGCAGACCGAGCACGAACACCGGCCGGTCGCGGCGCCGGTGACGGTGGGTCTGCTCCCGATCTCGGACGGCGTCGACGTGCAGACGTTCGGGCAACGGCTTGCCGCGCAGCTGGCCCGTTTCGGCCGCGTGAGCGTCGTGGACGCGGACGCGATGGATCGTTCACTGGCCGAGCCGGGGATCACGGCGCGCGACGATGCCGAGGCTGACCACCGCATATCGCTGGCGCTCGACGGGCTCGAGGCCGGCCACGACTTCGTGCTGCTTGTCGCTGATGCCGCCCCCGGGCCGTGGACTCAGCGCTGTGTCCGCAACAGCGACGAACTGCTGCTCGTCGCGGAAGCAGCGCGGCCGCCTGCCGTGCATGCGATCGAGCAGACCTGCCTGACCGGGCGGCCGGCGCGCAGCGAGGCGGCCGAGATCCTGGTGCTGCTGCACCCGGCGGATCTGCAGAGTCCGCACGGCGCCCGCCAATGGCTGGCGCGGCGGCCGGTCACCGGACACGTCAACATCCGCGCCGACCTCGAACGCGACATGGCGCGACTCGCCCGCTTGCTGAGCCGCAATGCGGTAGGGCTGGTGCTGGCCGGTGGCGGCGCGCGCGGCTTTGCGCACCTCGGCGTCTGGCGCGCGCTGCGCGAGCGTGGAATCGAGATCGACTATGTCGGCGGCACCAGCATTGGCGCGGTGATGGCCGCGCTGATCGCAGCCGACCCTCCGGTCGACCAGGCGATCGACGTCGCGCGCAAGGCCTTCAGCGTGAATCCGACGGGCGACTACAACTTGCTGCCGCTGATGTCATTGATCAAGGGGCGCCGAGTGAGCAATGCGGTCCACCGCTCGATCGATCAGCTCGTGGGCGCGCAGGTCGACATCGAGGACCTGTGGAAGGGCTACTTCTGCATCGCGAGCAACTACTCCCAGGCGCGCGAACAGCGGGTCGAAGAAGGCGATCTCGCGCGGGCGCTGCTGGCGAGCATTGCGATTCCCGGCGCGCTGCCCCCGGTCGTGCATGAGGGCGATCTGCTGTGCGACGGCGGGACATTCAACAACTTCCCGGTCGACGCGATGCGCGAAATGCGCGGCGTCGGCAAGGTGATCGGCGTCGATCTCGGAATCCGCAATCCGAGACGCCTGGAGTTCGACGAGGTGCCCGGCAGCTGGGCCCTGCTGCTCGACCGGCTGCGGCCGCGGAGCAAGCGGCGCTACCGCCTGCCATCGCTGACCGCTTACCTGCTGAACATCACGATCCTGTACAGCACCTCGCGCCAGCGCGAAGCGCGTCGTCTGACGGATCTCTATTTCAATCCGCCGCTGTACAAGGTCGGGTTGCTGCAGTGGGCGCTGTTCGATCAGATCGTGCGCCAGGGTCAGGAGTACGCCGCCGGGGTCCTCGATGCATTGCCGGAATCCGAGCGCACATCGCTCGGGCTCAGCCCGCGCTGAAGAAGGTGCCGCTCGCGCCCGTCAATGCGTCCGCAGAGCCGTGGCGATCGGCGCCGGAATTGTGTAGCCGTACTTGGCGGCGGTCATCTCGGTGAGGATCGACGCCGCGATCTCCGGCGGCGTGCGCGCGCCGTTTTTCAGCCCGACCGGGCCGTGCAGCCGGGCCAGCTGCTCATCGCTGACGCCGAACTCCTTCAGACGTTCCTTGCGCTTGGCCTGATTGCGGAAGGAGCCGATCGCGCCGACGTAGAAGGCGTTGGACTGCAGTGCCTCGATCAGCGCCATGTCGTCGAGCTTCGGGTCGTGGGTCAGCGCGACGATCGCGGTGTGCCGGTCCGGCTTCAGCGCGACCACCGTGTCGTCAGGCATCGTTCGGACCAGCTCGGTGCCCGGGACGAACCAGGCGTCCGCGTATTCGACGCGCGGATCGCAGATCGTGACCTGGTAGTCGCAGGCGAGCGCCATCTGCGCGACGTAGTGCGTCAGCTGGCCGGCACCGATCGCGAGCAGCCGCCAGCGCGGGCCGTGCGCGGTGACCAGGCGCTGCTCGTCGCAATCGAGCACGTCGGTGCCATCGCCTTCGACCAGATCGACGGCGCCCGTCGCCAGATCGAGCGTGCGCCGGGTGTGGCGTCCCGCAATCGCACGCTCGAGCAGCGCGTCGATCTTGGAGTTCGCCGCCAGCGGTTCCAGGATCAGCTCGATCGTCCCGCCGCACGGCAGCCCGAAGCGAAACGCCTCGTCGGCGGTCACGCCGTAGCGGACGCGCTCAGGACGCTCGGCCGCCAGCGCCCGGGCGCGGATGCGTTCGACCAGGTCGTCCTCGATGCAGCCGCCGGACACCGAGCCCACGATCTGGCCGTCGCCGCGGACCGCGACCAGCGAACCCACGGGCCGCGGCGCCGATCCCCACGTGCGCACAACCGTGCCCAGCACCGCGCGCTGGCCGTCATGCAGCCACTCGGCGGTTTTCTTCAGGACCTGCAGGTCGACGCTGTCCATCACTGTGGCCGGGGAGTCATGAGTTGCAGTTTAGCGAGCGCGACCGGCTGCTCGGCAGTTCCCGACCTGGGGTGCCGCCGACAACCCCGCGATTGTGGGTATTGGGGCTCCGTCATCACGCAGAGATTGCGCCCCAGTTTTCGCTGCTGCTAATGTCTGCTGCTCCGCCAACAAAACAACAACGGCGGGAGCACCTACAGGAGACACCCATGCCCGTCCCGCTATCGCTGCGGGTCAACGGCAAGGCCGTCACGGCCGACGTTGATCCGTCCACGCAGCTTTCCACCTTCATCCGCGAACACCTGGGCCTGACCGGCACCCACATCGGTTGCGATACCGCGCAGTGCGGCGCCTGCACCGTGCACATCAACGGCCGCGCCGCCAAGAGCTGCAACGTGCTCGCGCTGCAGGTGCAGGGCGCCGAGATCACGACGATCGAGGGCGTTGCCCCGGCCGAGGGGCTGCATCCGATGCAGGCGGCGTTCAAGGCCTGCCACGGGCTGCAATGCGGCTTCTGCACGCCTGGCATGGTGATGAGCGCGCTCGATCTCGTCGCGCATCACCCGCATGCGACCGAGCGCGAGATCCGCGAAGGGATCGACGGCAACCTCTGCCGCTGCACCGGGTATCACAACATCGTCAAGGCGGTCGTGCAGGGCGCGGCTGCGATGAAACAGGAGGCGCGATGAACGACAGAGCGGGCTTCATCGGCAAGCCGGTCGAGCGCAAGGAAGACTTCCGCTTCCTGACCGGCAGCGGTCAATACACGGACGACGTGACGTTTCCGCACCAGAGCTACGGGGTCTTCCTGCGCAGTCCGCACGCGCACGCGAAGATCCGGGGCATCAACACGAAGGCGGCCGCCGCCGCGCCGGGCGTGCTCGGCGTGTTCACCGGCAAGGACCTGGCGGCCGTCGGCGGCCTGCCCTGCGGGTGGCAGATCAATTCGATCGACGGTTCGCCGATGAAGGAGCCGAAGCATCCGGTGCTCGCCGAGAGTAAGGT
>DAINBQ010000187.1:0-6336 GCA_036732825.1 Burkholderiaceae bacterium | reverse complement strand
GCCTCGACGAACGTGAAGCCGTTCGAGAGCGTGAACGCGAGCTGGCTGATCGGGTTCGCTCCGGCCTCTGCGATGTGATAGCCGGAGATCGACACCGAGTAAAAGTTCCTCACGTTGTGATGGACGAAGTACTGCTGGATGTCGCCCATCACCTTCAGCGAGAACTCGGTCGAGAAGATGCAGGTGTTCTGGCCCTGGTCTTCCTTCAGGATGTCGGCCTGCACGGTGCCGCGCACGTTCTCCAGCACCCACTGGCGGATCTTCGCGGCCTCGTCGTCGGTCGGCTCGCGGCTGTTGTCGGCGCGGAACTTGTCTAGGTTCTGGTCGATCGCGGTGTTCATGAACATCGCGAGGATCGTCGGCGCCGGGCCGTTGATCGTCATCGACACGGACGTGTTCGGCGCGGTCAGGTCGAAGCCCGAATACAGCACCTTCATGTCGTCGAGTGTCGCGATGCTGACGCCCGAGTTGCCAACCTTGCCGTAGATGTCGGGCCGCACGGCCGGGTCGTTGCCATAGAGCGTCACGCTGTCGAACGCGGTCGACAGCCGCTTGGCGGGCATGCCTTCGGACAGCAGCTTGAAGCGCCGGTTGGTGCGGAACGGGTCGCCCTCGCCGGCGAACATCCGCGTCGGGTCTTCGTTCTCGCGCTTGAACGCGAACACTCCGGCCGTGTACGGGAAGCTGCCGGGGACATTCTCGAGCAGCATCCAGCGGAGCTGCTCGCCGTGGTCCTCGTAATGCGGCAGCACGACCTTGCGGATCTTGCTGCCGGAGAGCGATGTGGTTGTCAGCTTGGTGCGGACCTCGCGGTCGCGGATCTTCACGACGTATTCGTCGCCCGCATACGCCTTCTGCATCTGCGGCCACATCTCGAGCAGCTTCTTGCTGCGCGCATCGAGCTTCGCATCGCGGTCGGCGGCGAGCTTGCCGAGGTCCTGGCTTTCCACCTTGCATTCGGTGGACAGCATGCGGCCCGCCTCGGCCAGTTGCTGGCGCTGGCGCGCGATGCGCGACTGCTCGAGTGCGCGCTTTTTGTAGCCGCGCACGGTTTCGGAGATCTCCGCCAGGTAGCGTGTGCGCTGCGGCGGCACGATCGGTACCTGGTGAGTGGAGTGGCGCGTCGCCACCTTCGGCAGTGCGCCCGCGGCCGCCTTCAGGCCGAGTTCCTTCAGCTTCGGCAGCAGCGCCTGGTAGAGCGCCGTGACGCCGTCGTCGTTGAAGCGCGCGGCCTGCGTGCCGAACACCATCATTTCGTCGGGCTTCTTCGAGAAGTCGCCCTTGTTGCGCTGGACCTGCTTGCTGACGTCGCGCAGCGCATCGGCTGCGCCCTTGCGGTCGAACTTGTTGATCGCAACGAAGTCGGCGAAGTCCAGCATGTCGATCTTCTCGAGCTGGCTGGCAGCGCCATACTCCGGCGTCATCACGTACAGCGTCGCATCGGCGTGCGGCACGATCGCGGCATCGCCCTGGCCGATGCCCGAGGTCTCCACCAGCACGAGGTCGAAGCCGGCGACCTTGCAGGCGGCGATTGCATCGGGCAGCGCCTGCGAGATTTCGCTGCCGGCCTCGCGCGTCGCGAGCGAGCGCATGTAAACGCGCGGCCCGGCCTGCCACGCATTGATCGCATTCATTCGGATTCGGTCGCCGAGCAGCGCGCCGCCGCTCTTGCGGCGCGACGGGTCGATGGAGATCACCGCGATCGCGAGCTTGTCGCCCTGGTCGAGCCGGATGCGGCGGATCAGCTCATCGGTCAGGCTCGACTTTCCGGCGCCGCCGGTCCCAGTGATGCCGAGCGTCGGCACCTTGGCGGTGTCTGCTGCCTTGTGCAGCGCCTGCCGAAAGCCCGAGTCGGCGCTTCCGAGTTCTAGCGCGGTGATCGCCTGTGCCAGCGCACGCCAGCGCCGCGTCAGGTCCTTGTCCTTCAGCGCGTCGATCGTGGCCGGGGCATGCTGCGAGAGATCCGCATCGCATTCGGCGACCATCAGCCCGATCATTCCCTGCAGGCCCATCTTCTGGCCGTCCTCCGGCGAGAAGATGCGCGCGACGCCGTAGTCATGCAGTTCCCGGACCTCGGCCGGCACGATGACGCCGCCGCCGCCGCCGTACACGCGGATGTTCGAGCCGCCACGCTCGCGCAGCAGGTCCATCATGTATTTGAAGAACTCGACGTGGCCGCCCTGGTAGCTCGACACCGCGACGCCCTGCACATCCTCCTGCAGCGCGGCGGTGACGATGTCCTCGACCGAGCGGTTGTGCCCGAGGTGGATCACCTCGGCGCCCATGCTCTGCAGGATGCGCCGCATGATGTTGATGCTGGCGTCGTGGCCGTCGAACAGGCTCGCCGCGGTCACGAAGCGCACCTTGTGCGTTGGCCGGTAGCTGGCGAGCTTCCTGATTTCGGAGAGGTCGGTCATCGCGCACTCCACAGCGAGCCCGCGTCCGGAGGGCGCGGCAATCGGTACTCATCATCCCCGGCCGGCCGGTGGCGGGCAACCGGCCCCACTCCGAGGCGGGATAAGAACGCTATCTGCCGTTTACGTTAACGTCAAGTACGTCCGCCGGACGGGTCCCGGCGCGGTTAGTCGCCATACAGGACGAACCCGGCCCAGTGCAGCGGGTGTGCATCGCGCGGGCTGCGCCGGAACTCACGCTTGACCGCGGCCAGTGCGTCGGCGGGCCGGGCGCCTGCGCGCAGCCGCGTGTAGAAGCGCGTCATGAAACGCGCGGTGCTCTCGTCGCCAACCGGCCACAGCGACAACAGCGTCTGGCGATTGCCGGCGACGAACAATGCGTACGGCAGCCCCATCACACCTTCGCCCTGGATCTGCTTGCCGAGCGCGGACTGGCAGGCGGAAAGCACGATGAGGTCGCTGTCGAGTCGGTATTGCGGCCATTCCGAGGCGGTGACATAGCCGTCGACGCCCCGGGGGTTGCCGGCCTGCGCCAGCACCAAGGCCGACAGTGCCGGCACGTCGGTCGACAGGAATCCGTGCGCCGCGAAATGGAGGTAGCGATAGCGCGCCAGCTCGCCGGTCCGGTTGCGCTCGATGAGGTTGGACTCGGTGGCATCCGAGCCGAGCAGCGCAGTGGTCCGCTCTTTGCGGAAGAGCGCGCGGATCGCCCTCACTTCGGATTCGGCGCCCGGCAACGGCGGCCAGCTCTGGCCCATCAGGTCAAAAGCGCGCTGGACGTCCTGGGGATCACCGCGGCGCAGGACGGCACCCAGCGCAGCCGGCGACATCGATCCGCGAACTCCCGCGCCCGCTTCGGACTTCGCCGGATACAACGGTGCGCCCATTGCGAACAGGTCACGGCTGCCCGGCGCAGCGGCGCGGCGCGGGCGCTCGCGCATCAGCGCCAGTACCGAAACGGACTGCACGAGCGAAATCGAGCGGCCCTCGATCGCCGGCTTGCCGTCGAATGGCAGCGTGTCGAACGGCAGCACCGCGAGCTGCCCGTCGGGGGAGATGATCCATTTGCGCTTGCCGCGCAGCTGCGAAGCGATCGGCTCGAACAACTGGCGGGCGATCCGGTTCGCGACCTCGTCGGTCGACACCCGCGCGTTCGCTGCACCGGGAGGCGCGCTGGCCGCAACGACATAGTCCTCGCCGACACGCCAGACGCGCGCGGGCGAAGCCGGGTTGATCAGATGCCGGTAGGCCTCGATGATCCCGGTCAGGGCCTCGGGACCGCCAAGATCATGCGCAGTCATTCCATCGCGCGTCACGACGAAAGCAGCCAGCCGGCTGTCGGCAAGCGAATAGCTGACCAGGGCAGTATCAGCGGCGAGCAGCTTCGAACCTTCGGCGGCCGAAACAATTCTTACCTCGGTCAGCTGCGCATAGCGCGGGAAACGCTCGCGCAGACCGCTGCGGTACGCAGCCACTTTTTCTGCCGCAGCGTTGCGCTCCGCTTCAAGCCGTACACGATCTTCGACCCTCCGCGCTGCGCCGATACGCAGGTCGATCTCGGCGGTCGATTTCTCGAAAGCTGCGAGTTCCTTCGCCTCTTCCTGAGGCAGGACACCGGAGTCCTCGGCGCGCTTCAGAGAAAGCGTTTCGAGCAGCGTCCTTGCCTTGGTCATCTCGGAGATACGGAATGCGTCGTTCGCTCGTCCTTCCCCCAGGTAGTAGCGCGTCAGATTGCGATAGACGTTGATGACCGAAGCAAAGTAGGACTGGCGCCACTCGGGCGCCAGGACTGTGCTGGCGCGCAGCGTCTCGAAGCGCTCGACGAACACCTCATTCAGTGCACGCGCGTCGGCAACTCGGCCGGCGGCCTCGTAGCTGTCGGCGAGCATGCCCATCACTCCAAGCGCGTCCTGGTGGGTCCTGCCGAAGTTCTGCTCGACGTCCCTTAGAACCACCTCGCCTTCGGCCACCGACTCGTCGAACCGTTTCATCCCCCGCAGGATCCGCGCATGGTGGGATCGCTGCTGGAGCGTGGCTGGGTGAAGTGGTCCATAGACTAACTCGTGCAGCGCGATCGACTCCTCGTTGATCTCGAGCGCCTCGCGGAAGCGACCGAGCGCGTAATAGTCGCTGCCGAGGCTGCGCACCGCCGAGAGCGTGCTTTCGTGGCGCGGCCCGTAGGCTGCGCGCGCGGCGGCCACCAGTTCGAGGTCGGTCTTGAGCGCGTCCTCCGGCATGTTGAGTCGACGCTGCGAGACGCCGATATTCCTCAGCGCATGCAGACGCCCGAGATGCTGTTCGCCGAACGTGCGACGAAAACCAGCCTCAACTTTCAGGTAGATGTCGAGGCCCTCCTCGTCGCGGCCCAGCAGCAGATAACAGGCGGCGAGGTTCAACATCAGTCTCAGCGTGTGGAAGTGATCCGGCCCGACTGAGTCGGCGACGATGGCGTAGCCGCGCTCCGAAGGGCGAAGGCTCTCCGGAATCCGGCCGTACTCAAAGTAGCTGATCCCGACCACTCCGAGCGCCATCCCGGTGCGAACGTGGGTCGGGCCGTACACGGCCTCATGCGCCGCCAGTGCCTGTTCGGCCACGCCGATGGCCTCCGGATTTCCACCGGTGAAGTAAGCCAGCGCCAGAGTCGTAAGCGCGCGCGTTCGGGCCTCATGGCCCGACGGCAAGGTCGACTCGGCGCGCTGCAAGGCTTCTTGCGCGAGCGTGCGTCCCTCGGCCAACCGGCTGTTCTGTCGCAGTGCCTCGGCTCGCAGCAGTCGAACTCGAACCTGGTCGGCGACCGACCACTCTTCGTCCTTGCGCTCGGAAAGCAGCGCGCTCAGGTCGGCGGCCTCGCGCAACCGTCCCGCCCACAGCAAGGGTTCGATCCGACCGAGGTTGCAGCGCGCGAGCTCATTCGTCATCGAAGCCGGGTCCGCGCTCGGAAGCGGGCACGCAGCCTCGAGCCGCGGCAGCGCGGCGATGATGTCCCCCTGCCACACCTGCACGATCGCAGCCTGTTGCAGGGCCGAGCGCGAGCCGGGATGCTCTGGGCCGAGCAGTTCGGTACGGACGCGCAGCGCCGTTTCGGCGTCACTGCGCGCGTCGGCCCAGCGCGATTGCCTGAACTGCTCCGCACTGCGGTCGAGCAGTTCTGTCGCCTCCCGCAGCCGGTCGACGCGACCGGGATCCGGCGCGTCGACGCGGCGGCCGACGAATTGAAGGCTCTGCGAGCAGTCGGTTCGAGCGCTTTCGAGTCCGAGTCGCAGCTCACGCACTTCAAGCACTTCCGCGGCGAGAGATGAGGTCAGCGACCAATGCTGTGAGCCCGCCTTCGAAGCCGCGCCGGAAGGGCTCAGCGAATACATCGAACCATCGGAAAGTGAGATCAGCCACGCGGGCGATCCGGTGGTCTGATCGATCCGATGCAAGAGGCTCGCCGCCTGCTGATCCCCGGCGCGTGCCAAGCATTCGACGCCTTCGATACGCGTATAGGTCAGGCCGCCGTCGAACTGGACGCCGTCTGCCGCCAGCACGCTGGCGTCCTGCATCGCGACCACGAGGGTGGCGATGAGTTGAAGTGCATCGGTCCGGGACTTGCGCACGGTCGTTCCTGCGTAGCGGACGAGGCTACGCCAGGATCATTCCGAAAGTAAACGCCACGCACCCTCGGAACCAACACGCGCGACGGGCCGATGTCAGCGCGCCGGGACCGGCGCGCGCCGGCTCGGATCGAGCCCCCACACCTCGCACACGAGCCCGAGCAGTGCGTCGATCAGCGGCTCCTCGGCGCGCTGCGCGGCGCCGACGAACCACAGCATCGTGCGCAGCCGCGCCTTCGGCCAGATGCAGATTGCGCCGGCTTTCGCCTGTTCGCGCGCGACGTCGTCACGCATCAGCGAGACGCCGACGCCGGCACTGACGAGGT
>DAINBQ010000186.1:2313-6348 GCA_036732825.1 Burkholderiaceae bacterium | reverse complement strand
CGTCGAGCAGCTTCTGCATCTTCTGCGCGTCTTCGCCGGTCAGCACCGTCTCCGCGAGCGCCTTCATCGTCACTTCGGCGAACTCGGGCTTCAGTCCGGCCTTCTCCAGCGCTTCACGCAGGTGCTCGAAATCGCCCGGCGCGCACACGACTTCGACAGTGCCGTCCTCGTTGGCGATCACGTCGTCGGCACCGGCCTCGAGCGCAACGTCCATCACCTTTTCTTCCGACGTGCCGGGCGCGAAGATCAACTGCCCGCAGTGCTTGAAGTTGAAAGCCACCGAGCCGTCGGTGCCGAGGTTGCCGCCGTGCTTCGAAAGCGCGTGGCGGACCTCGGCCACTGTGCGCGTGCGGTTGTCGGTCAGGCAGTCGATCATCAGCGCGGCGCCGCCGATGCCATACCCTTCATAGCGGATTTCCTCATAGGCCACCCCCTCGAGCTTGCCGGCGCCGCGCGCAATCGCGTTGGTCAGCTTGTCCTTCGGCACGTTGCCGAGCCGCGCCTTGTCGAGCGCCAGCCGCAGCCGCGGATTCATCGCCGGATCCGGGCCGCCGTCACGGGCGGCCACGGTCACTTCGCGGATGATCTTGGTCCACAGCGAACCGCGCTTGGCGTCCTGGCGGTTCTTGCGATGCTGGATGTTGGCCCACTTGGAATGGCCGGCCATGAGATTGCCTTCGAATGCGTCACACCTGGGAAGGGGGCGAAGTCTAGCGGACGGCCGATGTCGGCACGGACCAGGTCCCGCCATTGGCTAGACTCCGCCCAGCATCGAAGGAGAAGAAATGAGCGATCCGCTGATCATCGCGATGTCCGGCCAGACCGAACTGGGTTTCCTGCCCGCACTCGCGAACCGGCACGGCTGCATCACCGGTGCCACCGGCACCGGGAAGACCGTCACGCTGCAGAAGCTCGCCGAAAGCTTTTCGCGGATCGGCGTCCCTGTTTTCATGGCCGACGTCAAGGGCGACCTGACGGGCATCGCTGTCGCCGGCAAGCTCAGCGACAAGATGAAAGCGCGTCTCGAGGAGCACAAGTTGCCGGAACCCAAATGGGGCGCCTGCCCTGTGACGCTGTGGGATGTCTGGGGCGAGCAGGGGCACCCGGTGCGCGCGACGGTTTCCGACATGGGTCCGTTGCTGCTGGCGCGGCTGCTCAACCTGAACGAAACACAGGAAGGGGTGCTGGCGCTGGTCTTCAAGATCGCCGACGACAACGGCCTGCTGCTGCTCGACCTCAAGGACCTGCGCGCAATGCTGCAGTTCGTCGGCGACAACGCGGCGAAATTCAAGACGCAGTACGGCAACGTCTCGTCCGCCTCGGTCGGCGCGATCCAGCGCGGACTGCTGCAGATCGAGGAGCAGGGCGGCGATCGCTTCTTCGGCGAGCCGATGCTCGACATCGCCGACCTGATGCAGACGACCGACGGCCAGGGTGTCGTCAACATCCTTGCCGCGGACAAGCTGATGAACTCGCCGCGGCTGTATTCGACCTTCCTGCTCTGGCTGCTTTCAGAACTGTTCGAGAACCTGCCCGAGGTAGGCGATCGCGACAAGCCCAAGCTGGTGTTCTTCTTCGACGAAGCACACCTGCTGTTCTCGGAGGCGCCGCCTGCGCTGCTGGAGAAGGTCGAGCAGGTCGTGCGGCTGATCCGCTCGAAGGCAGTCGGCGTCTATTTCGTCACGCAGAACCCAATCGACATTCCCGACAAGGTGCTCGGCCAGCTGGGCAATCGGGTGCAGCATGCGCTGCGCGCGTTCACGCCGCGCGACCAGAAGGCGGTCAAGTCCGTCGCCGAAACGATGCGGCCGAACCCGAAGCTCGATACGACGAAGGTCATTCTCGAGCTCGGTGTCGGTGAAGCGCTGGTCTCTTTCCTCGACGCGAAGGGAACTCCCGGCATCACCGAACGCGCCTGGGTGCTGGCGCCCGGCTCGCAGCTCGGCCCGATCACGCCGGAGGAGCGCAAGAAGCTGATCCGGGATTCGGTCGTGGCCGGCACTTACGAGAAGACCGTCGACCGCGACTCCGCTCACGAGCAATTGAAGGAACGCGCCGGCGGCGGAACGACGTTGCCGGCCGGCAAGGGCGGCGCCGCGGCGGAGCCGGCAGCCAGCGGAGGGATGCTCGGCGGTCTCGGCGACCTCCTGTTCGGCTCGACCGGGCCGCGCGGGGGACGGCGCGAGGGCGTCGTCGAGGCGGCGGCGAAAAGTGCGGCGCGATCCGTCGGGTCGTCACTCGCGCGCGAGATCACGCGTGGCGTGCTGGGGTCGCTGCTCGGCGGGGCACGCAAGCGCCGCTGATCAGGGACGACCCGGCGCGCCCGGCGCGTCGTGGTTCAACGCTGCGCGGCGGTGAGTGTGACAGGCTGCACGTGCGTTCCCGTCGCCTCGGCGAGCAGCGTGTCGGAGCGCACCAAGTCGGTGGGGACTCCAACACCGGCCCGGTACATGTGCGCGAGGACAAAACGGCTCTTCGTACTGCCGTTCATTGCTGCCGCCCAGAGCCACCGCGCCGCACGCTCCGGGTCGGCCGGCACATCGCTTCCATACAGCGTCTGGCCGAGCAGATACATCATTCCGACAAGTTCCTGCGCCTGAACATCGCCTTCCAGCCCGTGTTCTTCGAACAGTGCCAGTGCTTCGGCAAACTTGCCGGTCGCGTACGCAGACTCGGCGTCAGCGGCAAGAGCCGAGCCGGCGTTGGTTGCGGCGAATGCGGCGGCCAGCAGGATCATCTTCATGGACATGGTGTTCTCCGTTGTCGGGCCGCGGTCGAATGCCGCAGCGCTCGAAGGAGACACTAGGTGGCCGCGGCGTCTGGCGCAGCCGAGGATTCGGTGGCGGAACTGCCGAAGATTCGACAGTCCCAGGACAGGGCGCCAACACCGCTCGCGCGGCCGTCATGGGTTCAGTGCATCCGCTTCCTGGGCAGATGCAAGCGGCGCATCGCTGGGAATTTGTCTTCAGCGACGTCAATCGTGCGTCAGGGGCTTGTCGGTGAACACGTAATCGGCGAGTTCCTTGTGGAAGGTGTTGTCGTGACGGCGAATCCACTCGAGCAGCATCGCGGCGTGTTCCTTTTCCTCGTCGCGGTTGTGCGTCAGGATCGAGCGCAGCACCGGGTCCTTGCACGCGTCGGCGCGCTGGTTGTACCAGTCGATCGCTTCCAGCTCTTCCATCAGCGAGACGATCGCGCGGTGCATGTCGCGCGTGGTGTCCTGCAGTTCATTCGTCGGTTCGTGATAACCCTCGCTCGCCATGATGTCTCCCTGGATGCACAACGTTGCCTGATTAAAGTCTGGTCCGCAGCCGCGAAACCGGGCGCAGAGGTCAGCGGTGTTCCCCGCTCTTCGCGGCGCGAGGCGCCGGCCGCGCGACATCGTTCCAGTCCAGTCCACGACGTTCGGCCATCGCACGGCCGATTGCCTGCCAGTCGCCCTTGCTGAAGGCGCGCTTCATCGCCGGCAGCAGCACGCGTTCCTCGGCGTCGATGTGGTGGTGGTAGAGCGTCGCGAACCGTTCGATCAGAGAGGGATCTAACTCGGCCGGCTTGCCGCGCTGGATCTCCGCCAGCATTGCATCGAGTCGTTTCCACAGGCCGGCCATCTCCAGGTGATCGGCTTCGACCTGGTCGACGACATTGCTCACTATCGCGTTCGCATCGGCGGCCAGGCGTTCGCGCAAGCGGGGAAACATGTCGACTTCCTCGTCTTCGTGATGACGCGGCGCCGCTTCGTTGAAGTAGCGGCGGATCGATGTGGCCGTCACCTGCGCGTCTTCGTCGTGGCCATTCCTGCGCAGATGTTCGGCGAGCCGGCTCATCAACAGTGCGAAGCGACGAACCCGCTCGTGGCACGCGAGCCACATCTCGACAGGTTCGTCGAAACCCGCGCCCGGAGTTCGGAAATCGATCGGACTGTTCATGGCAGCAAGCTCGCGATCCCCCACGGATCCTTGGTCAGGGCGACGCTGACGATATACGCGTAGCAGGCGACAGCCGCAAGAAACGCGCCCGCTCGCACACCTGGCGTCG
>DAINBQ010000186.1:0-2213 GCA_036732825.1 Burkholderiaceae bacterium | reverse complement strand
GCGAGCCGCAGCAGCGTGGCCACCTGCAACAGCCAGAACAGCGTCCAGACGAAGTCGTCGGCGACGAGCGCGATTCCGCCGTGACCGCAGATCACGCGGGTGGCCATTGCGAACAGCATTCCTCCGAGAAATCCCATCGTCAGCGCGTGCAGCGGAGCCGAACCGAGCCGGATACCCAGTTCGGGCAGCAGCACGCCCGCCGCATCGACGACCGCCAGCAGCAGCGCGAGCGCGGCCCAGACGAAGCCGAGATGCAGCATCGCGAGCAGCCGGAGCGAACGGCCGCGCATGCTCTGCAGCAGACCCCAGCGCACCGCGAGCCAGGCCAGCGCGATCGCGGCCGGGCCGACGAGGGCCAGTGTCAGCCATGCTCCCTGCGTCGGTCCGAGCAGATCAGCGCGTCCGCCAAGCTGGATCGCCCCGAACACCAGGACAGCCGACAGCAATACCGCGAGCACCCAGTTCGGTCGCCACGGCACGATGTCGGTCACGACGTTGGAAGTGAAAAACGGCAGCACCCGGTGCGCGACGGTCGCGTAGATCGGCGCAGCGAAGCCGAACACCATGATCCAGGCCGAGGCGGCGACCAGGCCGTAGTGATGAATCGCGAGTCCGGCCGCGAACAGCAGCGCGGACGCAATGCCGACGGTCCAGAAGGCCATCACGCAGCGAGCGTGCAAACGGTCCCTGGCCTGGCTCGACCGGATCAGTCCGGCGAACGCAACGCCGGCCGCGGTCCATGCGATCGCGAGCAGCAGGGCGCCGAAGGCCGTCAGGCCGGAGCCGGATTCGGCGCCGATCGTCAGCAGGACAACGCCACTGACATGCAGCGCTACTGGCCAGCGCAGCGAGCGCGCGTCCGGCGCCGCGACATCGAGCCAGCGCGGCCCTGCGGTGAACATGAAGCCAATCATGAAGAGTGGCATGAACCCCGACGCGAAGGTGAACCCGTGAACCAGCGTAGGGGGTAGCGGCGTGATGATCTGCGCGCCGAGATAGGGCGCGGCGAGCAGCAGCGTCCACCACAGCGAGACGACGACCAGCATCGCGATGCCCGCGAAGAACGCGAGTCGATGCGGAGCGAGCAGCAGCGCGCCGAGCGAAGCGCGCGTCGGGACGGTGGCCGTGTCCGATCCCGATGACGATGCGGATCCCGGGGCGACGACCTGGATGACCTTCGGGCTCTTCATGGCTTCGTGGCCGTTCGTAAAGCGTCGCGGCCCGCTTCCAGCGCACTCGACTACTGCACCAGCGGCGTCGATGCGGCGTCAAGATCCACGCCGTCGAGGTGCGACTGTCCCGCCAGCTGCTGCAGGTACTGTCGCAGCGCGGTGGCATAGGCCTGCCGTTCGAGCGTTTGCCGAACGGCGGACTGCACGGCCTCGAAGGACGGTACCGAGCCGGGCTCGCGCGCCAGCACTTCGACCACGTGCAGGCCGAAACGACTGCGTACCAGCCGCGGCAGCACGCCGACCTCGGATTGGCCGAAGACTTCGCGTGCGAATTCCGGTGCGCACTCGTCCGCGGTCAGCCAGCCAAGCTCGCCACCCTGCGCGCCGCTGGGACAGTTCGACAGCTCGGCGGCCGCCCGCGCGAAACGATCCGCCTCGCCGCGCGTTCTCGCGCGCAGGTCGATCAGGCACGCCTCGGCCCGCTTGCGCAAGGCATCGATGTCCACTCCCGGCGTGACGGCGAACAGCACGTGGCGCAGCCGCACCTTCTCGCCGACCGCATAGCGGGCGGCATTGGCCGCGTGGTAGCGGCGGCAGGTTGGCTCGTCGGCCGCCGGGAGAACCAGTTCGCGCTCGAGCAGCGCTTCGATCGCGTCCGCCGCGGCCTCGCTGATTGCACCGCCGACGGGCGGCGGATCGTCCGCTGCGAGCAGACCGGCCGCCATCGCGGCCTGGCGCAGCACCTCGATGCTCGCGCGCCGGCGCAGCTCAGCGGCCGACAGCGTTTCATCCGGGGCGGCAATCGTCACGCCGTCGACGGCCGGAACCGCAGCGTCCATTGCGGGCCGTGCCATTGCAGGGTCGGCACGCATCACGAGGCCCGGGTCGGCAGGTTCTGTCCGACCGGCACGTTCAGGCGCCGCGAACGCACGACCTGGTACGGGCGGAACAGGTATGCCACGGAGGCCAGCCCGCTCCAGACGTGAACCAGGCGGCTGAACGGCAGCAGCAGGAAGATCGTCATGCCGAGCACCATGTGGA
>DAINBQ010000185.1:0-6365 GCA_036732825.1 Burkholderiaceae bacterium | reverse complement strand
GCGGCGCGACCGAGCGGCGCGGGGGCAGGGCGACGACCCCGCCGGCTGGCACTAGGCGCGAGTTCTCAGGCCCGGCCTTTCCAGGGCACGACGAGACGCTCGATGTAGCGCATCAACAGGTCGAATGCGTAGGCCACGGCACCGATGACGACGATGCCCATGATCACGACGTCGGTGCGCAGGAAATTGGAGGCATTGAGCACCATCTGGCCGAGCCCCGCGGTCGCGGCCACCATCTCGGCGGCCACGAGGGTGGTCCAGCCGAAGCCGATCGCGATGCGCATGCCGGTGAAGATCTCGGGCATCGCGGCGGGAATGATGACGTGCCAGATCACCTGCCACTTCGACGCGCCCATCGAATAGGCGGCGCTGATCTGCTCGATCATCACGCTCTTCACGCCGGCGCGGGCAGCCATCGCAAGCGGCGCGAAGCAGGCGAGGTAGATCAGAACGATCTTGGCCGTTTCCTCGATTCCGAACCAGATCACGATGAGCGGCAGGTACGCGAGCGGGGGCAGCGGCCGATAGAACTCGACCGGCGGGTCGAAGATGCCGCGGGCGACCCGCGAGACGCCCATCGCGATGCCGGCCGGGATCGCAGTGACGCAGGCGAACACGAACGCCGCGAAAACGCGCACCAGGCTCCACCAGAAGTGTTCCCACAGCGGCTTGCCGCCCTGGATGTCGCCCCGCCAGGCCTCGACGAAACTGCCGGCGATGCGCTCGGGCGTCGGCAGGAAGATGTCGCGGATCCACCCGAAGTGGGTTGCCACCCACCACAGCGAGAAGATCGCAATCACCGTCACGATGCTGATCGCGAGGCTCGGGCCTTCGCCGGGCACGCTGTAGCCTGCGACGGTCTTCGTGGGCAGCGGCGGCTTGCTGGTTGGCGCAGGCGGCTCCGCGGTCGTGGGTGGCGGCGCGCTCACGCTGCCTCCGCGGTCTGCGCCGGCGCGCTGTGGATGACCTGCAGCACCTCCTCGCGCAGCCGGATGAACTCAGGATCGGCCTTGACTGCACGTGCGTTGCGGCACTCGATGAAGCGACGCCCGAAGTCGAGGCGGTAACGGTGCGCGATCCGGCCCGGCGAAGGCGTCATCACGATCAGTTCCGTCGCGAGGAACAGCGCCTCCTCGACGCTGTGCGTGATGAAGAAGAACATCTTCCTCGTCTCGTGCCACAAGACAAGGATCAGCTCCTGCAGTTGCTCGCGGGTCAGCATGTCCAGCGCTCCCAGCGGCTCATCCATCAGCATCACCTCCGGATCGCTCGCGAGCGCCCGGGCCAGGCCCACTCGCTGCTGCATGCCGCCGGAGATCTGGTAGATGGGCGAGTCGGCGAACTTCTCGAGGCCGACATGGCGCAGCTTGTCGATCGCGACGCGCCGGCGCTCGGTGCGGCCCACGCCGCGCATGCGCAGGCCGAACTCGACGTTCTCGACCACATTGAGCCACGGCATCAGCGCGTGCTTCTGGAACACGACGCCGCGCTCGGCGCCGGGGCCGACCACGGGTTTGCCGTCGAGGATGATCTCGCCTTCCGAATACGGCATGAACCCGGCGATGCAGGACAGCAGCGTCGTCTTGCCGCAGCCCGAGGCGCCCAGCGCGACGACGAAGTCGCCGGGGTCGAGTGCGAGGTTGATGTCCGAGAGCGCGTGCGTGGATTTGCCGCCCTTGCCGGCGTAGTGCACGCTCAAATGCCGGACCTCGAGCTTGCTCATCGAGATGCCGGTCGGCGGCCGACGAAGAACCGCCGGCGCAAAAAGCGCGTTGAGCGATGCACAGGCACCGCGTCAACGCGCCAGTTCAATCCGTCACGCAATCTGTGACGGCGCAGCACTATTTGAGAGCGTCCTGCACATACGTCGGGTTCACCGCCGCCGAATAGTCGGGCAACAGCTTCTCGATCTGCTTCTGCGACAGCTGGAACTGCGCGGTCGCAGCGAGCGCTTTCGCGGCAGTCGCGTCCTTGCCGCCGCCGAGCCACTTGGTGGCCTGCTCCTTCGCGGTCGGGAACTGGTACAGCGCGATACTTTCCGGCACATCCTCGGGCTTCGCTCCGGACCACTTGGCGACCGCCTTGACCTCGGCCGAGTCCTTGGTCCATTTGGCCTTGTTGGTGCGGTACTTCTCGTCGGCTGCCGCGAGCACCTTGACGAACTTGACGACGAAGTCGCGGTTCGCCTTCGCCCAGTCCTTGTTGACCACGTAGCCGTCGAAGGTGGCCTTGCCCGTGTCGGCCGAGATCTTGCCGGATGTGAGGAGCACCTTGCCGTCCGTCTTGGTCTCCGCAAGCACCGGGTTCCAGATGAAGGTCGCGTGGATATCGCCGCGCTGCCATGCGGCACGCACCTCCGGCGGGCGCATGTTGAGGATCTGCACGTCGGCCGGGTTCACCTTCGCCTGCTCGAGCGCGACCATCGTGTGGAAGTGCGTCGTCGAGTTGAACGGCATCGCGATCTTCTTGCCCTTGAGGTCGGCGACGGAGTTGATGCCGGAGTCCTTCTTCACGACGAGCGCCTCGGCGCTGCCGATGTCGTCGAGGATCCAGAACAGTTCCAGCGGCTCGCCGCGCGACACCGCGGCGGCGATCGGTGCCGAGCCGGCTTCGCCGATCTGCACGGCGCCGGATGCCATCGCCTTGACAACCTCACCACCGCCGCCGAACTGGCGCCAGTTGATCTTGTAGCCGGTGGCTTTTTCGAGTTCCTTCGCCTCCTGCGCGATCCGGTAGGGGACGACCATGTCCTGGTAGGCGATCGTCACTTCCTTCTGCGCAAACGCCGGCGCGGCGGCGACGGCGGTGAACAGAACTCCGGCAAGTAATCGTTTCATGCGAATTCCTTCCGTGAATGAATGCGACCGTTGACAGCGGGGCGCGCGACAGCGGCGTGCGACTGCGCGTTGGATGCTAGAGCGCCTTGATCGTGCGGCGCAAGATCTCGACGATCGTGTCGATGTGCGAGCGCTCGGCGATCAGCGGCGGCGCGATGATCGCGGCTTCCCCGGTCGCCTTGAGGTGCAGGCCGGCATCGAACAGCCGTTTCTGCAGCAGGTGACCCCGCTGTCCCGGCGTGCCGGCCGGGTGGACGTCGATCGCGGCCATCATCCCGTAGCCCCGGATGTCGGCGACGGCGGGCAGATCGCGCAGCGACCACAGGCCGTCGAGGAAGTAAGGCGAAAGCGCTTGGCCCCGCTCGAACAAGCCTTCGTTCCGGTAGATGTCCAGTGTCGCGAGGCCGGCGGCGCAGGCGGCCGGGTGGCCCGAGTAGGTGTAACCGTGGAAGAACTCGATCGCGCCTTCTGCCGCGGCGCCCATGATCGCGTCGTGGATACGCTCGGAGATCGCAACGGCACCCATCGGCTGGGCGCCGTTCGTAATGCCCTTGGCCATCGTCATCAGGTCCGGCGTGACACCGAAACTCTGCGCGGCGAACGCCTGGCCGGTGCGGCCGAAACCGCAGATCACCTCGTCGAACACGAGCAGGATGCCGTGCTGATCGCAGATGTCGCGCAGCCGCTTCAGGTAGCCCTTGGGTGGCACCAGGCAGCCGGTCGAACCGGCGATCGGCTCGACGAAGCAGGCGGCGATGTTCTCCGCCCCGTACAGGTTGATCAGGCGGACCATGTCCTCCGCAAGCTCGACGCCGTGCTCGCCTTCGCCGCGCGCGAAGAAATTCTCCTTGATGTGCGTGTGCCGCATGTGGGCGATGCCGGGCAGCGTGGGTCCGAACTTGCGCCGGTTGTTGACCATGCCCGAGAGCGAGACCCCACCGAAGTTGACGCCGTGATAGGCCCGCTCGCGCGAGATGAACATCGTGCGGCCGCCCTGACCCTTCGCCTGCCAGTAGGCGAGCGCGACCTTCATTGCGGTATCGACCGCTTCGGAGCCCGAATTCACGAAGAACACCCGGTTCAGGTCCCCCGGGGTGAGCTGGGCGACGCGGGCCGCGAGCTCGAACTGCTTCGGATGACCGCGCGTGAAAGGCGCGATGAAGTCCAGCTCGCGCAGCTGCGCCGAGACCGCGTCGGCGATCTCGCGCCGGCAGTGCCCGGCGTTGACGCAGAACAGCCCGGACGAGGCGTCGATCAGCCGATCGCCGCGCTCGTTCCAGAGGTACATGCCGTCTGCCCGCGCGACCACCTTGGGATCGAGCTTGAACTCGCGGTTGGGCGTGAAGGGCATCCAGTACTCGTCCATCGAGATGGTCTTCGTGGCGAGTTTGTCCGTCAGCTTGAGTTCGGCGTGACCCATTGAGGCTCCTTCGAAGGGGGTGACTGCGACAACCGGGTTGCAGGCAGGCGATGCGTCGCAGCGATCCTACTCCACGCACCTGCGGAACACGTAGTGCGGCGCAGCGCGCGCGGCTTAGCCGACGAACCCGTTCGTCTTGTGCGTGCCGTCGCAGAACGGCTTGTTGCGCGAGCCGCCGCAGCGGCACAGCCAGACCTTCTCGATGACGAACCTACTGCCGTCGGCAGTGCTGAACTCCAGCTTGCCTTCGATCATCAGCGGCCCGTTCGGCTTGGGTGTCACGCGCAGATCGCCGGTCGGGTCGACATTGATCGACGACGGCACGTTGGCGCAGGCACCGGGATCGTCGAAGCCGGACTTGTCGTGGCTGCCATCGCAGAAGGGCTTGTTCTGGCTGGCGCCGCAGCGGCACAGCGCGACGCGTGTGTATTCGATCAGCGTCGCGTGTTCGCCGCCGGGGATCGTCACGCGGCCGCGCAGGAAGATCGGACCGCGCGGCTGCACCGATGCGAGATTGCGGTCCGGCACGGGCTCGAGCAGCGTTCCGTCCGGCGCGCATGCCGACAGCGCGCCGGTCGGACAGCGCGCGATGACGTCGGCCAGATGCTCGGCGGCGGCATTGTCCGGAGCGACCCACGGCCGGGCGTCCGGGTTGAAGACCTCGGGCGCGCCGTGCACGCATTCCTTCGCATGAATGCAGCGTTTCGCGTCGTAGCGGACGACGATCGCCTTGCCCGGGTACTCCCTCGCGCTCATGTCACGCCGCCGACGCAGACGTATTTGATGACGAGGTACTCCTCGATGCCGTAACGCGAGCCTTCGCGGCCGATCCCGGACTGCTTGACGCCGCCGAACGGCGCGACTTCGTTGGAGATCAGTCCCGTGTTGGCGCCGACCATTCCGTACTCGAGCTGCTCGGCGACGCGGAACACGCGGCCGATGTCGCGCGAATAGAAGTAGGCGGCGAGCCCGAACTCGGTCGAGTTCGCCGCGTCGATGGCTTCCTGCTCGGTCGAGAACTTGAACACCGGCGCGATCGGGCCGAAGGTCTCCTCGCGCGCGAGCAGCATGTCGCGCGTGGCGTTCGCGATGACGGTTGGCTGGAAGAAGGTGCCGCCGAGTTCATGGCGCGCACCGCCGATGACGACCCGGCCGCCGTGCGCCTGCGCATCGGCCACGTGCGCCTCGACCTTCGCGAGCGCGTTGGCGTCGATCAGCGGGCCCTGCTGCACGCCGGCGTCGAAACCGGAGCCGACCTTGAGCTGAGCGGCCTTGACGGCCAGCCGCTCGACGAAGGCGTCATAGATCTTCGCGTGCGCGTAGAAGCGGTTCGTGCAGACGCAGGTCTGGCCCGCGTTGCGGTACTTCGACGCCAGCGCCCCGTCGACCGCGGCGTCCAGATCGGCATCCTCGAACGCGATGAAGGGCGCGTTGCCGCCGAGCTCGAGAGACAGCTTCTTCAGCGTCGGCGAACTCTGCTGCATCAGGATGCGTCCGACTGCGGTGGAACCGGTGAACGAGAGCTTGCGCACGATCGGCGAATCGCAGATCGCCTTGCCGACCTCGATCGACTTCACTTCATCGGCCGGAACGACGTTGAACGTGCCCGGAGGGAAGCCGGCGCGATGCGCCAGCTCGGCCAGCGCGAGCGCCGACAGCGGCGTCTGCTCCGCCGGCTTGACGATGACCGTGCAGCCGGCCGCCAGGGCCGGGGCGACCTTGCGCGTGATCATCGCGTTCGGGAAGTTCCACGGCGTGATCGCGGCGGACACGCCGATCGGCTCCTTGAACACGAGCAGGCGCTTGTCGGTGGCGACGGTGGGGATCACGTCGCCGTAGACGCGCTTGGCTTCCTCGGCGAACCATTCGACGAAGGACGCGCCGTAGCCGATTTCGCCGCGCGATTCCGCCAGCGGCTTGCCCTGTTCGGCCGTCATCAGCTTCGCGAGGTCTTCCTGGTTTGCGAGGATCAGCTCGAACCAGCGGCGCATGACCGCAGCACGCTCCTTTGCGGTCTTGGCACGCCAGGCGGGCATTGCCCGGCGGGCGGCCTCGATCGCATCCAGCGCATCCGGGGCGCTGCAATTGGCAACGTCGGCGAGCTTCAG
>DAINBQ010000184.1:4388-6370 GCA_036732825.1 Burkholderiaceae bacterium | reverse complement strand
CTCGTGCCGGGGCGTCGCATCGGCTACGTGACCGACATCCGCTACACCGAGGCCAACGTCGAGGCGCTCGAACGGCTGCTCGGCGGTGTCGACTTGCTGTTCATCGAGAGCGTGTTCCTCGATGCCGACGCCGAACACGCGGCGCGCAAGAACCATCTGACTGCGAAACAGGCGGGCACGATCGCGCGGCGCCTGCGCGCCCGCGCGGTCGTGCCGTTTCACTTCTCGCCGCGTTACGAGGAAAGATCTGCCGACGTCATCGCCGAGGTGCAGGCGGCATGGCAGGGTTCGGCCTGATCCCGACCAACTACGGCACGACAGGAAACCGCGATGCAACGCGACTCCAAACGCCACCCCAGTGATCGCGTGCCGCTCGTGACCGATATCGCGACCGCACACGACCACGACACCGCGGCCGAAGTGCTCGCGCGACTGCGCTACCGGCGGCCCGAGTTCGCCGACGTGATTCACGTGCTCGACGGCCACGAGCGACTGCATGGCGCGGTGGCGTTGGCCGAACTTCTGGCCGCGCCGCCCGATCAGCGCATCGCGAGCCTGCGCGAACTCGTGCATGCCGGCGATGAAGACGCCGATCCCGAGCACCTCGCTTCGCTCGCGCTGCGACACGGCATGACGGCGGTGCCGGTCGTCGATCATGCCGGGCACCTGCTCGGCGTCGTATCGCCGCGCGACCTGATGGAAATCCTGCGGCGCGAACACGTCGAGGACCTGCACTTGATGTCCGGCATCCGCCGCGAAGTGGCGCACGACAGCGCGCAGGCGCGTCATGCGATCGAGGCGCCGCCGCTGTCGAGTGCGCGCGACCGCCTGCCTTGGCTGCTCGTCGGTCTGGCTGGCAGCATGCTTGCCACGCTGCTGATGAGCCGCTTCGAAGCAACGCTGCAGGCGAAACTCTCGGTCGCGTTCTTCATACCCGCGATCGTCTACCTTGCCGACGCAATCGGCACGCAGACCGAAGCGATCGCGGTGCGCGGGCTGTCGCTGTCGCACGCGTCGATGCGAACCCTGGTCTGGGGCGAGTTGCGCACCGGGCTGCTGATCGGGTTCGCGCTCGCGCTGCTGGCGTGGCCGGCCGTGTGGCTTGCGTTCAGCGACGCGCGGCTCGCGACGACGGTGGCCCTGGCGCTGACCGCGGCCGGCGCGATGGCCACCACGATCGGGCTGGTGTTTCCGTGGATGCTCGCCCACCTCGGCAAGGATCCGGCGCTCGGAAGCGGACCGGTCGCGACGATCGTGCAGGACGTGCTGTCCCTCGCGATCTACCTCGGTGTGGCGACGCTGCTGCTGAAACCCTGACCGCGTCGCCCGCGACGCGGTTTCAGATGACCGATTCGCTCACCAGCGTGCGCATCGCTTCCGGATTGCGCTGCAGCGCGATCGCATGCTCGGCGCGGCAGAGTTCCAGCTTGATGCCGGCCACGCGCTCCGGGATGTGCCGGCGCGCCAGCGAGAGCGCGGTCGCGAGCCGATGCGCGGCTGCCGAGACGGTCTCGACATCGTCATCGTCCGCAAGCTGCAGCAGCGCGCGGCCATGGGCATCGTGCAAGTGCACGCGCTCGACGGCGTCCGTCTCCGTTTCATCGAGCAGTGACTCGGCTTTGCGATAGGCATCGGCCGCGCACTTCAGCCGCATCGAGTCCTGGGCGGTGCCGAAAGCGAAGTAGGCGTCGCCGGCATGCAGCCATGCGCGGAAACGCTCGCAGGGGTCCGCATCGCCGAAATCCGCTGCGCGGGCCAGCGCCATGAATTCCTCGGCGATTGCGGTCATTTCGGAAGCGAAATCAGCGCCAGTACGGCGCGGCCAGCGCGCAAGTGCCGCATCGCGGCGGGCCAGCAGTTCGGCGCGGGGGTCGATCGATTCGGATGTCATGGGGGAGTGGCTCCGAGCGGTCGGTGGGAGCAGGAAAACACTTATTGCATCCTGCGCGTGAATTGCGTCGTGGGGATGACCATAGCGGCCA
>DAINBQ010000184.1:0-4288 GCA_036732825.1 Burkholderiaceae bacterium | reverse complement strand
CAAGACCCTTTCGATCGGATGCGGCGCCGGCTTCTCGGGCGACCGCGTGGATGCGGCGCCACCGGTCGTGCGCACGTTGATCGAGCGCGGCGGGCCCGCGGCGATGATGTTCGAGATGCTGGCCGAGCGCACGCTGGCGCTCGCGCAGCTCGCGAAGAAGGCCAATCCCGACGCCGGCTTCGAGGTGCTGCTCGACTTGGCGCTGCGGCCGATCCTGGCCGATTGCCTGGCCAACGGAATCACGATCGTCGGCAACTTCGGCGCCGCCAATCCGCGCGCCGCCGCGCAGCTGATCCTGCGGCTCGCGAAGGAGCTGGGACTCGCGCCGCCGCGAGTCGCCGTGGTCGAAGGCGACGACCTCTCGACGCCGGAGGGCCGGCGGATCATTCGTACCTGCCTGAAAGAAGACTTCGACGAGCGCCGCTTCATCTGCGCGAATGTCTACCAGGGCGCGTTCCCGATCGCGGCTGCGATCAAGGAGGGCGCACAGGTGGTCGTCACCGGACGCGTGGCCGATCCTTCGCTCGCACTCGGCCCGGCGATCGCGCACTACGACTGGAGGCCGGACGACTGGGACCGGCTGGCCGGCGGCACGATGGCCGGGCACATGCTCGAATGCGGCGCCCAGGTCACCGGCGGCTACTTCGCGGATCCCGGCATGAAGGACGTGCCGGACCTGCACGACGTCGGATTCCCGATCGCCGAAGTCGCGGCGGACGGCAGCTGCATCGTGACCAAGGCGTCGAACACGGGCGGTCTTGTCAGCGCGCGCACCGTGAAGGAACAGCTACTGTACGAGATCCACGATCCGGGACGCTATCTGACGCCCGACGTCGTCGCCGACGTCAACCACGCCGAAGTCACCGAGGTCGGACCAAACGCCGTGCGGCTCTCGGGCGTGCGCGGGCATCCCCGCACGCCGACGCTGAAGGCGAACGTGTTCTTCGACGGCGGCTGGATGGGCGAGGCCGAGATCAGCTACGCGGGCCCGAATGCCGAAGCGCGTGCGCGGCTCGCGATGGACGTGATGCGCAGGCGCTGCGGGCGCGATCTCGCCTTGCGCTTCGACCTGATCGGCACGATGAGCATCCTCGGCGACGACGGCAACCAGCTGCTCGCTTCAACGCCGACCGACGCCGCGACCGATATCCGGCTGCGCGTGGCCGCCAGGCACGAGGACGCGAAGCTGATCGACCGGATGCTGCGCGAGCTGACTGCGCTCTGGACCGGCGGCCCGGCCGGCGGCGGCGGAGTGCGCGTGAACAAGCGGCAGCGGCTGTCGACGAAATCCTGCCTGGTGCCGCGCGAGCTGGTGCCGGCGTCGTACCAATTCGTGGAGTAGGCGATGAAAGATCTGATCGACGTCCCGCTCTACCGGCTCGCGCATGCGCGCACCGGCGACAAGGGCAACCGCTCGAACATCAGCGTCATCGCCTACGACGCGCGGCATTTCCCGCTGCTGGTCGAGCAGGTGACCGAGGAGCGCGTCGCCGCGCACTTCGCCTACCGCGCTCCGACGGCGGTCGTGCGCTACGTGCTGCCGAAGATCGCCGCGATGAACTTCGTGCTCGACGACGTGCTCGACGGCGGCGTCAACGATTCACTGAACCTCGACATGCACGGCAAGGCGCTGTCGTTCCATCTGCTCACGATGACCGTGCGGGTTCCGGCCTCCGCCGAACCCGCCTGAAGGAAAACGATGGCGAAGCCACGCAAGATCATCATCACCTGTGCAGTGACAGGGTCGATCCACACGCCGTCGATGTCGCCCTACCTGCCGGTGACCGCGCAGCAGATCGCCGATGCAGCGGTCGGCGCGATCGAGGCCGGCGCCGCGATCGTGCACCTGCATGCGCGCAACCCGGCCGACGGACGCCCCGACCAGACGCCGGACGCATTCCGACCGTTCTGCAGGGACATCAAGACGCGCACCAACGGCGTCATCAACATCACGACCGGCGGCGCCCCGACGATGTCGGTGCAGGAACGCATGCAGCCGGCGCTGCAGCTGAAGCCCGAGGTTGCATCGCTGAACATGGGCTCGATGAACTTCGGTCTGTTCCCGATGCTCGCCCGCTACAAGGAGTTCAAGCACGAGTGGGAGCGCAAGTATCTCGAGAGCACGAAAGACCTGGTGTTCAAGAACACGTTCGCCGACATCGAGTTCGTGCTGACTTCGGGCACCGCGAACGGAACCAAGTTCGAGTTCGAGTGCTACGACACCGCGCACCTGTACAACCTCGCGCACTTCGTCGACCGCGGGCTGGTGAAGGCGCCGTTCCTCGTGCAGACGGTGTTCGGAATCCTCGGCGGCATCGGCGTGCACGCGGACGATGTCGCCCACATGAAGCGCACCGCGGATCGCCTGTTCGGAGGCGATTACCTGTGGTCGGTGCTTGGCGCCGGCAGCTCGCAGATGAGGATCGCAAGCATCGCCGCCGCGCAGGGCGGCAATGTGCGCGTCGGGCTCGAGGACTCGCTGTGGGACGGCCCGGGCCAGCTTGCCCGCAGCAATGCCGACCAGGTCAAGCGCGTGCGCCGCATCCTCGATGGCCTCGGCCTGGAGATCGCGACGCCCGACGATGCGCGACAGATGCTGCAACTGAAAGGTCGAAATCAGGTCGGTTTCTGATCCGGCGCGGCGCGCGCGCCATCCCAACGGCCGATTCTTTCGTCCGCGAACGAATCACTAGACTCGGCGCATGGACAGTCCTGCCTCGCGCCCAGCGCCGACACCGCACCCGCCTTCGCCTCGGCAGCAGCGGGCCGAAGCGCTGCGCCACGACGATGCTCGGCCGCGCTCGCAGCCTGGCCCGCGACACGGTTACCTGCGGCGGCACTGGCGCGGCGAGCTGCCGCTCGCGGCGGCGGTCATCGTCAGCGCGGCGCTGGTCTGGGGGCTCGTGCAGCTGGTCGAACTCGTGTCGCGGCGTTTTCCGCTGACCGAGGATCCGTACGTCGCGTCGACGCTGTGGCTGCTCGAGGTCGCGCTGATGATTGCCGGCGTGTTGTGGTGGGGCGTCGGCGTGCAGCGTGCTGCAATCCGCAGCGTCGATCACGGTGGCTCGATGCTGGTGGCGGCGCTCTCTGGCCTGGTCGGCGTCGGCGCATTCGCATGGGTGGTTCTCTTCTGGATGCAGTCGGCGCGCCATGTCTTTCCGGACGTGTGGGCGACGCTGAACGGAACGGCAGTGCCGGCAGTGGTGGAGCTGGAAGCTCCGGCGCGACTCGTCGTCAGCGGCGATCTCGAGTTCGGGACGACGCGTGCGGTGAAGGCCGCGCTTGATGCGAAGCAGGGCGTGCAGGTTGTGCGTCTGGAAAGCCGCGGCGGCCGAGTCGCCGAGGGGCTCGCACTCGGCCGGCTGCTGCGGGATCGCGGCCTGACGACGCTGGTCTCCGGTGAGTGCAGCAGCGCCTGCGTGACCGCGTTCGCTGGCGGCGAGCGCCGCGTCATCACGCCGAACGCGCGCCTCGGGCTGCACAGCGCCGGCGGCGGGGGCAGCAACGCAGCGAGCATCGGCGAAGCGAACCGGCGCAGCGACGAGTTCATCGCGAGCCGCGGCGTCGACTGGCGCGTGCTGGAGATGGGCGCGGCGGTCGCACACGATGCGATCTGGTTTCCGGCGCGCGCGGTGCTGCTGGCATCCAATCTTGCGACCGACCAGATCGCCGGGCGATGACGCGCAACTGAGCGATACTGCGCGATCTTCCTTGCTCGCCGGAGCCGCAAGATGACTGTCCTGCTGATCGGGCTCGTGCTTTTCTTCGCACCGCACTCGGTGCGCATTTTCGCGGACGGCTTTCGCAGTTCCGCCGTCGCGCGCATCGGATTGATGCCGTGGAAAGGCGTGTATGCAGTTGTTTCGATCATCGGCTTCGTGCTGATCGTCTGGGGTTACGGCCTGGCGCGCGCGCAGCCGGTCGTGCTTTACACACCTCCGGTGTGGACGAAACACATCGCCGCGCTGCTGACGATCCCGGCCTTCATCCTGCTCGCAGCCGCGTACGTTCCCGGCACGCAGATCAAGCGGCTGGTCGGACATCCGATGGTTGCGGGCACCAAGATCTGGGCCTTCGCGCACCTGATCTCCAATGGCACGCTCGCGGACGTGCTGCTGTTCGGCGCTTTCATCGTCTGGGCGGTGCTGGACTACACATCGCTGCGCCGGCGCGACCGCGCGACCGGCAAGGTCTACGTCGCAGGCCCGGTCACGCGTGACGCGACAGCAGTCATCGTCGGGCTCCTGGGCTGGGCGATCTTCGCGCTCTTTCTGCACGGCCCGCTGAT
>DAINBQ010000183.1:0-6448 GCA_036732825.1 Burkholderiaceae bacterium | reverse complement strand
GATCGCGCGCCAGCTTCGCGCCGGCTTCGTCGCGATCAAGGTCGATCGAGAAGAGTTGCCCGATGTCGACCACGTCTACATGAGCGCGCTGCAGGCGTTGACGGGGCGCGGCGGCTGGCCGATGAACATGTTCCTGACGCCACAGTTGAAACCCTTCTTCGGCGGCTCTTACTTCCCGCCGAGCCGGCGCCATGGCCTGCTGAGCTTCTCCGAAGTCCTCGCGGCGGTGCGTGAAGCGTGGACGACACGCCGCGCAGAGGTCGAGCAGCAGGCCGAAGCGCTGCTCGCGCACGTGCACGAAGGCATCGTCGCCGCGCCGCGCCGGCCGGCGGACCGGCTGCACGAGCAGGCAGTCTCGCAGCTCGAGCGCAGTTTTGATGAAGAGCATGGCGGCTTCGGTTCCTCCCCGAAGTTTCCGCAGTCGCCGCTGCTGCAGTACCTGCTGATGCTGGCCGCGACCGGCGACGACCGGGCGCGCACGATGCTGCTCGGCACGCTGCAGCAGATGGCCACCGGCGGGATGCTCGACCACGTCGGCGGCGGCTTCGCGCGCTATTCGACCGATCAGCGCTGGCATGTGCCGCACTTCGAGAAGATGCTGTACGACAACGCGCAGCTCGCGCGCATCTACGCCGGCGCGTACCGCCTCACTTCCGACGAGCGCCTGCGTTTCGTGGCCGAAGACACGCTCGCATGGCTGCAGCGCGAGATGCACCCGGCCGCGGCGCCGGCCCCGTTCTGTTCCGCGCAGGATGCCGACTCCGAAGGCGTCGAAGGCAAGTTCTACGTGTGGACGGCCGCCGAGTTCCGCGCGGTCCTAGGTGCCGACGCCGCTCCCGCGGCAAGTCTGTATGGCGTGACCGAGGCCGGCAACTGGGAACACGGGCTCAATGTGCTGGAGCGGCGCGATCCTCGTTCCGTGCAAGCTGCGCTCGGCCTCGATAACGACGCGTGGTGGCAGTGGGAGCAGTCGGTGCGGCAGCGGCTGTATGCGGTCCGCTCGCAGCGCATCTGGCCGATCACCGACGACAAGGTGCTCGCAGACTGGAACGGCATGGTGCTGCGCGCGTATGCCGAAACGGGCCGGCTGCTCGGCCGTGCCGACTTCATCGAGACCGCGCGCAACCTTGCGGGTTTTCTTCTGAACACGATGGTGAGCGCAGGCCGTCTGCGCCACGCCTGGCGCGACGGCAACCTGCGTGCCGAGAGTTATCTCTCCGACCACGCGCAGGTCGGGCTCGGCCTGCTCGAACTGCACGCAGCGACCGGCGAGCTGGAGTGGCTGCAGTCCGCTTACAAACTGGCCGAGCGAATGGTCGAGCACTTTCACGTTGAGGACGAAGGTTTCTACGACGGCGAGACCGGCCACCTGCCGCTGCGCGCGCGCGATCTGTTCGACGGCGCGGTGCCGTCAGCCACCGCAGCCGCGTGCGAACTGCTTGCGCGGCTGGCGGGCGCCTATGACCGCGCTGACTGGGCCGACATCGTGCAGACCTCGATCATGAGGCAGGGCGCGCTGCTCGAAGCGGCGCCGGCCGCGGTTGCCTCGATGCTGCTCGTGCAACGGCTGATCGAGCACGGGGCGGACCTGCTGCTGCCTGCCGGCGGTGGTCCGCTCTCCGACGTGCGTACCGACTTTGCACCACTGGTGACCTTCGTCAGCGCACCGCCCGATGCCATTCCGCTCGCGGCTGGGCGCGATGCCGGCCGCGCGTACTTGTGCCAGCATGGATCCTGTCAGTTGCCGGCCGGCACGCCTGGGCAGCTGCGCGCGCAGCTCGACCGTCTGCGTGCGCTCGGGACTCAGCCGGCGTGATCACGAGGGAGGATGGCTGATGAAAGGTGTCGCCCAGATCCTGAAAGGAAAACCGGACAAGGTGGTCCACGCGATCGACCCGAACGACACCGTCTACGACGCCGTCAGGAAGATGGCCGACCACAGCATCGGCGCGCTGCTGGTGATGGAAGGAGAGAAGATCGTCGGCATCGTCACCGAGCGCGACTACGCGCGCAAGATCGCACTGGCCGGCCGCTCTTCGAAGGAGACGCCGGTCGCCGTCATCATGACGACGCCGGTGCTGTGTGTCGGTCCGCTGCAGACCAACGAGGAGTGCATGGCGCTCATGACCGAGAATCGCGTACGCCACCTGCCGGTCCTGGACAAGGGCAAGCTGATCGGCCTGGTATCGATCGGCGACCTCGTGAAGGACATCATTTCCGAGCAGCAGTTCATCATCGAGCAGCTCGAGCACTACATTGCCGGCGACCGCGGCTGAACCCGCGGCACCTCAGCGCGGGCACTACCGCAGCGGCCGCGCCTCGAAGCGTGCGAGCACCTTGCCGGCCGCGTCGGCGAGTTCGAGGTGCTGCCCGGTGACCTTCCACTTCGCCACCTGGCCGAGTGCCGCGAGGAAAGCCTGCTCGAGTTCCATTCCTTCGCCTACGCAGGCCATCATCGTCCCGGCCAGTTGCCCGAAGCTGAGCGCATCGCCTTTCAGCGTGTAGCCGCCCAGCACGCGGTTGCAGCCGCTGAAGCCCGCAACACGCTGGTCCTTCGAATGCAGCACGATGTTCGGCTCGCGCTGCTTCTCGCCGATCAGAACCGGCTTGCCGCTGAGCGCCGTCAGAACCCAGTTCGTATCCAGCAGGTCCGCGCTCGCGTAACGCGGCCCGCAGGTCTCGCGCGGCGAAGCGCCGATGAATCGGTTCACGACCAGCGTCGGACGCGTTCCGGTTCCCTCCATCGGCGGCAGTTGTTTCACCTGGCCCTCGACGCTGACCAGCACTTCCTGCCCGGGCTCGCGCCGCACTTTCAGGTACTCGCTTTCGAGTGCGGCGTTGTCGCCGAGCTGCGCGACCATCCAGCGTTGGCCGCTCAGGCATTCGGTGAACGTGCCGCTGTCAGCAAAGTGCTTGTACATCCCGCGCAGCTTCAACCGCGGTTCGATCACTTCGACGCTTGCGCTTCGCTTCAGCGTGTAGTTGAGCTTCGAATCGATGTCGCGGCCGTCGCGGTCCAGCAGACGCAGCGTGTCCGCATCGACGACGCGGAAGCGCGTGACCTCGCTGCCCTGCAGCGTCAGCGTGCGGCCCTTGTCCGACAAGCGCCACGAACCGATGTCGTCGTTGCTGACGTTGCGGTCGACGTAAGCCATGCTCAGAAAATACGAGCGGTCGGGGAACAGGTTGAGCCGGTACCGGATCGCCGGACAATCGGCACAGGGCAGGTCGCCGCCGAACGTCGCCGGCAGCCCGTCCAGGGTGGAAGCATCGGGCTTGGCCGCGGGCCGCCGATCGCCGGCCGCGCGCAGCAACAGCGCGACTTCGGCAGGGTTCCCCTGCGTCAGCACCGGATACGCGCGGTCGGTCGTGAACATCACCCGGCCATCGACGCTGATCGTGGCCCGCACCGAATAGCGCCTTCTTGCGTCGACGCGCTTCGGGTCGACGTCGATCGCAAACGGGAACGGCGGATTGCCCATGCCCATGATGCGCACCGAACCGACCGTGTCCGCCTTCGCATCGGCGCGCGACACGTCTTCGACGTGCGCCTCGAACACCGCATCCGGCGGCAGCGTGATCCGCTGCAGGTAAGTGGCGGTGCCCTTCACCTGTTGCGCGCCAACGGGCGCCGCCAGCAGCGAGACCGAGGCGAGAACGATCGACCGGATGCGAAGGCTCATGCGGCGCTCCCCGGAGTGGCAATCTTCGAGCGGCTTGCAGCCGCGAGGGCAACGAAAGCCTACACCGGGTCGTTCGGGCAGAACGCGCGCGGCGCGACCGCGAGTACCGTCTCCGCCGCGATGATGCGCAGCTTGTCCTGCGTGTCGGCATCGACACCGTTGATTTGAAATGTCGGCACCGTTGCCGGCGAGGCTCCGGTCACCGTTGCATATAGCACCAGCGCGGCCAGGAACGAGCCCGGCGGCGCCGCGTGGTTGCCGTCGGGATCGTGCAGCGTCAGACCGGGGTAGCGCGCGAGCGCGCGGTCCCAGGCCTGGCCGATCGGCGCTACGCAGGCCGGCGCCTTCCGTGCGATCGATGCGTGCAGGTCGTAGATGCGCTGCGTCTCGTCGACGCCGAGCCGTGGCCACTCCGGAAACAGGATAGGTACCGCACTCGCGGTGCGCGCGAGGCCGATCAGCTGCTCGGCCTCGGTCGTCGAATAGGTGAACAGGCCCGAGCTGCTGTACTTCTGCGCCTGCAGGATCACGAAGCTCCAGCGCTGGCTGCCGAGCATCGCCATCGAAGACTCATGTGCGAGCCGCTCATCGAGAAACAGCCAGCCCGGCGCTGTCACCACCGACACCGTCTTGCCTGGCTTGCCGGCGCGCAGCATCGCGGCGAGCGTGTCCGGCAGGTTGTGAAACGCCGTGTGGCTGTTGCCCATCATCAGCACGCTGATGTCGGCAGGAGCGGGTGCCGGGATCGGCGGCGCCGCGGGGGGCGTCCCGACCGGCGCGCTGGCGGCGCCGCCTCCGCCGCAGGCGGCGATCAGCAGCGCAAGGGAAACGAGCAGGGCGCTGCGGTTCATCACGGTTTCGGTCGACTCCGGGCAGTTAGCGGCATTTCCACCGTACCTCAGAACTTCGCGCCGGGCCTTGCGGCGCGATAAAAGCCGGATTCATCGGTGTGAGCTCGATCGCGGGAGCCGCGCCTGGCGTCATCGCGCAAGCCGGCATCGTTAAGCTTGGCAGGCAACTTCAGGAGATGCCATGAGCAAAGCAGCCTTGATCGTTGGTGCCGGCAGCGGCGTCAGCGCGTCGTTCGCTCGTCTTCTGGCGGGCAACGGCTATGAGGTCGCGCTGGCCTCGCGCCACGCCGCACAACGAACGCCGGAGCTGCCGGACGCCGCCCGCTTCGCCTGCGACGCCTCGAGGCCCGACGATGTCGAGCAGCTGTTCGCGCAACTCGACGCCGAGCTGCCGCCGCTGGCGGTCGTCCTCTACAACCCGAGCTTCCGCAGCCGCGGGCCGCTGGTCGATCTCGTGCCGGAGGATGTGCAGCGCTCGCTGCAGGTCACTGCGTTCGGCGCCTTCCTCATCGCGCAGCAGGCCGTGCGGCGGATGCTGAAACAGGGCAGCGGAACCATTCTGTTCACCGGCGCGTCGGCCAGCGTAAAGGGCTATGCGCAGTCGGCGCCGTTCGCGATGGGCAAGTTCGCGCAACGCGGCCTGGCGCAGAGCATCGCGCGCGAACTCGCGCCGCAGAACATCCACGTCGCGCACATCGTCATCGACGGCGCGGTGCGCGGCAGCGGTTATCCCGAGGCTGCGCCCGACAGCCAGCTCGACCCTGATGCGATCGCGCGGTCGATGTGGCATCTTGTGCAGCAGCCGCGCACCGCGTGGAGCTGGGAGATCGAACTGCGGCCGTGGATGGAGAAGTTCTGACCGGCCTGAGCGCTACTTCGTCGAGCGCTTCGGCTGGTCGCGCCGCACCGTCACGCGCTGGCCGCGCAGGGAGGTCGCGCGCAATGCGCGGATCGCGTCCTCGGCGATCGTGTCCGAAACCTCGACCAGCGAGAAGCGCTCCTCGATCTCGATCGCGCCGATCTCGCGCGCGCTGACGCCGGCTTCATTCGCGATCGCGCCAACCAGGTCGGCCGGACGCAGCCCGGTGCTGCGTCCGGCGCCGACGTACACGCGGACCATCGTCGGCGCGCGTCCTGGCGCCTTGCGTTTGCTGCCGGCCGCCGCATGGCTGCCTTCGGCGGGCGCGCGGCGTTCGCGGAATTCCTTCTTGCCCGAGACGGCCGCAGAGCGCGGCTCGCGCGCGCGCGGATCGATCGACGGGATGTGTTCCTCGTCGTGCGCCGCCTCGGCCTGCAGCGTCTGGTGTGCGAGCTTGACTGCAGCCGCCGCGACATCCAGCGCATCGAACTCGCTGGCGAGCGCGTCGGTCACCACGCGGTAGCTGTCGAGTTCGCCTTCCTCCAGCGCGGCGCGCAGCGCGCCGCGTGTCATGTCGAGCCGGCGCGCGCGGACGTCCATCGGTGTCGGGACCGTCGCGACGTCGATCCGCTGCTTGGTGAGCTGTTCGATGTTGCGCAGCAGCCGGTGCTCGCGGGGTTCCGCCAGCGTGATGGCGACGCCCTCGCGGCCCGCACGGCCAGTGCGCCCGATGCGATGCACGTAGGACTCCGGCGATGCCGGCACGTTGAAGTTGACTACGTGCGACAGATGCTCGACGTCGAGCCCGCGCGCGGCCACGTCGGTCGCCACCAGCAGGTCGACATTGCCGCTGCGGACGCGCTTCATGACGCGATCGCGCTGGTCCTGCGACAGGCCGCCGTGCAGCGCTTCCACCTGGTAGCCGCGGCCGCGCAGCTTCTCGGCCAACTCGTCGACCTCGGTGCGCGTGCGCGCGAACACGAGAGCCAGCGCAGGCGACTCCAGGTCGAGCACGCGACCGAGCGCGGCCACCTTGTGCGCGCGCTGCACGATGT
>DAINBQ010000182.1:0-6579 GCA_036732825.1 Burkholderiaceae bacterium | reverse complement strand
GCTCGCCGCCTTTCGTGACCCAGAACATGTCGTCGCGGAACTTCGGCAGCTGGCCTGTGCCGAGCAGCGTCTCCGCGTTGACGATGTAGGGCGTGTAGACCTCGAGATACCCATGCTCGCGCGTCTGCGTGTCGAGCATGAACTGCGCCAGCGCGCGATGCAGCCGGGCGACAGGACCGCGCAACAGCGAGAAGCGGGTGCCCGCGAGCTTGGTCGCGGTCTCGAAATCGAGGCCGAGCGGGCCGCCGACGTCGACATGGTCCCTTGCGGGAAATCCGAGTTCGCGCGGTTTTCCCCAACGCTTCACCTCGACGTTCTCTTCTTCGGACTTCCCGACCGGAACCGATTCATGCGGAAGATTGGGAATGACGAGCAGAAAGGCCTGCAGCCGATCCTGCAGTTTGGCGAGCTGGGATTCCAGCTCCTTCAGTTGATCGGGAATGCCGGCGACTTCCGCCAGCACTGCGGAAGCGTCCTCGCCCTTGGACTTCAAGATGCCGATCTGTTTCGACAGTGCATTGCGTCTAGCTTGCAGCTCTTCGGTGCGCGTCTGCAGCGACTTGCGCTCAGTCTCGAGCGCGTTGAATCCCTCGACGTCGAGGTCGAATCCTCGCGTCTTCAGCCGCGCGGCGACTGCGGCGATGTCCTTGCGCAACAGCAGAATGTCCAGCATGGCGATCCTCGATCAATGTCTGGGTGCGGCGGCGCTGCGCCGGCCGCGTAATTTAGAAGGTGGGGGTCAACCGGACGCGCGCGGGCGCGACCGAGTTCAGGCGGATGCCAGTTGACTTCGCTGATGCGGGAGGCAGACCGGAGAATTCTTGTTCTCTTGCATACGGAGATTTTCTCCGCTCGGCGGGCCGAGCGCAACCGGACTCATTTGCGTCGCCGCGGCCTTTGACTCGGTGCTGCCGCGTTAAGCCGGCGCAGGTCCTCCAGCCGCGCAGCAATCCGCGCTTCGACTCCATGGTCCGACGGCCGGTACCACTGCACGGCCTCGACGCCTTCCGGCAGGTAGCTTTCGCCGGCAGCAAACCCCTCGGCCTCATCGTGCGCGTAACGGTAGCCGTCGCCGTAGCCCAGGTCCTTCATCAGCCGGGTCGGCGCGTTGCGCAGGTGCATCGGCACTGGCCGCGTGCCATCCTGTTCGATGAATGCGCGCACTGCACCGTAGGCGCGATAAACCGCGTTGGACTTCGGGGCGCAGGCCAGATAGACGATCGCCTGCGCAAGCGCGAGTTCTCCTTCCGGCGACCCCAGCCGCTCGTAGGTCGCGGCAGCGGCCAGCGCGACCTCGATCGCACGCGGATCGGCGAGACCGACGTCCTCGGTCGCCATCCGGATCGCACGGCGCGCGATGTAGCGCGGGTCGGCCCCGCCGTCGAGCATGCGCGCCATCCAGTAAAGAGACGCGTCCGGATCGGAGCCGCGTACGGCCTTGTGCAGGGCAGAGATCTGGTCGTAGAAGTTCTCTCCGCCCTTGTCGAAACGGCGCAGTGTCGCCGGCAGAGAGCTGCGCAGAAAAGCCGCATCGATGACCGCAATCTGCTTGTCGCGCGCCGCGTTGGCGATCACCTCCAAGGCATTCAGCAATCTCCGCGCATCGCCGTCGGCCAGGTCGATCAGCATCCGGCGAGCATCCGGGTCGATTTCGATTGACTCCGCTTCTAGCCCGCAGCCGCGATCGAGCAACTGCTCGAGTTCGTCGCGCGACAAGGGCTCGAGCACATAGACGGCCGCGCGTGAAAGCAGCGCGCCGACGACCTCGAACGACGGGTTCTCGGTGGTCGCCCCGACAAACACGAACAGGCCCGACTCGACATGCGGCAGGAACGCGTCCTGCTGCGCCTTGTTGAAGCGGTGCACTTCGTCGACGAAGACGACGGTCGGCTTGCCGGACTGCGCACGCGTGATCTGCGCGCGTTCGACCGCGTCGCGGATGTCCTTGACGCCGCCCAGCACGGCCGAGATCGCGATGAAGTCGAGTCCGAAGGCATCCGCCATCAGTCGGGCGAGCGTCGTCTTGCCGACACCCGGCGGCCCCCAGAGGATCATCGAGTGAGGGCGGCCCGACTCGAAGGCAACGCGCAGCGGCTTGCCGGCGCCGAGCAGATGCGATTGCCCGACCACCTCGTCGATCGAACGTGGGCGCATGCGCTCGGCGAGCGGCACACCGGTGGGAGTCGTGGTGAATAGGTCCTGCATCGTTTGGACTCGATTGAGCGTCAGGCTAGCATCTCGCCCTTGCGACGGGCGGCCCGTCGTCCCGGCGAAAGGAACGCGATGAAGACGATAGTGACACTGGCGCTGGCTGCAAGCATCGGAGCAGCGTTGGCGCAGTCGAATCCTCTCGAGCAGGCGGCCGCCGAGAAGGGCGCAGTGAAGACAGAATCCGGCCTCGTCTATCGCGCGCTGAAGGAAGGTGCCGGCGCCAGCCCGAAGGCGACCGACACGGTGCGCGTTCACTATCGAGGAACCTTCCCGGACGGCAAGGAGTTCGACAGTTCGCTCGCGCGCGGCCAGCCTGCGGAGTTCCCGCTCAACCGCGTGATCAAGTGCTGGACCGAGGGCGTGCAGAAGATGAAGGTGGGCGGCAAAGCCAAGCTCACCTGCCCGCCCGCGCTCGCATACGGCGAACGCGGCGCCGGCGGCGGCGCGATTCCGCCGAATGCGACGTTGCAGTTCGAGGTCGAGCTGCTCGGAATCAAGTAGCGAGCGCTGGCGCCCGCCACTATTCGATGACGTCCGCCCCCTTCGGCGGAGTGAAGCGGAACGCCTCGGCAGCGAGCTTGGGATTGCGTTCCAGCTTGCTGAAGGTCAGCTGAGTCTGCTGGCCGAAATTGTCGGCGAGCTTCATCGCGGCGGGCAGGCCGTCGCGGAAACCGATCTCGATGCGTTCGAACGTCGAATCCTTCGCGCGCGGCTTCGCGACGATCCATTCGAGGCCATCCCGCGCGCCCGCGTCGCTGACCTCGAACTCGCGCTCGAAGTCGTTCGAGCCGAACAGGATCGATGCCGGGCTGGACGGCAGCGACGCCTGCAGCTTGCGGATCGTGACCTGGTTCAGGTCCTTGTCGAACAGCACGAGCTTCTGGCCGTCCGCGACGATCAGCTGCTCATACGGCTTCTCGTAAACCCAGCGGAACTTGCCCGGCCGCTGGAACTCGAAGCGGCCGCTCGATGCCGGCTGCGACGACGCTCCGCTGCGCGGGCTTACCCGCTGCACGAACTCGCCGCGCGCACTGGTTGTCTCGGTGAGGAATGATCGCAGCTGTTCGAGCGCGGCCGCGTGCGCCTGCGCAGCTAGTGCGCCTGCGAGCAGGACAGCCAGTTTCAGTCTTTTGAGCATCGATCGTCCCAAAGCGTTCAGCTTTCGCCCCGCGCAGGAACGAGGATCTCCCGATTGCCGTTGCTCTGCATCGGGGACACCATGCCGGCGCGCTCCATGTCCTCCAGCAAGCGGGCTGCCCGGTTGTAGCCGATGCGCAGGTGCCGCTGGACCAGGGAGATCGATGCCCTTCGGTTCTTCAGCACAATCTCCACGGCCTGGTCGTATAACGGATCAGCCTCCCCCGCCGGTTGACCGCTGTCGCTTTCGTCGCCCTCCGACTCCGCGGCGTCGAGCAGGCCCTCGACATATTGCGGAGCCCCGCGGGACTTCAGGTACTCGACCACGCGATGCACTTCCGAATCGGCGACGAAGGCCCCGTGCACGCGCGTCGGCAGGCCGGTACCCGGCGCCAGGTACAGCATGTCGCCCTGCCCCAGCAGCGACTCGGCGCCCATCTGGTCGAGGATCGTGCGCGAATCGACGCGGCTCGACACCTGGTACGAAATCCGCGCCGGAATGTTGGCCTTGATGAGCCCGGTGATCACATCGACCGACGGCCGCTGCGTCGCGAGGATCAGGTGCATGCCCGCGGCGCGCGCCTTCTGCGCGATCCGCGCGATCAGTTCCTCGACCTTCTTGCTGGAGACCATCATCAGGTCGGCCAGCTCGTCGATCACGACGACGATCATCGGCAGCGGGTCGAGCGGCTCCGGGTCGTCCGGCGTCAGCGAGAACGGGTTCTTCACGAACTCGCCCTTCGCGCGCGCGTCGGCGATCTTCTGATTGTGGCTCGCAAGGCTGCGCACTCCGAGCTTGCTCATCAGCCGGTAGCGCTTGTCCATCTCTGCCACGCACCACTGCAGTGCGTTGCCGGCCTCGCGCATGTCGGTCACGACCGGCGCCAGCAGGTGCGGAATGCCCTCGTAGACCGAGAGCTCGAGCATCTTCGGGTCGACCAGGATCAGCCTGACCTGCGACGGGTCGGCCTTGTACAGGATCGACAGGATCATCGCGTTGATACCGACCGACTTGCCGGAGCCGGTCGTGCCGGCAACCAGCAGGTGCGGCATGCGCGCCAGGTCGACGACGACCGGTTTGCCGGCGATGTCCTTGCCGAGCCCCAGCGTCAGCAGCGAGTGGCTTTCGTTGTAGACCGCAGAGCCCATGATCTCAGACAGGCGGACGGTCTGCCGGCGCGGGTTAGGCAGCTCAAGTCCCATCAGGTTCTTGCCGGGGATCGTCTCGACCACGCGGATCGACACCAGCGACAGCGCGCGTGCCAGGTCCTTCGCAAGGTTGACGATCTGGCTGCCCTTGACACCCACCGCCGGTTCGATCTCGTAGCGCGTGATCACCGGGCCCGGATAGGCCGCGACCACGACTGCCTCGACATTGAAGTCGCGCAGCTTCTTCTCGATCAGGCGTGACGTGAACTCGAGCGTCTCGGTCGCGATCGCTTCGGCATTCGGCGGCGGCTCGTCGAGCAGGTCGAGCGCCGGCAGGCGCGCGTCGGCCAGTTCGGCAAACAGCGGAACCTGCTTCTCCTTCTGTTTGCGCTCCGACGGCTTCACGTGAGTCGGCGGCCGTTCGATGTGCACCGGCGGCGCCTCCTCGATCCGCTCCCGTTCCTCGATCAGCGCGGCCTCACGCACCTTGACCGCGGCTTCGCCGATCGCGCGGTCCTCGGCTTCCTCGCGGCGCCGCTCGGCGCGACGTGCAATGCCTTCGATGAATCCGCCGAGCCGTTCGGCCACCGCCAGCCACGAAAAGTCGAGAAACAGCGACAGGCCGATCGCGATCGCCGCCAGGAAGACAAGCGTCGCCCCGGTGAAACCGAGGCCGGCCTGCACAAACTGCGCAACCGCGACGCCGACGACTCCGCCCGGCGCGCCCGGCAAGGCCACCTTCAGTGCATACAGCCGGAGCGCCTCGAGTCCGACCGCGCCCATCAGCAGCAGCAGGAATCCCAGCGCATGCGCCCATCCGGGCAGATCATCCGCGAGCGGGTCGGCACCCGACGAGGTGCGGTATAGATGGCGAAAGCCGCGGGCGACCCAGAGGGCGAGGCCCAGCACCAGCAACCACGCCGAGCCTCCAAACAGAAGCAGCAGCACGTCGGCGACCCAGGCGCCGACGCGGCCACCGAGGTTGTTCACTCCGGCAGCGGCTGCCGCATGCGTGAACGAAGGATCCTCGCGGCTGTAGGTCGCCAGCATCGCGAACAGGGCCACCGTGGCAAGGCCCCCGACGATCCAGCGCGCTTCGGCCAGCAGTCGTCCCAGTCGATTGGATCCGACCTCGGGCAATGCGCGCTGCCGTACCCAGGCGCCGTCGGCGGAGGTGCCCGAAACACGCCCTGCATTCGTCCTTGAAGCCATGGTCGACGATTATAGGTAGGCTCGAGATGGACTCCGGCCGCGAAGCGGCGGAAATGCACCCCTGCAGGCTACGGATTCGTCGCTTCCTGCCCGGTTTCGCGCCACCTGGTTCCAGGTTCGTCGCCGGGCGTTGCGGCCCGAACCCCGGCCGCGCAGAATCCCTTCCATGGCCAGCCTGCCCATCCCGCTCGCGCTCGGGCCTGCCGCCTGCGAGACATTGCCGGCCACGCCGGCCGCGGCAGCCCGTGCCGCCTTCGCCCGCGTGCTCAACCTGAAGACGATCGCCATCGTCTTCTGGTTCTGCCTGCTGCTGATTATCGGCCGCCACGTCATCGCGCTTTACTACTACGACACGCTCGAGGAGTGGAACTTCTCGCTGTGGCGCTGGCTGCGTGGTTCGCTGGTCAGCGGGCTGCTGCTGCTGGTCGCGATCGCACTGACCGAGGCCTTTGTGGCCGCGCGCGAGCTGTCGTCGCGGTCCGCGCTGGCGCTCGGGATCTTCACCTGCGCAATCGCTGCGGCGATCAGCGCGCCAGTCCGCCTGTGGGTCGCCGATGCGCCGATCGCGCAGCGCATGGCTGAAGAGCCAAGCTGGGCGATCTCGGTCTGGGCGCTCTGGACTGCGATCGGCGGTCTTGCCTACTGGCTGTTCAGTTCGACACGCGAGGACGAACGCGCACGCGCGCAGCTCGCCGATTCCGAATGCCGCCGCCAGGGCTTGCAGGCGCAGATGATGGAAGCGCACCTTTCGGCGCTGCAGGCTCAGATCGAGCCGCACTTCCTGTTCAACACGCTGGCGAACGTCAAGCGACTATACGAAACCGTCCCGGCGCAGGGGCGCGAGATGCTGGCGAGCCTGATCAACTACCT
>DAINBQ010000181.1:1854-6586 GCA_036732825.1 Burkholderiaceae bacterium | reverse complement strand
CGCCGCTGACCTCCACCAGGTAGTGCTCGACGCCATGACGATCGAGCACCGCAGCTGCTGCGTCGACGCCGTAACCCTGCGCGATACCGCCAAGATCGGCCTGCATGGAGCTTTGAGCCTTCACGACGGTGCGCTGCGCCGGGTCGAGTGCAAGGCCGCGCCAGTCAACGACCGCCCTGCTCTTCTGCAGGTCCGTGCCGGCCGGCAGCGAGCGTCGTTTCGCGGTCCCGAAGCCCCAGGCCTCGACCAGCGGCGCGACCGTGATGTCGAACGCGCCGTCCGACCACCGGCTGATCTCCTGCGCCACGGAAAACACCTCGAACAGCTCGGCCGACAGCGGAAACGGCGCACGACCGGTACGGTTGAAGGCGCTGAGTTCGGAATCGCTGCGGAACATCGACATGCGCCGGTCCACGGCATCGAGGGCCGCCTGGATGTCCTGCTCCAGGCCTCCTACATCGCGCGCCGGATGAACGAGCTTCACGTTGTAGGTCGAGCCCATCGTCTCGCCGCTGAAGTGCAGCGCAGGGCTACCCGCCGTGTCATGCCGGCTGCGGCCCGCCAGCGCCAGTGCGCCCAGCGTTCCCACGCCGAGCCCGCCCAGCACCAGGCTGCGCCGTCGAGTGGAGAGAATCGCATCCATCGTCTGTCTCCGCTTCAGGTTCATCGCTCCGGCCTCATGTCTTCGGCAATTCGACCGCCGCACGCACCGCGGCCTCGAAACGACCCTCGCCCTGCTCGATCATCTGCCTGACCAGGTCGCCGATCGAGATCAGGCCGAAGACCCGCGGACCGTCGATCACCAGCAGATGCCGGTGTCGGTTCACGTGGATCAGGCTGAGTGCGGCCTCGATCGTCGTCCCCGGCGTCACAAAGCGTACGTCCCGCGTCATCACAAGGGAAATCGGCGTCGTCTTCGGGTCGAGGCCGGCGCGCACGACACGCACCAGCAGGTCGCGCTCGGTGAAGATGCCGCCGACCAGGCCGTCCTCGGTCTTGATCACGACCGCACCGACGCGCCGCGTCGCCATCACATCGACTGCTTCGGCCACTGTCGCCGACGCTGCCACCGAAATCAGTTCGTCGCTCGCCTTGGTGCGGACGACGGCCTCGACTGTCTGCCTCATCATTGTCTGTGCTCTCTTTCAACCGAATCAACCGAAGTCATCGAGCATGATGTTCTCGCGATCGACGCCGAGATCGATCAGCATCGCGATCACCGCCTTGGTCATCGGCCCGGGCCCGCACATGTAGTACTCGACATCCTCGGGCGCCGAGTGGTTCTTCAGGTAGCTCTCGTACAGCACGTTGTGGATGAAGCCCGTGGGCCCGCTCCAGTTGTCCTCGGGCAGGGGTTCCGACAGCGCCAGGTACCAGCGGAAGTTCGGGTTCTCGGCCTGCAGCCGCTCGAACTCGTCGACGTAGAACGCCTCGCGCAGGCTGCGCGCGCCGTACCAGTAGGTCGCTTTTCGTTTCGTGTGCAGCCGGTGGAACTGGTCGTAGATGTGCGAGCGCATCGGCGCCATGCCGGCACCGCCGCCGATGAAGCACATCTCGGCCTGCGTGTCGCGAGCGAAGAACTCGCCGAACGGGCCCGATACCGTCACCTCGTCGCCCGGCTTCAGGTTGAAGACCCACGAACTCATGATTCCGGGCGGGATGTCCTCGCGGTACTCGGGCGGGAACGCGATGCGGATCGTGAAAAGCAGGATGCCTTTCTCCAGCGGGTAGTTCGCCATCGAATAGGCACGCGTCACCTGCTCGCCGCACACGGAGCGGAAGCGCCAGAGATCGAACTTGTCCCAGACATCGCGGAACTGCGGATCGATGTCCATTGTCTTGAAGTCGATCGCATGCGGCGGGCATTCGAGCTGCACGTAGCCGCCAGCGCGGAACGGCACTTCATCACCCGCCGGCAGTTCGAGTTTCAGCTCCTTGATGAAGGTCGCGACGTTGCGGTTCGAGATCACGCGGCAGTTCCACTTGCGCACGCTGAAGACCTCGGGCGCAACCTCGATCTTCATGTCGTTCTTGACCTTGACCTGGCACGCGAGTCGGTGCCCACGGCGCGCCTCGCCGGGCGAGATGTAACCCGTCTCGGTCGGCAGCAGGTCGCCGCCGCCTTCGCGCACGATGACTTCGCAGACACCGCAGGCGCCCTTGCCGCCGCAGGCCGACGGAATGAAGATGTGGTTGTCGGCAAGTGCGCCCAGCAGCGTGCCGCCGGCGGGCGTGCGCACCGTCTTGCTCTCATCGTCGTTGATGACGATGGCGACCTCGCCGGAGGCCACGAGCTTGCGGCGCGCTCCGAGCAGCACCGCGACCAGCAACAGCACGATGCCGGTGAACATCAAGACTGCGAGGACGATATCGAGCATCGGTTTCGTTCCGCTCAGAGCTGGATGCCGGAAAACATCATGAACGCAAGTGACATGAGCCCGGCGCTGATAAAAGTGATTCCGAGCCCGCGCAATCCGTCCGGAACATTCGAGTAGACGAGCTTCTCCCGAATCGCAGCCAGCGCGATGATCGCAATGGCGAAGCCCAGGCCGGAGCCGAAGCCGAAGACCACGCTCTCGGCGAACGAGTAATCGCGCTCCTGCATGAAGAGCGACCCGCCGAGGATCACGCAGTTCACTGCAATCAGCGGCAGGAAGACGCCGAGCGTCGCGTACAGCTTGGGCGCGTAGCGATCAACCGCCATCTCGACGATCTGCGTGGCCGCCGCAATCGTTCCGATGAACAGGATGAACGACAGGAAGCTGAGGTTGATTTCCTTCAGCGCCGGGCTGATCCAGGCAAGCGCGCCCTCTCCCAGCAGGTAGCGCAACATCAGGTTGTTCAGCGGGACGGTCAGGACCTGCACGAAGACGACCGCGACGCCGAGTCCGATCGCAGTTTCGACCTTCTTCGAGCAGGCGAGAAACGAGCACATGCCGAGGAAATAGGCGAGCGCCATGTTCTCGAGGAAGATCGAGCGGACGGCCAGGTTCAGGAAGTGCTCCATAGGGGCTTAATCCTTTTCCTGCAACTGCGGCTTCCAGGTTCGCAATGCCCAGACCAGGAGCCCGATCATGAAGAGCGCGCTGGGCGCCAGCAGCATCAGCCCGTTCGGCACGTACCAGCCGCCATCCTTGGTAAGCGGCAGCACGGTGAATCCGAAGACCTTGCCGGCGCCGAGCAGTTCGCGCGAAAAAGCGACCAGCAGCAGAACCAATGTGTAGCCCAGCCCGTTGCCGATCCCGTCGAGCAGCGATCGCTGAGGCCCGTTCTGCATCGCGAATCCTTCTGCGCGGCCCATCACGATGCAGTTCGTGATGATGAGCCCGACGAAGACCGACAGCTCGAGCGACAGCTCGTACAGCGTCGCCTTCAGCACCTGGTCGAAAACGATGACCAGCGAGGCGATGATCGACAGCTGCACGATGATGCGGATGCTGCCCGGCGTGTAGTTGCGCACCAGGCTGACCGCGAGATTCGCCAGCGCGACGACCAGCGTCACTCCGATGCCCATCACGATCGCCTTGTCCATGCGCGTCGTCACCGCCAGCGCGGAGCAGATGCCGAGCACCTGCACGCCGATCGGGTTGTTGACGATGACCGGATCGAGCAGAGCGGCCCGATCCTGCTTCGTAAGCGGAAGTCCGATCCCGTTCACGTCATCGCTCCTTCGCGGAACTTCCTGAGGAACTTCCCATAGCCCTCATCCGACAGCCAGAACTGCATCAGGCGCGTGACCGCGTTGCTGGTGACGGTCGCACCCGACAGGCCGTCGACGTGCGACGGGTCCGATTCCGGCGGCCCCGCGGTTCCCTTGATCACGCTGAGCTTCACGTTCCATTTGTCGTCGAAGGCTTTGCGCCCGCGCCAAAGCGCCAACCATTGAGGGTTCGCGATCTCGCCGCCGAGTCCCGGCGTTTCCTTCTGGTCGTAATAGGTGAGGCCGCGCACCGTGTTGCCGTCGGGGCCGAGCGCCAGAAAACCATAGATCGTGCCCCACATCCCGAGCCCTTCGACCGCGATGACGACCTGCTCGACGGCATCGCCCTTCATCACGAAATGGACGATGCCGTACGAGGGCAGACGGCCGATGCCGGCATTGTTCGGCGGCGCGACGCGGCTCGCGGCGGGATCGTTGCGCGCCTTGCGCTGGTCGTAGCTGCGTTCGTCGATCTTGCCCTGCGGCAGCAGATCGCCGGTCGCGAGGTCGACCAGGCGCGTCTTGATGCGCTTGTCGAAGATCTCCTTCACCTGCTGCTCCGACAGCGCCTGGCCCGGTTCGGCCAGACCCGCTGCGAGCAGCACGTTCTTCTCCATATAGAGCCGCGCATTGGCCGCCTGGCGCGGCTGCAGGCTGACCGCCGCCACCGAAACCAGCAGCGCGCAAACAACGCAGACCACGGTCGCGAAGATGATCGTGTAGCGCGTCGAATCAAGTTTCGGCATTGCGCTTGATCCTCCGCGTGACATTCGCCTTGATGAACCCGTAGTCGATGACCGGCGCCATCACGTTCATGAACAGGATGACGAGCATCATCGCCTCGGGATAGGCCGGATTGACGGTCCGGATCAGCACGACCAGCGCACCGATCAGGAAGCCGTAGATCCACTTGCCCTTCTCGCTGAACGGCGAAGTCACCGGATCGGTCACCATGAACACCGTGCCGAACGCCCAGCCGCCGAGCACCATGTGCCACCAGAACGGCACGCCGAACCAGGGATTCGTCTGCGA
>DAINBQ010000181.1:0-1754 GCA_036732825.1 Burkholderiaceae bacterium | reverse complement strand
TTCATGCCGGTGCCGCCGAACACCTCCTTCGCCAGGATCACCCCGAAGCTGATACCGAGCGCCGCCTGCCACAGCGGCGTCGTCGGCGGCAGGATCAGCGGGAACAGGATGCCGGTCACGAAGAAGCCCTCGTTGACCTCCACCTTGCGCACGATCGCGAACAGCACCTCCCAGCTGAGCCCGACGACCATCGTCACGATGTAGAGCGGCAGAAAATAGAGCGCGCCGTGTACCAGGTTGCCTAGGGCGCTTGCCGGCGAATAGCCGATGCTGAGCGCGCGCATCACGTCGTGGCGCCAGCCGTCGAGCGCTGCCGCTTTCGCGGGATCGATCGCCAGGTTCGCCTGCAGGCCCGTGTTGTACATCGCCATGAAGACGCACGGCAGCGCGGCGATGACGACCGTCATCATCATCCGCTTGAGGTCGATCGCGTCCCGGACATGCGCACCCGTCGTCGTCACCGAAGATGGTGAGTAGAAGAACGTGTCCATCGCCTCCCACAGCGGGTGCCAGGCATGCAGGCGCCCGCCGCGCTCGAAGTGCGGCGCCACCTTGTCCAGTCGGCTGCGCAGCCAGCGCATCAGTGCTCCTTCTCGATCCGTTCCAGCGCGCTGCGCAGCAGCGGGCCGTATTCGTACTTCCCGGGACAGACATAGGTGCAGAGCGCGATGTCGTCTTCGTCGAGTTCGAGTGCACCCAGTTCGGTCGCGCGCAAGTCGTCCTTCGTGATGAGCGCACGCAGCAGGAAGGTCGGCAGCATGTCGAACGGCATCACTCGCTCGTAACTGCCGATCGGCACCATCGCGCGCGGCGAACCGTTGGTCGTCGTCGTGAACGCGAAGCGGTGCGCGCGGCGGAATGCGCCGAGAACGGAACCGGTCACCGAGAATTTCTCGGCACCCGGGGCGATGTAACCAAACATCTCGCGCTCGCCGGCTTCGGGAAGCACCGCGATCTGCTGGTGATAGCGCCCGAGGAAGGCATCACCAGGGCCGGTGACCGCGCGTCCGTCGAGCACCGAACCCGAAATCACGCGTTGCCGCCCTGCCTTCAGCTCGTCTCGCGTCAGTTCCTCGATCGACGCGCCGACCTGCGTGCGCAGCAGCCGCGGCCGCGCGGCGCCTGGCCCTGCCAGGGAGAGCACGCGCGCGAGATCGAGTTCTCCGGTGCGCAGCAGGTGACCGATCGCGGCAACGTCCTGGCAGCCGATGTGCCAGACGCGCCGGTGCATGCTGACCGGCAACAGCCGGTGGATGTGCCAGCCTGCATTGCCGCTCGGATGCGGGCCTGCAAATTCTGCGGCCTGGACGCCGGGCGCCGCTGCGATGGTCGACCCGGAAGCCCGGCACAGATACACGGGTCCATCGGTCAGCTTCGTCAGCGCGATCTGACCCTCGGTGAAATCCTCCGTGCGGCCTTCGAGTGTTGCCTCCGGCGGCGGCGCATGCGGACGCGTGTCGATCGCGGTGATGAAGATCGCCGCCGGGCGATCCGCGGCCGCCGGCACGCGGCCGAACGGGCGTCCGCGCAGTGCTGTCCAGAGGCCGGACTCAAGCAGCAACGCCCGCACGTCGGCGTCGGCCAGCGTCGCGGCAGGCCGGCCGCTCCAGCTTGAAAACCGGACCCGGTCCTTCGACTGCGGTTCAGCGTCGATGACCACCGAAACGAGCGCACGCCGCTCGCCGCGGTGCAGCTCGGAAATGCGCCCGGTTGCGGGCGCTGTGTAGCGCACGCCCGGGTTCTTTTTGTCCTCG
>DAINBQ010000180.1:4548-6637 GCA_036732825.1 Burkholderiaceae bacterium | reverse complement strand
AGCCGCGTGTCGATCGGACACAAAGTAAGTGTCTCGAACCGCAGGAAATCGCCGAACTCGGTGGTCCGGTCCGGCACGTTGAGGATCAGGTTCTCGATGCGGATGCCCCAGCGGCCGGGACGGTACAGGCCGGGCTCGTTCGAAGTGACCATGCCGGGTTCCATCGCGGTGGCCGGCTCCGGAGGGAGATGCGGCGTGATGCCGTGCGGCCCTTCATGCACATTGAGGAAATAACCGACACCGTGACCGGTGCCGTGGCCGAACTCCGCGCCGGCGGCCCAGATCGGCGCGCGCGCCAGTGTGTCGAGCATCGGGCTGCGCGTGCCGCGCGGAAACGTCGCGACCGACAGCGCGATCATGCCCTTCAGCACCAGCGTGAAGTCGTGACGTTGATCCGGCGTGGTCTGGCCGACCGGGACCACGCGCGTGATGTCCGTCGTGCCGTATTCGTACTGGCCGCCGGAGTCGATCAGCAGCAGACCGTTTCCGATGGTCCCGCGCATGCAGATCGTCGCGTGCGAGTCCTCGGTCGCGTGGTAATGCGGAAGCGCGCCGTTGGCGTTGAAGCCGGCGATCGTCGAGAAACTCGGGCAGACATAGCCGGGGCGGCGCGCGCGCGCTTCGGTGATGTGCTCGTCGATCGTCAGCTCGGTGATCGTCTCGTGGCCGAGCGCGGCCTCGAACCAGGCGAAGAATTCGGCCAGCGCCGCGCCGTCCTGCTCCATCGCGTGGCGGATGTGATGCGCTTCGCAGTCTGTCTTGCGGCTCTTCGCCAGCGTCGAAGGATTGATCGCTTCGACGACCGTCACGTCGGGCGGGATCGCCTGGCGCAGCCCGAAGGCCAGTCGGCGCGGGTCGATCAGCAGCGTCGCGTCGGCCGGCAGTTCACGCAGCGCGGCCGCGGCGTGCGCATAGGGTGCGGTCACGATGCCGTCGGCCTTGAGCCGGGACTTCAGTTCGGCGCCGACCTTGCCTTCGCTGACATATAAAGTGCCGCCGGCCGGGTGCAGCAGCAGATGCGCGACGAATACCGGGTTGTAGCTGACGTCAGAGCCGCGCAGGTTGGTGAGCCAGGCGATGTCGTCGAGCGTCGAGATGAAATGGTGCGTCGCGCCGAGCGCGCGCATCTGCTCCCTGACCGCCGCGAGTTTTGCCGCGCGGGGTGTGGGTGCAAAGGGGGCGACGTGTTCGTAGACCGGCTGCGTTGGCAGTTCCGGGCGGCCCTCCCAGACCTCGTCGAGCAGGTCGAGATCGGTGCGCAGCGTGATGCCGCGCGCGGCGAGCGCTGCTTCGAGCAGCCGCGCGGCAGCCAGCGCCAGCACGGCACCGTCGACTGCGACCGTCGATCCGCCCGGGACCTGTTCGGCCAGCCAGTCGACATGGGCGGTGCTGCCGGCGCCGCCGATCTTCATCAGCTCGACGCCGCTGCCCGCGAGTTGCACCTCCGCCTGCATCCAGTAGCGGCTGTCGACCCAGACGCCGGCAAAGTCCGTGGTGACGATCAGCGTGCCGACGGAACCGGTGAATCCCGACAGCCACTCGCGCGACTTCCAGCGTTCGGGCAGGTACTCGGACAGGTGAGGATCGCTCGACGGCACGACGACCGCGGCGACGTCGTGGCGCTCCATGGCGCTGCGTAGTTTCTGGATGCGCGTACGAATCGCGGCGCGGCGGGCGTCGAGGGTGTCCATGGGGTTAATTTGCTACGGGCAGGACCCCAAGTGTAGTGCTGGTGGCTTCAACGCGGTGCGGGAAGGTAGCGCTCCGACCAGCCTGCAATCCGGCGGTTCATCGATTGCACGATGTTCTCGTGCACGCGCTGCCGGAACTGTGCATCCGGTTCGGCCGCGAGCGCCGGCAGGGCGCGGTGCGCGCGGGCCAGATCGCTGGTCGTCGCTGCGAGCAGCGAGTTCGCCATCAGCGCGTAGACATCGGTCCGGTTCGTGAGGTCACCGGCGCTGGTGCGCACGTAGACCGGAACGAACACGTTGTTTGCGCTGGAGAGACCCTGATAGTCGCCGAGGAAAAGCCCGCGCGCATTCGGCGCGATCGCGAGGTCGAACGTCTGCGAGATGCGGTTCTCCTGCCA
>DAINBQ010000180.1:0-4448 GCA_036732825.1 Burkholderiaceae bacterium | reverse complement strand
ATCTGCGGAATCAGCGCACTGTCGCGGATCGGCGTGCCGGCTTCGGGATCCCGCGCGCCGATCGAAAGCAGGTCGGCGATGCGGATTGATGGGCTCCAGGTCGCGCCCTTGTCGGTCGAACGCACGATGCGCAGCGATGCGACCGTTGCGCCGCCGGCCGTATCGAGCTGCGCGAACAGGTTCACCAGTGTGCCGTCGGGCAGCACCGCGATCACGTTGCCGATCGTCTGGCTCAGCAGGCCCGGGTCGTAGATCGAGCGTGCGGCTTCCCACGTGAGGCCGCCGTCGGTCGTGCGCGCGAAGTAGCTGGGGCCGCCGCCGGTGGCGACGAGGCGATCCCACACTGCATAGACGTAGCGCGCATCGGTGGGGTCGGCGGTGATCGTGTTCTTGTCGTTGAAGTGCGTTGCGCCATCGCGGATCAGCGTCGCGGGGTTGCTCCAGGTACGTCCGCCGTCGGTCGATCGGCTGACCAGCATCGCGTTCGCCGAACCCGCGATGAATGTCCCGACGCTGGTGGAAAGCGCCATCTGGAACGCGACGCCGTCGGGGCTGATCGTCACCCAGGGATCGGTCGCACGCTCGTAGTCGCCGCCGTTGGCGACGGTGCCGCCGGCGCAGCGCGAAAATGGCACCGCCACGCGGGTCCAGTTGACGCCGCCGTTGGTCGTCGTTGCGGTCATCAGCCCGTTGGCTGATCCATTGGCCCAGCGGTCCTGTTGCCAGACCGCCACGATGTTGGCGGGATCGCGCGGATTCACCGCAACATAGGGCTCGACTTCCGCATTTGTATAAGGCGCGCCCGCGCCAGCAACTCCGGTGCAGCCGGCCGGAAACGGTGAAGCAGCGGAGATCAGCACCGGCGCATCGGTCACCAACGGCGGCAGCACGACCGGCGGTGGAGGAGGCGGCGCAGGAACCGGTGCAGGTGCGGGAGCAGGGCTGTCGGAGCCGCCGCCGCAGGCCGCAAGCCCACCGGCCGCGATGAGGGCACTGACGAACAACCAGCGACCCGGCTTCAGGCGTACTGCCTTCATGGCTTGCCCCCGCTCAGCAATGAGAGGGGCATTCTGTCAGTAGCCATGCAGAACCGGCGAGCGCCGATCCGACGAGGCGCGAAAAAGTGCACCCGAAATCGGCAAAACGGGGGACTGCCGCAAACCTTGCGTCGGGAGAGAATGGACGATCGGCATGTCGGCATAACCCGCAAACGCCGCCGCCGGTGCACACTGACGTCATGTCTTACTTCGACCGCGCCTTCGACGAATGGCCTCGCTTCAAAGCCGGGCGCGGCCGCTCGATCCCGTTGACTTGTATCAACGGCGTTCGAATGGCTTTGCGTAGCCTGCGAATCAAGTTGTTCTTTCTCGCGGCGCCGCAAAGGAGGGGCGTATCGGGTACGCTGGCGCGGTCCCCGATGCGTTTTGCGGTCGCCGCACTTTCCCTTTCCCAATGGCATCCAGGTTGATACGCAAGGCCAAGGTATCGGCCTTGGCCGGAGACGCGCCTGCCGCCGCCGACGAGGCCGGCGCCTGTGATCATTGCGGCGATTCGCTCGCCGGCTTACGCGTCGTCAAGCGGCCGATCGGGCCGACGCTGCGTTCGTTCTGCTGCAACGGCTGCTCCTTCATCGCAGAACAGCTCTACCTCGCCGAAGCCGGCAGCCGTGACCGTGCAACGCTCAATGCGGCACTCGCGGGCGAGGCGGGAGGCGTTTCGACCGAGATCATGGCGATGGCGGGCTCGCGCGTGCAGCTCGAGATCCGCGGCATGGTCTGCAGCGCATGTGCATTGCTGATCGAACACCAGCTGCGCCGCCTGCCCGGAGTCGCCCAGGCCAACGTCGATTTCGGCGCCCAGGTCGCGTATGTCGCGTTCGATCCGCGCCGGGTCACGCGCAGCGACCTGCAGCAGACGATCGAGCGCGCCGGCTACGACGCCGGGCGCACTCCGCGCGACGAGACCCGGAGCAAGCGCGTCGAGTTGCTGCGAGTGCTGATCGCCTGGCTCGGCATGATGCAGGTGATGATGCTCGCGGTGCCGCTGTATTTTGCGGAGCCAGGAGACATCCCGGCCGATATCGAGCAGCTGATGCGCATTGCCAGCCTTGTGCTGACGCTGCCGGTCGTGTTGTTCTCGGCCCAGCCGCTGTACCGCGCCGCGTGGAGCCAGTTGAAGATGCGGGCGATCGGCATGGACCTGCCGGTCGTGGTCGGCATCGGCGCGGCATTCATCGCCAGCGCGGTCGCAACGGTCACCGCGCGCGGCGCCACCTATTTCGACTCGGTCACGATGTTCATCGCGCTCGTGCTGGCGTCGCGCTGGCTGCTTGCGCGCGGGCTCGCGGCGGCGCGCGAGCACATCGACGCGGCGCGGCGACAGCCGATGGCCGCGCTGCGACTGGTCGCATTCCCGTCGTCGCTGGCGACCGAATCGATTGCATACGAGAAGCTCAAGCTCGGTGACCGCGTGCTGGTGCCGCCGGGCGAAACCGTGCCGGCCGACGGCGTCGTCGTTCACGGCCGCTCGAGCTGCTCGCAGGCCTGGCTGACCGGCGAGTCGACGCCGATCGACAAGAGCGCCGGAGCGCCGGTGCTCGCCGGCTCGATCAACCTCGACCAGCCGCTCGTCGTCGAGGTGACGCGCATCGGCGAGTCGACATCGCTCGCAGCGCTGCAACGAATGGTCGACGAGGCCGGCCGCGAGCGGCCGCGCATCGTCGAGATGGCGAATCGGGTCGCGGTCGGATTCCTGTGGGCGGTCCTCGCGATCGGCGTCGCGACGCTGGCCGGCTGGTGGCTGGTCGATCCGGCGCAGGCACTGCCGAACACGATTGCGGTGCTGGTTGCGACCTGTCCGTGTGCACTGTCGCTGGCCGCGCCGGCCGCGATTGCGGCCGCGCAGTCGGCGCTTGCCGAGCGCCGCGTGCTGCTGGCGCGGACCGCGGCGATCGAATCGCTGGCGCAGATCGATCTGCTCGCCTGCGACAAGACAGGAACGATGACAACCGGCGAGCCGAGCCTGCTGCGCCAGCTGCTTCTGCGCGACACCGACCCCGAGCAGGTTCTCGCGATCGCGGCTTCGATGGAGACGCTGTCCACGCACCCGTATTCGCGGGCGCTGATCAGCGCCGCGCAGTCGCTGCAGAAATCGCTGCCGCCGATCGTCGACGGCCGGGTCGAGGCCTCGGCCGGAATCGAAGCGACGGTCGGCGGACGCCGCTATCGGCTCGGCAAGACCGAGTTCACGCTGGTGGAGAAGCTCGCGGCGCACCGCGGCACGATCGCGGCGATTGTCGCGCGCGAAGCGCTCGGCGCCACGAGCTACATCGTGCTCGCGGATCCGCAGGGCCCGATCGCGCTGTTCGTCTTCGGCGAGCGCTTGCGCGACGACGCCGCTACGATGGTCGACGCGTTCATCGAGAAGGGCGTCGATGCAGTGCTGTTGTCAGGCGACCGGCGGGAACCGGTGCATGCGGTCGCTGCGGCGCTCGGCATCGAGCAGGCGCTTGCGCACCAGACACCCGAGAGCAAGCGGAACTGGGTCGCGGACCAGCAACGCGCCGGCCATCGGGTCGCGATGCTGGGCGACGGCATGAACGATGCGCCGGTGATCGCGCAGGCCGATGTCTCGATCGCGCTCGCCAGCGGGTCGACGCTGGCCCAGGCGCGCGCCGACCTGATCGTCTTGTCATCGCGCCTCGCCGACGTGCAGTACGCATTTGCGGTGGCGCGCCGCGCGATGAAGATCGTGCGCCAGAACCTCGCCTGGGCGTTTGCCTACAACGTCGTCATCATCCCGCTCGCGGCCTTCGGCCATGTTTCGCCTGCGGTCGCGGCCGCCGGCATGGCTGCCAGTTCGTTGCTGGTGATCGCCAACGCACTGCGCGCGCGCCGCCTCCCCGCGCGAACCCGCCACTGATGGAATCGCTGTACCTGCTGATCCCGCTGTCGGTATTGCTGGTGCTGCTCATCGGCGGCGTCCTCGTCTGGGCCGTGATGTCCGGGCAGTTCGAGCAGCTGGACGACGCCGGTGAGCGCATCCTGCGCGACGACGAGGAAGCGCCGGTCGACGGCACGTCGCGGTCCGCCAAGTGAAATGCCGCTGGCACCAACGCACGAATTCTGGTTCCCGCACTCGCTCCCGCACGATTGACTTGCGTCAATCGAAAGGCAAGTCCGCTCCATAGCATTGCACCCCGGGCCGCCGACGAGGGGACGTAGGCATCACCGGCGCGGGTAGTATCCCTGCTACCCGCACTGCCGCATCATCCGCCGGGCAGCGCAGCAACCTGCCAATCACAGACTCCTGCAACGAGGAACACATGAGCCAAGCTGTGAACTCAGAAGGCACCTACAACTACAAGGTCGTTCGGCAGTTCGCCGTGATGACAGTCATCTGGGGCATCGTCGGCATGCTGGTCGGCGTGATCATCGCCGCGCAGATGG
>DAINBQ010000179.1:0-6664 GCA_036732825.1 Burkholderiaceae bacterium | reverse complement strand
CGCGATGCCGACCACGGCGAAGATCGAGAACGTGTACTCGCCGGCCGAGCTCTTCGCGAAGCCGATCGGAACGAATCCGGCGATCGTGATCAGCGTGCCGGCCAGCATCGGTGCGGCGAGCGTCTTGTACGCGAAGGTCGCCGCATTCTGCTTGGAGTCGCCGGCTGCGAGCCGGCGGATCATCGCGTCGACCGTCGTCATCGCGTCGTCGACCAGCAGCGTGAGCGCGATGATCAACGCGCCGAGCGAGATCCTCTGCAAATCGATGTTGGCGATGTCCATCACCGCGAACACGATCGCCAGCGTCAGCGGAATCGCCAGCGCGACGACCGCGCCGGGGCGGACGCCGAGCGCGACGAAGCTGCAGACCAGGATGATCAGGATCGCCTGCCACAGCGACTCCATGAACTCGCCGATCGCTGTGTCGACGGTGACGGCCTGGTCGGCGACCAGCGTCGGCTCGATGCCGAGCGGCAGCTCGGCGCGGATGTCCGCCATCTCCTTCTTGATGTTCGCGCCGAGCGCGAGGATGTCGCCGCCGTCGCGCATCGCGATCGCGAGTCCGATCGCCGCCGTGCCGTTCACGCGGAACATCGGCTGCGGCGGATCGACGAATCCGCGCCGCACGTCGGCGATGTCGCCGAGCCTGATCATCCGGCCGGCGATCTGGAAGTTGACGTTCCGGATGTCGTCCTCGTTGTCGAACGAGCCGGACACGCGCAGCGAGATGCGTTCGTCACGGGTCTCCAGCACGCCCGCCGGCCGCACGATGTTCTGAGTCTGCAGCGTCGCGAGCAGGCTTGAGTAATCGAGGCCGAGGCCGGCGAGCCGGTCGGGCGAGAACTCGATGAAGATGCGCTCGTCCTGCGCGCCGAGGATGTCGATCTTCGAGACATCCGGCACCAGCAGCAGGCGCGAACGCGCCGCCTCGACGTAGTCGCGCAGCTCGCGCTGCGTGAAGCCGTCGGCGGTGAATCCGTAGATGATGCCGAACGTGTCCCCGAAATCGTCGTTGAATCCGGGGCCGATCACGCCGGGCGGCAGCGTCAGGCGGATGTCGCCGATGTTCTTGCGGACCTGGTACCAGACATCCGGCACCGCCTCGGGCGGCGTCGATCCCTCGAGGTCGACGAACATCGTCGTGAAGCCCGGCACCGTGTAGCTGCGCACGTGCCGGAGGTGGCTGGTCTCCTGCAGCTTGCGTTCGATGCGCTCCGTGACCTGCAGCAAGGTCTCTTCCTGCGTCGCGCCGGGCCAGGCCGCGAACACGATCATCGTGCGGAACGTGAACACCGGATCCTCGGCGCGGCCGAGCCGCAGGAACGACAGCGTTCCTGCGAGGACCGCGGCGATCATCAGGAAGACGACGAGCGACCGGCGATGGATCGCCCATTCCGACAGGTTCGGGCCGATCACTTGGCGGCCTCGAGCAGTCTTACCTTCTGTCCTGGCCTGAGTGCCTGTACGCCGGAAGTGGCGACGATGTCACCGGGAGCGAGGCCGCTCGCGACGATCACGCGCGCCGCATCGAAGCGCTCGACATCGATATTGCGCAAGGAAACCGTCATCGTCTTCGGATCGACGATCCACACCGCGGGCTGCCGCTCGGAGCGCACCATCGCGGACGCGGGAACCTGGATGCTGGCCCGCTCGTCGAGCCGCATCCTTCCGGTAATGATGCTGCCGAGCCGCAGGCCATCGGGCGGATCGATCAGTCCGACGCGGACCTGGAAGGTTCCGGTGCGCGGGTCGGCGCGCGGCGACACTTCGCGCACGCGGCCCTTCGCGGTGATGCGCGGATCCGTCGTCAACGCAACCGTGATTTCGGGGTTCGCCGGCGCGCTGTCCTTCAGCTGCGATGGCACATCGAACACCGCGTCGCGCCCGCCCTTGCGGGCCAGCTGAACGACCATGCGACCCGCGCCGACGACCTCGCCCGGTTCCGCGCCGACCGCGGTGACGGTGCCCGGCGCGTCGGCGACCAGCCGCGTATAGCTGAGGCGGTTGTTTGCGAGATTGACCTGCGCCTGCGCGGAGGTGGCGTTCGACTGCGCGCTCTGCAGGTTTGCCGCGACCTGGTCGAACGCGGCCTTGGAGATGAAGTTCTTCGCGAGCAGATCCTGCTGCCGCGCAAAGTTGTTGCGCTGTTCGACCAGCTGCGCCTGCGAGCCCGCGAGCTGCGCACGCGCCGACTGCAGGCTGCTCTCCTCGTTGGACGGATCGAGCCGCGCAATCTGCTGGCCGGCCTTCACCGCGTCGCCGACGTTGACGCTGCGCTCGATCATCCGGCCGTCGATTCGGAACGACAGATTGACCTCGTTCTCGGCCTGCACGGTCCCGGTCAGCGAAACGGTGTCGCCGGCGGTCAGCTTGTCGACCGTGAACACGCGGATCGGGCGGACTTCCGGAGGTGGCGGCGGTTCGGCCTGCCGGCAGGCCGGAAGCAATGCCGCCACGGAAATGGCGAACAGGCTCGCGGCCGAGGCCCGTGAGATGCTGCATGAATCGTTTTGTTTGTTCTTGTGGGGCGGGGGCACGGGTCAATCCTCCGTCGTGTTGTTTGAGCCGGATTGTAGAGTCATCGCGCAGAGCGCATGCGCGGCCGCATTTCGCTGCCCGATCAACGATACCCGAGGCAGATCGATCGAATGGTGACCAGATGGGTGCGTCGCCCCGCGCCAGAAATGTGCGTGGGCCTCCAGCGTTCATGCGAAGTGTCGAGCGCCGCGATTGACGCTGTCTTCGCGCTCGCCCGGAACTTATGTCAGCGGATTGCGTGCCAGCGGAGGGTTCTTCGCGAAGTAGCGCTTGATTCCGGCCATGATCGCGCGTGCCATCTGGTCCTGGTAGTCGTCATCGCGCAGTCGCGCTTCCTCGGCCGGATTGCTGATGAATGCGGTCTCGATCAGGATCGATGGAATGTCGGGTGCCTTCAGTACCGCGAAACCGGCCTGCTCGACGCGCGGCTTGTGCAGGCGGTTGACGCGCTCCAGCTCGCGCAGCACGGTGTTACCCAGCCTCAAGCTGTCGTTGATCTGCGCGGTCGTCGACAGATCGAGCAGAACGCGCGCGAGCTGTCGATCATGCGATGCAAGATTGATTCCGCCGACCAGATCGGCATCGTTCTCGCGCTTCGCCATCCAGGCCGCCGCGGAGCTCGATGCACCGTTTTCGGACAGCGCGAACACCGACGAGCCGCGCACGTCGGGCCGGATCCATGCGTCTGCGTGGATCGAGACGAACAGGTCCGCCTGTACCGCGCGTGCCTTGGCGACGCGCGTGCGCAGCGGCACGAAGTAGTCGCCGTCGCGGGTCATCGCCGCGCGCAGCGAGCGGTCCGTGACGATCATCTCGCGCAGCCGGCGCGCGATCGCCAGCGTGACAGTCTTTTCGTACGTGCCCCTGCGGCCAACCGCGCCGGGATCCTCGCCGCCATGACCCGGATCGATCGCGACCGTCAGGATGCGCTGCATGTCGGCGTCGTTGCGGCGGGTGGCCGAACGCGGAGCGCGGTTCGGGCCCTGCACGATCGAGCGGTCGCTGTCCGGACGCAGATCCGGCGGCAGGAAGTCCGGGTCGCGCGGTCGCGCCTGCTCGCGCAGCAGCGCCAGCAACGGGTCCGGCGGATTGAGCGGATACAGATCCAGCACGAGCCGATGCTGGTACGGCCCGACCGGCTCGAGCGAAAACACCTGTGGCCTGATGTCCTCCTTCAGTTCGATCACCAGGCGGACGACCTTCGGCCGGTTCTGGCCCACTCGAACGACGCTGATATACGGATCGTTTGATTCGACCTTGCCGACCAGTTCCCTCAGAGTCGGCGTCAGGTCGATGCCTTCGACGTCAACCACCAGCCGCAGCGGCGGGACATCCTTGACCATGAAGTGCGAAAACTTCAGCGGCGCGTCGTGCTCGAGCGTGACGCGCGTGTAATCGGTGGCGGGCCAGAGTCGCACCGCCAGCAACGTCGCACCGCGAGCGATCTCTAGCGGGGTGAGCGCAAGAACGAGCGTTCCGCCGGCGGCCCCGATCAGGTTCCGCCGCTCCCGGCTTGGTACTCCGCGATCGCACTCGTCAGGCATGCCTGGCCCAGTTCGCTTGCGGCGGCGAGCGATGCAAGCCGCCCGTCGCCGTCCACTCTTAACGTGATCGAGATGTCACTCGTTGGCAGCCGGTCACCGGCACGTTCAGGCCACTCGATCGCGCACAGCCGGCCCGGTCCGAACAGGTCCCGGAAGCCGGACGATCCGAAATCCGACGGATCGCTAAAACGATAAAAATCAAAGTGGTAGAAGTCTAAGCTCGAAACGGCATAAGGTTCAACTAGCGCGTAGGTGGGGCTTTTTACCGAGCCGACGACTCCCAGGGCCCGCAACATGGCCCGAATCAGCGCCGTCTTGCCGGCGCCGAGGTCGCCCGAAAGACCCATCTGCAGGCCGCGTTCGCGGATCTCCGTGAGATGGACCTGCACTGCACGCGCGAGGGCATGTCCGAGCGCTGCGGTCGCTTCCGGGTCGGCCAGTTTCAGCTGCCACGAAGTGAGCGTGCGCGCAGTCGGCACCTAGAATCCCATCGATGATCAGAGCGGAAGCCGCCGAGAATACCTGCGCCGAGTCGCGGGACTGGAACGGGTTGGTCCAGAAGATTCGGGCGTGGGCCTCCGAACTGGGTTTTGCCCGCATCGGGATTTCCGACGTCGATGTCAGCAACGCGGCGGCACGACTCGATGCGTGGCTGGAAGAGGGCCGGCATGGCGAGATGGCGTATCTGCAGCGCCATGCCGGATTGCGCGCAGACCCGGCCCGGCTGGTGCCCGGCGCTCTGCGCGTGATCAGCGGCCGCATCGATTACCTGCCGCGCGGCACGCCGCCCGACTGGGCGGAGCGCGAATTTCGACGCTTGCATGATCCGGGCACCGCGGTCGTCTCACTCTACGCGCGCGGCCGCGACTACCACAAGGTGCTGCGCAGCCGCCTGCAGCAGCTCGCGACGCGCATCGAAGCAGAGGTCGGGTCGTTCCAATATCGGGTCGCGACCGACTCGGCGCCGGTGCTGGAAGTCGAACTGGCGCGCAAGTCGGGCATCGGCTGGCGCGGCAAGCACACGCTGCTGCTGTCGCAGGACGCCGGCTCGATGTTCTTCATCGGCGAGATCCTGACCGACCTTCCGCTGCCGGTCGATGCGCCGGTCGGCGATCACTGCGGCACGTGTTCTCGCTGCATCGACATCTGTCCAACCCGGGCGATCACCGGCCCCTACGAACTCGATGCGCGCCGCTGCATTTCATACCTGACGATCGAGCTGCCGGGAGCGATCCCGGAGGATTTGCGGCCGCTCGTCGGCAACCGGGTGTACGGCTGCGATGACTGCCAGCTCGTCTGTCCCTGGAACAAGTTCGCGCGGGTTTCCGAACTGCCGGACTTCGACGTGCGCCACGGTCTCGACACGTCGACGCTGGTCGAACTCTTCGCCTGGACCGAGGCCGAGTTCGACGAGCGCCACGCCGGATCGGCGATCCGCCGCATCGGCCACGAACGCTGGCTGCGCAACATCGCGGTCGCGCTCGGCAACGCGCCGACATCGCCGGAAGTGCTCACAGCGCTGCGCGCGCGCGCCGACGATCCGAGTCCGCTCGTGCGCGAGCACGTCGACTGGGCGCTGCGACGGCACGCGGCCTGATCATGCGGGTGCGAAGCCGACCCAGAGCGGCAGCGTCGCCATCGCGAGCAGGGTCTGCATCGTCACCAGAACCGCGACCGGCGCCGCATGTCCGCCCATGCGCGCCGCGAGGATGTACGCACTCGACGCCGTCGGCAGCGCGGCGAACAGCACGACGACCTGCGCTTCCACGCCGCGCAATCCGAGCAGGATGACAAAAGCGGTTGCGGCCGCCGGCACCAGCAGCAGCTTGACGACCGTGAACCAGATCATCGTTGCCCGATCGTCGCGCACCGTGTCGAACGCGAGCCCGGCGCCGATGCACAGCAGCCCGACCGCGAGGCTCGCGCCGCCAAGCCGCGCCAGGAAATTGGCAACGGGCAGCGGCAGCTCGACCCCTGCAAAGTTGGCCACGAGTCCGGCGACGGTCGACAGGACCAGTGGATTGATGGCCAGCTCGCGCAGCACATTGGCGCCCTGGTGCCGCGCCAGCGCATACACCGCGAACACGTTCGCAAGCGGAATGCAGAACGCGATGATCAGCGCCAGCAGCGCGACGCCGCGCGCGCCGAACAGCGACTGCGCGAGCGCGAGTCCGACGTAGGAGTTGTAGCGGAACGCGGTCTGCACACAGCTCGCGAAAAGCTCACGGCGCGGCCGGAACAGTGGCCGTGCCAGGAAGCCGAGCGCAACCGCGATCAGGAAGCTCGCGACCGCGGCGGCGAGCAGCTTGCCGTCGGTCGTCAGCGAAAACTTCGCGCCGACGATTGCGCTGAAGAGCAGTGGCGGAAAGAGCACGTAGTAGACGAGCTTCTCGGCGCCGTCCCAGAAGCCGCGCGGATACGTGAAGCGACGTGCCAGGATCGCGCCGAGCAGGATCAGCCCGAAATCGGGCAGCATCAGCAATACGTTGGGTGTCATCGCGGCGCGCAGTGTAGGGTGCGCAAGTCTAGAGAGCGCTTGGCATTCAGGCTGCGCAATTCGCGCTGCGCCCGTATAATCCGCG
>DAINBQ010000178.1:0-6667 GCA_036732825.1 Burkholderiaceae bacterium | reverse complement strand
CGACGCGCCGCTACTGCCTGCGCACGCTGCCGCGCTACGGTGTCGAGACGACGATTTACGACCCGCGCATCGGCGCCGACATCGCCGAGCTCTTCCGGCCGACGACGCGGGTGCTCTTCATAGAGTCGCCGGGTTCGCTGACCTTCGAGATGCAGGACGTTCCGCTGCTCGTCTCGATCGCGCGCGGGCGCGGCGCGACGACGATCGTCGACAACACCTGGGCAACGCCGCTCAACTTCCGGCCCCTGGAGCACGGAGCCGACGTCGCGCTGCACGCGGCGACGAAATACATCGGCGGCCACTCGGATCTGCTGATGGGCACGCTGACCAGCAACGAGCGCTCATGGCCGGCGCTGCGCGAGGCGATGCATCACTACGGGATGACGACGAGCCCGGATGACATCTATCTCGCGCATCGCGGGCTGCGGTCGATGGCGGCCCGGCTTGCGCTGCACGCGTCCAACGCCGCGCGGCTGATCGAGTGGCTGCGGGCGCAGCCCGAGGTCGAACGTGTGCTGTATCCGGCGCTGCCGGACGACCCGGGCCATGCATTGTGGAAGCGCGACATGAACGGCGCGTCGGGTCTGTTCGGGGTCGTGCTCGCCGCCGAAACCCCGGTGGCGGCGCTGAACGCGCTGGTCGATTCTGTCGAGCTCTTCGGCCACGGTTACTCGTGGGGCGGCTACGAAAGCCTGCTGATCCCGGCCGATCCGGAACGCAGCGTCGCGCCGTGTCCGCACACGGGCCGGCTGCTGCGCATCTCGGCCGGGCTCGAAGACCCGGACGACCTGATCGAGGATCTCGACCGCGGCTTTGCGGCGCTACGCGCTGCGCGCTGAACGCGACGCTCGAGACGAGCGGAACTCGCGCAGCCAGGCGAGGCCGCGGATCGCGCGGCTGCCGTACCAGCTCGTCATTTCGCCGTCGATCAGGTCGACCGGCGTGGCCGGCAGGCGTTGCTGCAACTCGGCGACGTGCTGCGCGCGGAACATGAAGGGTTCGGACGACAGCAGCACGCGGTCGACTCCGGACGCGGCTGCGTCCAGATCGTCGACGACCGGGTAGCGCGCGGCGCCCGACCAGCCACCCGCCTGCGGCGGCACGTCCCAGCCGACGCAGGCCAGCGTGCGACCGATATAGGTGTCGGCCGCGACCGTCATCCAGGGATCCTTCCAGATCAGGTACAGCACGCGCTCGCGCGGCCATTGCTTGGCGCGGCAGACTTCGAGTTCGTTGCCGAGTTCGGCCGCGAGTTGTTCGGCGCGGGCTTCGGCGCCGAAGATGCCACCGAGCAGCCGATAAAGCGCGATGTTGTCTTCCGGCGCGTTCGGATGCGTGACGATCACGCTCGGCACGAATGCCCGGATCGCCTCCACGGTGGCCGCTTCGTTTTCGTCGACGTTCACGATCACGTGTGTCGGCGCGAGCGCGCGCAGCGCATCGAGCTTCACGTCTTTCGTGCCGCCGACTTTCGGTACCTCGCGCACCGCGTCGCGCGGGTGGATGCAGAAACCGGTGCGGCCGACGACGCGGTTGCCGACGCCAAGGTCGAACAGCAGCTCCGTGATGGAAGGCACGAGGGAGACGATGCGCGCATCGGCAGTTGCGGGCGCATGCGATTGCCCGATCGCATCGATCCAGGTCGTCGGCGGATTTGCGGCGGCCGTCATGGAACCGTCCGCGAGGTGGCTCACGGCGCCGGGGTTGCGCGCGGCTTCTGCTTGCGCCGCGCGAAGAGCCGGTCGAACAGCCAGCGCGGCAGCAGTCGCATCACGCCCGCGACCCAGCCCATCTGCCACGGGATTGTCTTGTAGCGCACGCCGGCGACGATCGCGTCGGCCGCGCGCTTGGCGAACGCATCGACGTCCATCAGGAACGGCATCCCGTACGGGTTCTTCGCGGTCAGCGCGGTGCGGATGAATCCCGGCGAGATCGTCACGACCTTCACACCATGGCGCGCCAAATCGACCCGCAGGCTCTCGCAATAGAGGATCGCCGCGGCCTTCGATCCGCAATACGCCTCGGAACCCGGCAGTCCGCGCATGCCGGCCACACTCGCGATGCCGGCCAGCGTGCCGCGCCGCCGCGCCTTCATCGGCGCGATGAACGGATGGAAGGTGTGCGCCATGCCGAGCACGTTTGTGTCGTAAACGCGCTTGAACTGCTCGAGGTCCTCGTAGTGCTCGGTCTTCACGCCAACCGAGATTCCCGCATTCGCGATCACGATGTCGGCGCCGCCGCAGGCGCTCTCGAAGTCGCGCGCAGCGGCGACCATCGCATCCTTGTCGATGATGTCGACCTCGTAGACGTGATGGCGGCCGGGCAGCGTCGCGACCAGCGCCTCGAGCGCATCGCGCCGGCGCGCGGCGAGACCGAGGGTGGCTCCGCGCGCCGCGAACGCCTTCGCGAGCGCGGCGCCGATCCCGCTCGAGGCGCCGGTGATGAAGACGTTCACGGAATATCAGCGCTCATGCGCGCCAGGCGGTCAGGGTGGCGGCCGCGTCGAACTCGGGCGCGGCCGCCGCGCTTCCTACTTCTTGCTGGTTCGCTCGCTGCGCGCGCGCTGGATGAGATAGTCGAGCACCGTGAGGCTGCCCTCGCGCGAGCCGACCATCGACGGCGCGGTGACCCACTTGCCGTCGACCGCCATCGCCGGCGTGCCGTCGATCTTGTAGGCGCGCCACACCTGGCCCGCCCGGTTCGCGCGGGCTCCGACCGAGAACGAGTTGTAGGCATCGAGCCACTGCTTGCGGTCGATGCCGTTGGATGCCATGAAATCCGCGATCTCGTCGGGCTTCAGCATCGGCTGGCGCTGGAGTTGCACCGCCCGGAAGACCTTCGTATGCAGTTCGTTGACCTTGCCGAGCGCTTCCAGCGTGAAGTAGGTGCGCACATGGGGCAGATTCGTCTGGTCCCAGCTGATCGGAATGCGGCGGTACTCCACGTCGGCCGGCAGGCGTTTGCGCCAGCCCTCGAGCACCGGCTCGTACGACATGCAGTGCGGGCACGTGTACTGGAAAAACTCGAGCACTTCGATCTTGTTGCCGTTCTCGACCGGCTGCGGCGGCGACACCGGGCGGAAATCCTTCAGTTCCTTCGGCGCGCTGACCGCCTGCGCGAAGGCCAGGCAGGGGACGGTGCTCACGGCGAGCAGCAGGTGGCGGCGGGTCAGTGACATGCGTGATCTCTCCTTTCGTCGGTCAACGTTTCTGTGACCGGCGCCGATGACAGGGGTTCTCCCGCATCGACGAATGGTTCTGCTTCAGGGGCGGGCGTTACTTGAGTCGAATCAGTTGAACGTCGATGCCGTTTTCGGCCATCGTCTTGCGAATCCGGTTCACGTCGTCGAGGTTGCCATAGGGCCCGAGACGAACGCGGTACAGCGTCGATCCGTCCTGCTCGCGCGGGAAGACCCGCGCATCGAAGCCGAGCAGCGCCAGGCGCGCGCGCATCGAATCGGCGTCATCCGGCGTCCTGAACGCGCCGGCCTGCAGCAGGAAGCGCGAGCCGTCCTCCGCCGGCGGCTCGCTTTTCTCCTTCGGCGGTGCCGCCTTCGGGTCGGTGGCCGGATCGATCTTCGCGACTTCGGTGGCCGGCTTCGTCGCCGTCGTGCCATACAGCGGCTTGTTCGGATCGGGCAGCTGCCCGTTGGCACCCGGATTCACGTTTTCGCTCGCGGGCTTTACCTTGGACACGAACGGCACCGGCGCATTCGTGATGTAGAGCGCGATCGCGACCGCGATCCCGAGGCCGAGCACCAGTCCGACGATGAAGCCGACCAACGTGTTACCGAGCTGGTGACGTGACAGGAAATGGGTCATCGTTGAGGTTCAGCTACATCTTTTCCGGCGCCGAGACGCCGAGCAGCGCCAGTCCGTTGCGCAGCACCTGGCGCGCGGCCAGCAGCAGCGCGAGGCGGGCGTTGCGCAGGGTGTCTTCTTCGACCAGCACGCGCTCTGCATTGTAGTAGGCGTGGAAATCGGCCGCGAAGTCCTTCAGGTAGAACGCGACCTGATGCGGCGCGAGGTCGTCCGTGGCCGCAGACAACACGTCCGGATACTGCGCAATCCGGGCGAGCAGCGTCTGCTCGCGCGGCGACGCGAGCGGCGCGAGGTCGAAAGTCAGTGCATGCGCCTCGTCGGGCACGGCGTAGCCCTTTTCGGGGGCCTGTGCCAGCACCGAGCAGATCCGTGCATGCGCGTATTGCACGTAGTAAACGGGGTTGTCCTCGCTCTGCGACAGCGCCAGGTCGACGTCGAACGTGAACTCCGCATCGGCCTTGCGCGCCACCAGGAAGAAGCGCGTGGCGTCGCGGCCGACCCACTCGAGCAGGTCGCGCAGCGTCACGTAGGCGCCGGCGCGCTTGCTCATCTTCACTTCCTCGCCGCCCTTCGTCACGCGCAGCATCTTGTGCAGCAGGTAGTCCGGATATCCCTTCGGCACGGCGGCGCCGCGCGCGCGCGCAACGGCCTGCAGGCCGGCGCGAACCCGCGCGGCGGTGCCGTAGTGATCCGAGCCCTGGATGTTGATGACCTTTTCGTAGCCGCGCTCGAACTTGGTGACGTGATAGGCGACGTCGGGCACGAAGTAGGTGTAGCTGCCGTCCGACTTGCGCATCACGCGGTCCTTGTCGTCCGCGGGCGGGCCGCCGTGGCCGGCGATGTCGGTGATCTCGGTCGTCTTCAGCCAGAGCGCGCCGTCCGCTTCGTAGGTCAGGCCCGAACGCACGATCGCATCGACGGTTGACTCGACCTTGCCGTCGGAATACAGCGAAGACTCGAGGAAGTAGCTGTCGAACGCGACGCCGAGCGCCGCGAGGTCGACATCCTGCTCGCGGCGCAGGTAGGTCACCGCGAAGTGGCGGATCGCTTCCAGATCGCTCACATCACCGCTCGCGGTCACCGGCGCACCGTCGCGCGCGGCGACGGTCTTGCGTTCGAGGTAGTCACGCGCGATCTCGACGATGTAATCGCCGCGGTATCCGGCTTCGGGAAACTCGACGGCTTCGCCCTGCAGCTCCCGCGCGCGTGCCTGCACCGACAGCGCAAGGTTCGCGATCTGCACGCCGGCATCGTTGTAGTAGAACTCGCGCGTCACCTGCCATCCCTGCGCTGCGAGCAGATTGGCGAGCGCATCGCCCAGCGCAGCCTGCCGCGCGTGGCCCAGGTGCAGCGGGCCGGTGGGGTTTGCCGAGACGAACTCGACCATGACCTTGTGGCCGGCATGCTCGGAAGTCGTGCCGAAGCAATCGCGTTCACGCAGCACCGCATGCACGGCCAATCGCTTGGCCGCGGGTGCAATACGCAGGTTGATGAAGCCCGGCCCCGCCACTTCCACCGACTCGATCAACCCATCGGCGGCGGGATTCACGCGCAGGGCTTCGGCGATGGCGGTCGCGACTTCGCGCGGGTTCTTCTTCAGCGACTTGGCCGTCTGCAGCGCGACGTTGGTGGCGACGTCGCCATGTGCTTCGACTTTCGGCCGTTCGAGAACGACGGCAACGCCGCCGGCGCCGACGCCGGCCAGTGCCTGTTCGATCAGGGCGGTGACCTGTTGCTTGTGTTGCGGCAGCATTGATTCCGCCCGCGGCGGGGAAACCGCGGATTCTACCGGCGCCGGGATGGCAATCCGGGCACCCGCAATGGGGCCGCTAGCGCGCGCCGGACTGTTTCTGATAGGTCCCGATCAGTTCGGCCTGGGCGATTACGTGGCCGGCCATCGCCTGTTCGAGTTGCGGCTTGGTCGGCTGGCGCAGATCGCCAAGCATGCTGTCGAGCGCATACAGCTTGAAGAAGTAACGATGGCGGCCGATCGGCGGACAGGGGCCGCCGTAACCGCTCCGGCGCCAGTCGTTCAGTCCGTCGCGCGCCTTGACGCCGGCCGAGGTCGCCCGCGGCGCCAGTTCGGCGGTCGCAGGCGGCATGTCGTACAAGACCCAGTGCACCCAGGTCATTCGCGGCGCGGCGGGATCCGGCGCATCGGGATCGTCGACGATCAGCACGAGGCTCTTGGCGCCAGGCGGCACCTCTGCGAACCGCAGCGGCGGAGATATGTCTTCACCTTCGCAGGTATGCAACCGCGGAATCTCCGCGCCGGGGGAAAACGCGCTCGATTCGATCTTCATCGTTTCAGCCTCCTGCGGTCTGCGGAATTTCACGCTGCGTCGGTGGGACCCACGGCAGGTCGAGCGCCTGGTAGATCGAGGCCTCGGTGTCGCCGGCAATCTGCTCGCTGCCCCTGAACAAACCATATTCGTTCAGCTTCAAGCCGCGTGCGATGGCGCGTTTGCGCAGTTCGATGTTGTATTGCTTCGATCCGGTGAAGTAGACCAGCGCGGCCCCATAGCTGCGTGGCGGCACGATCCGGAGGTCGACCTGGAGTCCGCTTTCCAGCACGACGCTGGCGCGGGTGCGTCCCTTCGCCAGCACGTCTCGCAAGCGCGGGTATTCGACGAACCGGCGCGTGACCGGCGTTCCGGCCTCGCTGACGACCAGCAGGTCGATATCGCCGACGGTGGCGCGCTCGCGCCGCAGGCTTCCGGCCGCGATCGCCTCGACGACGCCTGGCGTCGCGCGCAGGTGTGCGAGCAGCGATTCCGCCTCCGAGCGGGCGACCGCGAGCGGGAATCGCTGCGACTTGCTGCGGCCGGCGCCGAGCGCCTCGAGCA
>DAINBQ010000177.1:0-6699 GCA_036732825.1 Burkholderiaceae bacterium | reverse complement strand
ACGCTATTAAAGTTGCCTGATGCGAGTCGAGACGCTCTCGACATTGATGTGTGGCTTCAATATGGGCCACTGTCTGGCGGCAATCTCGCCGTAGATTGCGAAACCGACCAGGCTTCCGGCGAGCGCGGCGACTGCGGCGGCAACCAGGCCGATGAATTCTCCTTGCATCAAGAACGGCATGAATGCAGCCACCAGGGCGAAGAAGGCGACTGAGTAAAGCAGCCTGCGTCTTGTCTTCTGGCTCTTGCGTTCCCGTTCTTCGTCCGTCAGCAGTTTGCTCAACTGCCTGAGGACATTCAACTCTTCTCGTGAGTTCATCTGGCTCGTATCTCTTCCTGGGCTCTGCAAGCTCGACGACCATGTCGACATGAAGCGCACCTGGAGATCGGCAGTGAGGCCGACGGCCGGTGCGCCGTCGCAAGTTTATTGACACTCCGTTTCCGACTCTTCCAGACTCACAATGCGCTGTGGCGCCGGCTGAACTCAACGGCCGAACCAACCCAACAAGAGGGAGCAAACATGAGCCGATCGCTGATTGCCTGTCTCATTCTGCTGGTGAGCTTCGCTGCGAGTCCGGGCTGGGCGCAGAAGCGCTGGCACGACACGCTTGTCAATTTCGCCACGCTGCCGGCCGGCGTGCAGTTTCCGGAAGGCATCACGGCCAATCCCGCGACCGGCGACGTGTAGGTCGCCACTTTTGGGCCCAACCCAAACAAGCTGCTGCGCTACAGCCGTCACGGGCAGCTGCTCGGCTCGCGGGATTTCGGGACACCGATGCTCGGCCTCGGCTTCGGTCCGAGCGACTCAAAGGTGTACATCACCAACTTCAACCAATCGAGGATCCAGCGCGTTGCTGCCGATCTCGATGGTGCGGTCGAAGATGTCGCCACGTTGCCGTCGATCGGCGCGCCCGCAAACCGCGTCGAGGTCAATCCCGATGGCAGTAGCGACACGATCACATTCGGCTCCGCAGGGTTCCCGGCGCCAAACGCGATGGTGTTCGATCGCAGCGGCAACCTCTATGTCTCGGATTCCTTCCAGGGCGCGATTTACCGCATCGACAATGCGCAGGGATGCATCGTTCCGTGCGGCGTGACCACCGTACTGCATCATCCGCTGCTGGCCACCGCCGGCTTTCCGCCGTTCGGTGCGAATGGGCTCGCCTTCAGCAGGGACGAGCTGACACTCTTCGTCGCCAATACCGGCGATGACCGCGTGTTGAAAGTCGACCTCGCTTCCAGTCCGGTTTCGATTTCGGTATTCGCCGAAAGCATCAACGGCGCCGATGGCATCGTCATCGACGATCGCGGCATGCTGTGGGTCGCCGCCAATCAGGCGGATCAGATCGTCGGACTGGACGACAAGGGGCGCGTCGTGGCCGAGATCGGCAACTTCGAGAAAGTCGGTGCCGATGGCGCGCCGGTCGGGCTGTTGTTTCCAGCCAGCCTCGTGCGGGTCGGCCGCGAGATATACATCACAAATCTGGCGCTGGCGCTGACCCCTGCAGCCGGCGACGAGCCTGAGGAAGACGTCACGCGCTGGACGGTGTCACGGATTCGGCTGCTGCCGAATCGTTAGATGCCGAGTAGCGTTCGCGACGGCGCGTCAGCTGGTCGCATCCGCGTCCGCTCTTTCCACCGGCGCACGAGCCTTTGCGGGCCCCCGTGGCCTATGCGGTCTCCGGCAGCCGCTCCCGCAACGCGTGCAGAGTGTTGACCATCCGGACATGGACCTGTTCCTGCCCGCCGAACGCGCGCGAGCGCTCGTAGCTCATCGAGATCTGGAACAGGTCGCTCAGCTCTCCGAGCGCTTCGACGGCGAGGTCGTCGCCGACGACGATCGGGGCCGCAAACGCCAGGAAGGCCTGCATCGTGCGCGCATCACTCTCGTAGATCGCCCGGTAGGCGAGCGCGACCAGGTCCGTGCGCGTCATCATGGCCACATGCTAGGCCGCCGGCTGGCAAGGTCAATCGCGCACTCCCAGTAAGCGACGACCGGCGCCCCCGAGGCGCGGTCAGCTGGGACTGGCGCGCAGCGGGACCGCGCCGGCATTTGCCGGAAAGGTCACCACGTGATCCGCGTCGAGCCGAATGCCGATGCGCTCCCCGATCGCGTGATCGTGATGGCTCGGCACCAGCGCCAGCACCTCGCGCCCGCTTGCCAGCCGCAGCGTGTAGATGAAGTCGCCACCGCGGAAGATCTTGCGCACCACTTCGGCTTTCAGCGGGCTCGCGTCGTCGTGGATGACGTCGTCGGGCCGGAGCAGGACATCGACATTGCAGCCCTTGCCGCAGACGTCGCAGCCCTGCTGGCACGGCAGCGGGACATCGCCCTTGAGCTCACCGAGTTCCATCTCGACGTTCGTCGGTGTCAGGACCTTTGCCGGCAGGAACACCCCTTGGCCGATGAAGTCCGCGACATAGCGCGTCGCCGGGCGGTGATAGAGCTCGTACGGCCGATCCCACTGCTCGAGACGGCCCGCGTTCATGACGCCGACCCGGTCCGCCATCGCGAAGGCCTCCTGCTGGTCGTGCGTGACGAGGATCGCTGTGGTGCGGCTGGCTTTCAGAATCTGCCGGACCTCCGTACCGAGCCGGGCCCGCAGTTCGACGTCGAGGCTCGAAAACGGTTCGTCCATCAGCAGCAGGGCGGGTTTCGGCGCCAACGCACGTGCCAGGGCGACGCGCTGCTGCTGCCCGCCAGACAGTTCATGCGGAAACTTCGCCGCCTGCGCACTCAGGCCGACCAGATCGACCATCTCCCGCACGCGGTCGGCGCGCTCGGCCGCGCCGAGGTGACGCAGGCCGAAACCGATGTTTTCGTCGACCCGGAGATGGGGAAAGAGTGCGTAATCCTGAAACACGAGGCCGATCCCACGCTTTTCAGGCGCCGCGGTGAAGTGGGGCCCCGAAACGACCAGGCCGTCGATCTCGATCGTGCCCGCGTCGACGCCGATGAAGCCGGCGATTGCACGCAACAGCGTGGTCTTGCCGCAGCCGGAACTGCCGACGACGCACCCGATCTCGCCGCGCTCGAGCGATAGCGACAGGCCTTCGACGACCGGCGCCGGCGTGCCGCGGTATGCAACTCGCAGCGCTTCGATCAGCAGCAGGGGGCGCGCAGGGTTCATGATCCGGAAGTGTAAGTCAGATGCATATAATTCTCATTTGCATTTGAATGGCAATACCCAGAGTACGGTTATCCATAGAGACAGTAGGACCGCGGCCCAATGAACCCGACGCTGGCGCGACGCCTGACCGCCCTGAATCGCACCGGCGACGGCCTGGGGCGCGCGATTGCGCTGGCACTGGTCTGCAGCGCGCTGGTTGCGTTGCCGGTGCTAGGGGTTTTTGCAAGTTTCTGGGATCCGGGCGAGTCGGCCGGCACCTTGCGCCATCTCGCGGCGACCGTCATTCCGAACGCGATCGTCGAGACGTCACTGCTCGGCATCGGCGTGATCATCGGCGTCGTCGGAATCGGGGCGGTGACGGCCTGGCTCGTGGCTGCCTGCGACTTCACCGGCCGCCGCTTCTTCGAGTGGGCGCTGCTGCTGCCGCTGGCAATGCCTGCCTACATCGTTGCCTACGCCTACACCGACTATCTGCAGTATTCCGGACCGCTGCAGACCTCGATGCGCGAGGTCTTCGGCTGGGAGCGCGGCGATTACTGGTTCCCGGAGGTCCGCTCGCTGGCCGGCGCGGTGTTCGTGTTCATCGTCGTTCTCTATCCGTATGTCTATCTGCTCGCGCGCACCGCGTTCATGAGTCGCACCGCGGCAATGATCGACGCCGCGCGCAGCCTCGGGCTGTCGGCGCTGCAGACCTGGTGGCGGGTCAACCTGCCACTGGCCCGACCCGCGATCGCGGCCGGAGCGCTGCTCGCGCTGATGGAGACGATCGCCGATTACGGTGCGTCGGCCTACTTCGGCCTCCAGACCTTCACGACATCGATTTACCGCGCGTGGTTCGGTCTCGGCGATCGTCTCGCAGCCAGCCAGCTCGCCGCGATCCTGCTGCTGCTGGTGCTGGCGCTGTTCTATGTCGAAAACCGTGCGCGCGGCCGGGCCCGTTTCTTCACTCCGACCGCCAGCCAGCGGCCGGCGCCGCGCAATCGGCTGAGCGGCCTGCGCGGTGCCGGCGCATTCGTGCTGTGTGCAGTTCCGGTCGTTCTCGGTTTCATCGTTCCGGTCGTGCTGCTACTGCGCCTGCTGCTGCCGGCGTGGCAGACGGTCGACTGGGCGCGCTATGCGCACTGGCTCGCCAATACGCTGTTCATCGCGGTGGCGGGCGCCGCGCTGGCGCTCGCGGCGGTGCTGATGCTCGCGTACACGGCGCGCTCGGTCACGCGCGGACTGCCGGCGAAGCTGGTGCGCGCCGCGGTGCGCGTGATGAGCCTAGGCTATGCGGTCCCGGGCGCGGTCGTCGCAGTCGGCATCCTGGTGCCGCTTGCCACCTTCGACAATCGTCTCGATTCGCTGCTGCGATCGGCACTGGGAACCGGCCCGGGGCTGCTGCTGACCGGTTCCGTCGTCGCGTTGCTGTACGGCTACCTGGTGCGTTACTTCGCGGTGGCTTACCAGTCGATCGAGGCCGGGCTGACGCACATCACGCCGGCGATGGATGCAAGCGCGCGCAGCCTCGGCAGCACGCCGCTCGACACTTTCGTCCGCGTCCATCTGCCGATCCTGACGCCGTCGGTGCTGGCCGCAGGGCTGCTCGTCTTCGTCGACGTGATGAAGGAACTGCCGGCCACGCTGGTGCTGCGTCCGTTCAATTTCGACACTCTCGCAGTGATCGCTTTCCAGATGGCGAGCGACGAGCGGCTCGGTGAAGCCGCGCTGCCGGCGCTGACGATCGTCGCGGCGGGAGTGCTCCCGGTTGCGCTGCTGTCGCGAGCGATCACGCGCGCGGCGGGTCCGGGCCACGCGTAGACTCGGCGCTCTTTTGCAGACTTCCGGAGATTCGATTCCATGGGCTACGTGTTCGCTGCGCCGCCCCAGCCCGTCGTGCCGGTCGACGGCACGACCGACTTGTTCCCGGTGCATCGCATCTACTGCGTCGGTCGCAACTACCTGGATCACGCGAAGGAAATGGGATTCTCCGAACGGGAGGCGCCGTTTTTCTTCATGAAGCCGGCCGATGCCGCGGTGCCCGTGCCGTTCGGATCGGTCGGCGAGTTTCCGTATCCCGGCGAGTCGTCAAACGTCCATCATGAGATCGAACTCGTGGTCGCCATCGGCAAGGGCGGCCAACGCATCACTGCGGCCGATGCCGTCTCTCACATCTACGGCTATGCGGTCGGGCTTGACATGACCCGGCGCGACCTGCAGTTCGCGCTGCGCGACAAGGGTCGCCCGTGGGACATTTCTAAGGGCTTCGATGGCTCGGCGCCGATTTCGCCGATCAAGACGATCGCCACCACCCGTGAAATCACCGCCGCCCAGATCTGGCTCAACGTCAACGGCGCAAAACGCCAGGCAAGCGATGTCGCCAAGCTCATCTGGAACGTCAACGAGACGATCGAGCATCTGTCGAAGTTCTACGAGCTCCGGCCGGGCGACCTGATCTACACCGGCACGCCCGAAGGAGTCGGCGCGGTCAAGCCCGGCGACGAGATGGAAGGCGGCATCGCGGGCATCGGTACGCTCAAGGTCCGGGTCGTCTGATCGAAGCGGGGAAATCAATGTCTGGTCTCGACGGGCTGCGCACGCTGGCAGCCGCACTGCTGTTGTCTGCGCTGCCCTTGCCGTCGGCGAGCGCGCAGACGATCACATTGAAGGTTCATCATTTCCTGCCGCCGGGCTCGACCACGCACGCAAAGATGCTGGTTCCGTGGTGCGAACGCATCGAGCGCGAGTCATCGGGGCGGCTCAAGTGCCAGCTCTACCCGTCGATGCAACTCGGTGGCACAGCCGCGCAGTTGTACGACCAGGTGCGAGACGGTGTCGCCGATATCGTGTGGACCTTGCCCGGCTATACGGCCGGGCGATTCCCGGTGATGGAGGTCTTCGAACTGCCGTTCATGATGAGCAACGCGGAGGTTGCATCACGAGCCGCCTGGGAGTTCTACGAGAAGCATGGCCGCCACGAGTTCCGCGAAGTCCGACCGCTCGCAGTGCACGTGCACGACGCCGGGTATCTGCATACGCGCGAGCGGCAGGTCCGAACGCTTGCCGACTTCAAGGGCTTGAAACTGCGGGCGCCGACGCGCCAGACGAACCGGCTGCTCGCGGCGCTCGGCGCGACACCGGTCTCGATGCCGGTCACCGCGCTGGCCGATGCGATGGCCAAGGGAGTGATCGACGGCGCGGTCGTGCCGTGGGAGGTCGTGCCTGCAGTGAAGGTGCAGGAGGTCGCGCGGTTCCATACGGAGACCGACCCGAACCTGCCGGCGATGTACACGGCGGTATTCCTGCTGGCGATGAATCGCAATACCTACGACGGACTTCCCCCGGAACTGAAAGCGGTGATCGACAGCAATTCAGGGCTTGAGTTTTCGGGCCAGGCTGGACGCCTGTGGGAAGAGCAGAAGGCGCCGGCGCGCAGGCTGGCGCAGGATCGCGGCAACAGCGTTTATGTCGTGCCGGCGAGTGAGCTCGTGAACTGGCAGCAAGCTGCGCTGCCGGTGATTGCCAACTGGGTCGCCGACATGAACCGGCGCAAGCTCGACGGCAACGCCCTGCTGGCCGATGCGCGGGCG
>DAINBQ010000176.1:0-6734 GCA_036732825.1 Burkholderiaceae bacterium | reverse complement strand
TTCGACGCACCGCTGGTGTTCCAGCCGATGGCGCAGCCGGGCCTCGCGCTCGAGGTCCGCGTGGTCGAGTTCGAGCCGGAGCGCTCGATCCTGATCACGCGCGACATCACGCAGCGCGAGCGGGTCGATGCGATGCGGCGTGACTTCATCGCGAACGTCTCGCACGAGCTGCGCACGCCGCTGACGGTCGTCAACGGTTTCCTCGAGATGCTGATCGATGCGCGGCCCGAGGACGAGGCGACGCGCCAGCATCATCTGCAGCTGATGCATGAGCAGGCGCAACGCATGCACCGGCTGGTCGAGGATCTGCTGACGCTGTCACGCCTGGAATCCAGCGAAAGCCCGCTTGCCGACGAGGTCGTCGACGTGCGCCAGCTGGTGCGCGAGGTGGCCGACGAGGCGCGTGCGCTGTCGCAGGGACGTCACAGGATCGAAGTCGACCTCGCGCCCGGCTTCGTGCTCGGCAGCCGTGAGGAACTGCGCAGCGCATTCGGCAACCTGGTGTCCAACGCGATCCGCTACACGCCGGACGGTGGCAGCATCAAGCTGACATGGCGCGAAAACGCCGAGGGCGGCCGCTTCGAGGTCACCGATACCGGCATCGGCATTGCGCCGGAACATATCGCGCGCCTGACCGAGCGGTTCTACCGCGTCGACAAGAGCCGGTCGCGCGAGACCGGCGGTACCGGACTCGGCCTGGCGATCGTCAAGCACGTGCTGATGCGCCACAACGGGCGCCTCGAGGTCCAGTCTGAAATGGGCCAGGGAAGCACCTTTTCCGCAGTGCTGCCGACCGCACGCGTCATCGCCGCGCCGAGCGCGCCGGTGCCGCAGGCAGCGTAGTCCGGCGCGGGGCGGGTGCTATCATCCCGTGCCCTCGGGGTGTAGCGCAGTCTGGTAGCGCGCCTGCTTTGGGAGCAGGATGTCGGGAGTTCGAATCTCTCCACCCCGACCATAGCGCCGCACCAGACGGTGCGCCCGTTCAGAGCTTCGATCTGCCCGTAGCTCAGCTGGATAGAGCACCAGCCTTCTAAGCTGGGGGTCACAGGTTCGAGTCCTGTCGGGCAGGCCAAGTTTTTCTCGAGTGGTGGCTGTAGCTCAGTTGGTAGAGTCCCGGATTGTGATTCCGGTTGTCGTGGGTTCGAGTCCCATCAGCCACCCCAGTTTTCTTCTTCAGGATCAACGGATTTCTCGGGCGAGTCAGTGCCGGCGAGGCCGGCGTTGATATCGCCGTCGCGATGCGCTTCTCGTTGGCGCGTCGGTCGACGGTTCGCTTTCTTGACCAGGCGTCACGGCCCAAACTGCGCGACGCTGGCCACCTGTGACCATTCTGTGACCAAATCTGTGACCATGAATTTCGGTCTCGCAGAACGATTGCGATTCGCTTGACCTTTAGCTGCACTCCCTGGCTGTGACCATTGAGTCGTTCGAAGCGGATCTGAGTCGTGACGCGTACGACCAGGTCGTGGACCAGGAGCAGCAATCCTTCTAGCACCAGAGGCGTCTGCTACTGCAGCCACTTTCGTGGTTCCTGCCGTTTCCCGGCAGACGCACCCGCTGAGCGCACGCTTGTTTGGGCGCAAAAGCCAGAGCCGAGTTCGGCCAAAACCCGCCCCGGCAGAGAGCCATCGGACTTGCCTGAAAGCTGACGTGGGATAGATTCCGCTTAGTGGACATCGTGGTATGCCGTCGCTCAAGGAGCGGACCCAGTCTGGGACTGACCGTGGCTGTTGGCATACGCGTTGGGAAAGTCATTGATGAGATCGGAGCGCTGAGCCTTCGTGGCGACCAATGACCACGACACGGCGCGTCGACCAGTTCAACGCCGGCGAGCCGGTCGAAGGTCGATCGGCTGAATCGCCGCGCGTGTTTTGACGACGATGGGAGGCCCTATGAAACGTCGTGAGGCAATAGAACTGTGCATGATCGGTTTCGGGCTGCTGGCGGCCGTGCGTCCTGCACTCGCTCAAGGCTGGCGCGGCTGGCGGGGCAGCGAAGGCTGGGCGGGGCCGGGCCCGTACCAGCGACTGTACAACCCGCAGTCGGCGTACAGCGCGGCTGGCACGATCGTGAGCGTCCAGTCGTTCGTGCCCATCAAGGGGATGGCGCCCGGCGTGCACGTCATGGTCAAGACATCGAGCGAAACCGTGGACCTGCATCTCGGTCCAGTCTGGTATGTCGAGCGGCTGGAAGAGCAGCTGCAGCCGGGTGACCAGATCGAGTTCCGCGGATCGAGGGTCACGATCGACGGCAAACCTGCGGTGATCGCCACCGAGATCAAGAAGGGCGAACACAGCCTGGTGCTGCGTGATGCCAATGGCATTCCAGCCTGGGCCGGGTGGCGGAGGTAGGGGCGCTCGACGCGTTGCATCGCGTTGGGTTTGACAGTCGCAATCATCTCTCGCTCCTACGCTCTTGCTACGCTGTGTTTCGCAATGCCAGACGCGGCCGGCAAGGGCATCGCAGCCGCAAGCCAGAATCGCTACCCGAGTCCCATTCGTTGCATGCCAGCGTCGATGGTTTCGTGCTCACGCCGCAGGTGAGAGCTCCGAAAGGAGGCGGTGGTAGCGGCCTGAAGGTGCTCCAATAAGGGATAGTCGCAGTCGCTGAAGGTTTGTCGCTGCAACGCTCATCCGTGCACTAGCAGTACCGGCACGGTGGATCGGCGTGCCACGCCTTCGGCAACGCTGCCTAGTATCAGCCGCTCGGCGCCGCCCCGGCCGTGCGTGCCCAGCACGAGAATGTCCGCTGGCCAGGCTTGCGCTTCCTGCACGATCTGGCTCGCGACGCGCTGCCCGGGCGCACCAGTTTCGATGAGGCTCGTCGTGGCCGTCATCCCGGCAGTGCGCGCTTCCTCAAGCGCGGCAGCCAGTGCTCTTGCGCCCTCGTCCCGGCGCGCGGCGGCAAGGCGCTGCGTTTCAACCGCAAGTTCAGGCCCCAGCGGCAGCCAACCCATATCAACGACATGCAATGCGCGCAGTTCCGCCCCGAGCGCTTTGCTCAATGCGATCGCATGCGCGAAGGCACGCGCCGAACTTTGGCCACCGTCGATGGCGGCGAGAATGCGTGAATACATCGTGGTTTCCTCCGGCTTCCTTCAACAAGGTGCATCGCACTGCGGCCGTCGCGAGCGCGGCCTGAAGACGGCAAACGGCCAGACGACAGCGAAAGCGATGGCGGACATTTCAAACGGACGTTTTCAGTGTGCCGAGCCAGCCGCCGACATAGCGGGCAACCTCTTCCCATCCAGGTTCGGCGACGAGCCAGTGCGCATGCGCTTCAAATTCCTTATAGGTCGATACGGTCTCGTACTTGGTGGCAACCTGGCGGACAACCCACGCCGGGGTCATGCGGTCTTGGCTGCCGGCAACGACCAGCACGGGACAGGTCAATCTGGACTCATCGACGCGTGATGCGCCGCGAACGTCAAGGAACCAGTAGCCGATCTCGAAGACAGTCCTGCCGGACTCGTAGACGAACTTCTCATAGGTCTCCTGTCTTTCCTTTTCTGGCAGGAGGTGCAGCAATGAATAGGACGCCTCGTCAGGTGTCGGGCGCACGGGTTTGCTCCAGAAACCCCACGTCATCTGGATCGACCAGAAGCTCTTTATCACCGACGGCGCCAGCACCAGGATGCCGGCAGGTGCCGCGGGGGCCAAGAGGACGACGGCCTTGGCCAGTCCGCGCGCCCCGAGCATCTGGGCCAGGAGGCCGCCCATCGAGTGCCCCATCAGGATCGGCATTGTGCGAAGCTGGCTTAGCTCGCCTTCGAGAATTTCTGCATAGTCCAGCAGACCCATGGTTCCGAGGCGGGGGTCGGGAGCGCCGCGCGGATCCATATCGTGGTACGGCAGCGTGGTGGCAACGCAGCGGTGTCCCTGCGCTTCGAACACGGACCGGTAGTTCTTCCAGTACCAGGGCCCGCCCCACATCCCGTGAATCATGAAGATCGTCTCAGCCATACTGGGTTTCGCAGAGAGGCAGATGAGGAAAGCGCGATGATCGGGCGACCTCGAGCATTGACTGTGAAAGGGTTGCCCACTCCCCCCGGGCGAGGTGCGGCCCGATCATGGTGCCATTGCGGTCGTGCCGCCATCCTCCGCATTTCGCGTGACGACAGCGCGGCGCCGAACCTCATGGCAGGCCGCCACCGCTGCATCGACGGTGCTTGCGTCACCGTGCACAGCGTCGACGCCGGCATCGCGAAGTGCATAGTCCGGCCCCTTGCCGTGCAGAGCCTCCCGGCTGTAGACGGCATCGACCTTCTGTCCGATCAGCCATTCCGCGACCCGGATACCCTTGGCACGCGGTACGTTCACGTGTGCATTGGCGTCGATGCGGCGCTCGACGACCGCACCGTCGGCGTCCCGGACAGTGACGAACGCGAAGTACGGTGCCTCGCCGAAATGGGCGCTTACCGTGCCCTCACGGTCGGCCAGCGGCACTGCGTAGCGGGCGGTTGGTGCCGCCGGCGATTCGATGTGTAGGAGCAAGCGCTCGACATGTGGCACCTGCATCCGCACAGCGCGCTCGATACGCGCGGTGACGGCTTCTGCTCGGTTGAGATCGACGGCCCGCAGCGCCACGCCGGCCTCGACGTAGCGAAACCGACCGGCATTGCGGCCGGTCATCCACGTCAACTCGCGCACCGTGGCATCGGACTCGATCACCCGCCGGACCGCAGCCAGCGCTTCCGGCTCGAGCGATGCATCGAGTAGCACGCGCATGGCGTCACGCAGCAGATCCCAGCCTGTCTTGATCACGGCCATAACGATGATCGCCGCGGCGATGCGGTCCAGCGGAAAGCTCAGCCATTCAGCAGCCAGCGCGGCGAAGGCCAATCCGGTCGTGAAGACGTGGACGCGATACTCTTTCGCCTCGGCGATCAGGGACGGCGAATTGGCGGCGCGAGCGGCGCGCAGCTCGTAATGGCTGAACGCCAGCGGGATGATTCCGGTGGCCATCAGGGCCGCCAGCATCCAGGCGTCGACACGCACCGGGGCCGGCGCCGGTGCGGCGGAGAATGCGTGGCGCAGCACTTCGTACGCGGTCAGGAACACCATCATCGCCAACCCTGCGGCGACCAGGTTCTCGACCTTGTACAAACCGTAGGGAAAGGCCTTCGACTTGCGAGCGGCGAGCTTCAGTCCGACCAGCACGGCGATCGCCGAAAACAGGTCAACGACGTTGTGGAGCAGTTCCGCAGCAACGGCGAGACTGCCGGAGCGTATTGCGATCAAGGCGTGCAGGGCTGCCAGCAGCACGTTTAACGCAATCGAGTACCAGCCCCAGCGCTCGAGTCTCATGGCGCAGCCTGGCCGAGCGCCGTAGTCGTGATCCAGCGGAGCCCGGCGTAGACGGGCACGCTCAACGCGGCGCCGAAGGCGAAGCACCCACCATGCCGGTAGAGGCGCGCCATCGGAATCAGTTCGTGCACCGAGACGAACAGCATCGCCCCGGCCGCGAGGGCCAGGAAGCCGCCGTTCATTGACGGGGCGAAACCGATTGCTATCAGACCGATGACGGCGCCGACGGGCTCGGCTAGTGCGGATAGCAGCGCGCCGCCGTACAGCAGGCGCTTGCGCTTGATCGCCACCGCCGGCGAGGCCATTGCGAACTCTTCCGGCAGGTTATGCAATGCGATGGCGATCGCCGCCACGACGCCCATCGCCGGAGCGGCGATGTAGGCATTTGCCATGGCAAACCCCTCCGGCAAATCGTGCAGCACCAGGCCAAAGACAATCAGGTAGGCGGCGCGTATCTCGCGCGTATCGACGGTGCCGCTTTCAGTGATCAGATGAAAGTGCGGAATGAACCAGTGCGCGAGCCACACCAGTGCGAATCCGAGTGCCGCAGTAGCCAATGCATGCACAGCCCCCATGGCTGTGATCGATTCCGGCAGCAATTCCAGAACCGAGATCACGATCATGATTCCGGCCGAGAAACCGATGCCCGCGCCCATCGCGCGTTCGTTCGCGCGCGCCCAGATCGCAAGTGCGACGCCAACCACGGTCGTGCCGAACGACAATGTCGAAAGCAGCAGGACCGCAATGATGTCGGCTTGCGTCATGGCATGCGAGACATCCGCGAGAGAATTGGACTGCCTGCTTCGGTCGCAAGGCCTTGCTGGGATTTCATAGGAGGGACCGCAGGGCGGCGATCACGCGTTCGTTGTCGTCTGGCAGTGCGGTGGTCACCCGCATCACGCCGCGTCCAAGGCGCTCATCGCCCAGTGGCTTGATCAGGATCGCCCGCTCCCGCAGACGGGCAGCAAGTGTGGCGGCGTCGTGCGGCGCGAAGTCGGCGAGGAAGAAGTAGGTGGTCGTCGGCCACGTGCGCACTCCCAGCGAACGCAACTCACCGGCCAGCGCCTCGGTCCAGGCGCGCAGCTGCTTGGTGCGTCCGCGTATCTTGTCTTCCTGCTCGAGGGTGGCGATCGCCGCCGCCTCGCTGGCACGCGCGAGTGGATAGGCATCGTTGCTGCCGTTCAGTTCGGCGGCGATCGGCGCGGGCAGCACGGCGTAACCGACGCGGAAGCCAGCCAGACTGTGCGCCTTGGACAAGGTTCTGGTGACCAGCAGGTTGGCATGTCGCGCCACCAGCGGTACAACGGATTCGCCCGCCAATCCGATGAAGGCCTCATCCACCAGGAACAGCGTGTGCGGATATCGGCGCAGCAGATCCGGCAGCGGGCGCATGTCGAACGTGCCGCCGTTAGGGTTGTTGGGATTGAC
>DAINBQ010000175.1:0-6759 GCA_036732825.1 Burkholderiaceae bacterium | reverse complement strand
CCGATGATGTCGATCAAGACCGTGAACGCGCTCTCGCACTACACGGACTGGACGATCGGCCACGTGCACTCGGGCGCGCTCGGCTGGGTCGGGCTGATCACGATCGGCGCGATCTACTACCTGCTGCCGCGGCTGTACGGCCGGACCGAGATGGCCAGCGTGCGACTGGTCACCGTGCACTTCTGGGTCGCGACGATCGGAATCGTCGTCTACATCGCGGCGATGTGGATCGCTGGCGTCATGCAGGGCCTGATGTGGCGCGCGGTCAACGAGGACGGCACGCTCACCTACACGTTCATCGAGAGCGTCAAGGCGACGTATCCGTTCTATTGGATCCGCCTGCTCGGAGGGCTGATGTACCTGGCCGGGATGTGCCTGATGGCGTGGAACATGGTGAAGACGATCGGCCAGGGCAAGGCGGTCGAGGCGCAGATCCCGGCCGCGGTCGCGCACGCCTGAGCCCCGGAGAAGAAGATGAAACTGACACACGACAAGATCGAGACGACGCCGACGCTGCTGATCGTGCTGGTCATCCTGGTCGTCGCCATCGGCGGACTGGTTGAAATCGTTCCACTGTATTTCCAGCGGTCGACGACGCAGGCGATGCAGGGGATCAAGCCGTACGAACCGCTGCGCCTGGCCGGGCGTGACATCTACATCCGCGAGGGTTGCTACAACTGCCATTCGCAGATGATCCGGCCGTTCCGCGCCGAAACGCTGCGCTACGGCCACTACTCGGTGGCCGGCGAGTTCGTCTACGACCATCCGTTCCAGTGGGGCAGCAAGCGCACCGGGCCCGACCTGGCGCGCGTCGGCGGCCGCTATTCGGACGAATGGCACCGGATCCACTTCAACAACCCGCGCGACGTCGTGCCGGAATCGAACATGCCGGCGTACTCATGGTTCGAGAAGACCCGGCTCGACGGCAGCGACATCCAGGCGCGCATGAAGGCGCTGCGCACGGCCGGCGTGCCCTATACCGACGAACAGATCGCGAAAGCGCCGGAAGCGCTGAAGGACAAGACCGAACTCGATGCGGTGATTGCCTATCTGCAGGGCCTGGGCGTCGAGCTCCGGGGCGTGCGCTAGGACCTGGGAGACGACGATGGACATCAACGACATCCGGGCTGTGCTGACGGTGCTGGGCTTTCTCGGCTTCGTCGGCATCGTCGTGTGGGCCTACAGCCGCACCGCGAAACAGGGCTTCGACGAGGCGGAGGCGCTGCCTTTCGCCGACGACGAGTCGGGACGGCACTGACAGAGGCGATCGATGAGCGACTTCTACAGCGTTTTCTGGGATTACTACATCGCGATCATCTCGATCGTCTCGGTGCTCGGCTGCGGCGTGTTCCTGTGGATGCAGAGCAAGCGCACGGTCAAGGTCACGCTCAATGCGCAGGGCGATCCGCAGACGACCGGCCACACATGGGACGGCGACCTGGCGGAATTCAACAATCCGATGCCGCGGTGGTGGATCGTTTTGTTCTACCTGACCGTGGTCTTCTCGGTGCTCTACCTGATCCTGTACCCGGGGCTCGGAACGCAGTGGCAGGGGGTTCTGAAGTGGACGCAGACCGGCCAGTACGACGGCGAGGTCAAGGCCGCCGAGGCCAGGTTCGGGCCGATCTTTGCAGCATTCGCGAAGGAGCCGGTCGAGAAGATCGCGTTCGACCCGAAGGCGCGTGGCATCGGCGAGCGCCTTTTCCTGAACAACTGTGCGCAGTGCCACGGCTCCGATGCGCGCGGCTCGCGCGGCTTTCCCAATCTGACGGACGGCGACTGGCTCTACGGCGGAACGCCGGACGCGATTAAGACGTCGATAGCCAATGGTCGGAACGGCGTCATGCCGCCAATGGGTGCGGCGGTAGGTGGCAAGGATGACGTCACAGATGTCGCGCATTACGTGTTGTCGCTCTCGGGTTCCGCGCACGATTCGGTCCGGGCGGTTCGAGGCAAGGACAAGTTTGTGGCATGTGCCGCTTGCCACGGTCCGGACGGAAAGGGCAATCAGACGCTGGGGGCGCCGAATCTGAGTGACAGGATCTGGCTCTACGGCGGCACGGCCGACGCGATCTCGCAGACGATCGTGACTGGACGCGGGTCGAACACGCTCTCGCCCGGACAGAGCGCGATGCCCGCCTGGAAGGACACTTTGGATCCGGCGCAGGTTCACCTGGTCGCGGCCTACGTCTGGTCACTGTCGAACCAGCCTGGGAAGGCGGCGGAAGCTCCGGCTTCGAAGTAGTTTTCAGGAGTGCGCGGCCGTCGGCGACGGCGTGCCGCGTCTGGGTCTCTGGAAGTGGAACACATGGACAAGGCGGTGGAAGCAAAGCGGGCGGGAGCGGCGAAGCCGGCTCCGGCCGCCGCCGGCAGCGGGCTGCGCGAAGTCGAGGTCCAGCTCTATGCAAAGCGCGCGGAGATCTACCCGCGCCATCGCATCGGCGATTCCCTCGGTTTCTTCCAGAAGTGGCGCTGGGCGCTCATCTGGGCCACGCAGATCGTCTTCTACGGCTTGCCCTGGCTGCAGTGGGGTGGCCGACAGGCGCTGCTGTTCGATCTCGCGGCACGCAAGTTCTACATCTTCGGCCTCGTGCTGTGGCCGCAGGACATCATCTACCTGACTGCCATCCTGATCATCGCCGCGCTGTCGTTGTTCCTCTTCACCGCGGTCGGCGGGCGGCTATGGTGCGGCTATGCCTGCCCGCAGACGGTCTACACGGAAATCTTCATGTGGATCGAGCAGAAGATCGAGGGCGATCGCGCGAAGCGGATGAAGCTCGACAAGGAACCCCTGTCTGCGCGCAAGTTCATGCTGAAGTTCGCCAAGCATGCAGTGTGGATAGCGGTGGCGCTGTGGACCGGACTGACTTTTGTCGGCTACTTCACGCCGATCCGCCCGCTGCTGACCGAGCTGGTGACCTTCTCGATCGGCGGCTGGGCGCTGTTCTGGGTCCTGTTCTACGGCTTCGCGACCTATGGCAACGCAGGCTGGCTGCGCGAGCAGGTCTGCAAGTACATGTGCCCGTACGCGCGCTTCCAGAGCGCGATGTTCGACCCGGACACGCTGATCGTCAGCTACGACCGCGTGCGCGGTGAGCCGCGCGGGGCCGGCAGCAAGAATTCCACGCGCACCGAGCAGGGCCTGGGTGACTGCGTGGCCTGCGGCCTCTGCGTCCAGGTCTGCCCGACCGGGATCGACATCCGCAACGGCCTGCAGTACGAGTGCATCGGCTGTGCGCTGTGCATCGATGCGTGCAACTTCGTGATGGACAAGGTCGGTCTGCCGAAGGGCCTGATCCGCTACTCGACCGAACACGCGCTGCAGGAACGCTACGAAGGCGCCGGGATCTGGAAGCACATCTGGCGGCCGCGCGTGCTCGTCTATAGCGGAATCCTCGCGGCGATCATGGTCGCGCTGGCGGTGGCTTTGACGCTGCGCGTGCCGCTGAAGGTCGACGTCATCCGCGACCGCGGCTCGCTCGCGCGCGAAGCGGAGGACGGACGCATCGAGAACACCTATCGTCTGCAGGTGATGAACACGACCGAGACTGCGCGCCGGTACCTGATCAGCGCGAGCGGATTGCCCGGCGTCGAACTGGCGACCGAGCCGGAATTCGAGGTGCCGGGAGCGACGACGCGACCGGTGCTGGTGCGGCTGCGCGCGGCGCCGGAGAACGTGCCGCCGGGCTCGAACAAGGTGAAGATCGGGGTCCAGGCTATCGACGATCCGTCGGTCCGCGTCTCGGAGCAGACGGTATTCATCGGGTTGCGGAGATGAGCGAGGGCCGAGACAAAGCGATGAACGACGACAACGCTCCGTGGTACCGGCAGCCATGGCCCTGGTTCCTGATATCGCTGCCGGCGACTGCGGTCGTCGCGGGACTGGTGACGTATTACATCGCCGCACGCGGTTTCGATGGCCCCGTCGTCGCCGACTACTACAAGCAGGGCCTCGCGATCAATGAAGAGATCGGCCGCAGTGATCTCGCTCGCACGCTAGGAGTCGAGGCGAAGGTAGCGTTCGAGGGCCTCGCGGTCGGCGAGCGGGTGCGCGTCGAACTCGTGTCGGCGCAACCCCTGCCGCCGGAGGTCGCGTTGCGTGTGCGGCTGGTCCATCCCGGCAGGCGCGACGCCGATCGCTTGGCGATCCTCGCGCGGGCCGATATCGCGCCGGACAACCGCTCGGCCGTCTACGTCGGGGAATGGCAATCGGGCGTGGCGGATGAGCGGCTCGCCGCGCGTCCGGTGGCGTGGCAGGTCGTCGTCGAGACCCAGCAGTGGCGAATCGACGACTCGTTCACCGCCGGCGGCCGCGGAGTCTTCGGCGTCCGCGCCCGCTGAGCCAGCGAAGGGGAGGGAACCGTGACAGACTCGTTTGCGCAACGGCTGGGATGGGTGCTGTGGCCGTCGTTCCTGATCGCCTGCGTCGCGGAACTGGCGTTTTTCGCGCTGTTCGATCCGACCGACCTGCACCTGTTCGGCGTCCCGATCGAAGCGGAGCGAATGCCCATCTACACGATCGGCTTCTTCGCGTTCTGGGCCATCGGAGCCGTTTCGTCCGCGCTGACGGTATTCCTCGCCCGCTCGCCGTTCGAGGTCAACCGCTGCACGCTCGACGCGGCCGATCGGCCGCCGGGGTGTCCCAAGAGCAGCAGCGGGGAAGGTTGCGCGCCAGTCGAGCGCGCCTAGGAGGCCGGCTAGGCGCTGCCGGCCTGGCCGGAGACGATCTGCCTCAGTCCGTCCTGCTCGATGATGCGGACGTGTTTCTGGTTGACCTCGATCAGACCCTCTTGCGCGAAGCGCGACAGCACTCGGCTGACGGTCTCGAGCTTCAGGCCGAGGAAGCTGCCGATCTCGGCACGCGTCATCCGCAGCACGAACTCGGTGCGGGAGTAGCCGCGCGATTCGAAGCGCTGTGAAAGGTTCAGCAGGAACGCCGCCAGCCGCTCTTCCGCGTGCATGCTGCCGAGCAGCAGCATGACCCCGTGCTCGCGCACGATCTCGCGGCTCATCACCTTGTGGAAGTGGTTGCGCAGCACCGGCAGGTTGGTCGCCACGTCCTCGATCCGCTCGTAGGGAATCACGCAGACTTCGGTGTCTTCGAGCGCGACCGTGTCGCAGGAATGCTGCTCAGTGCTGATGCCGTCGAGACCGACCAGTTCGCCCGCCATGTGGAACCCGGTGACCTGTTCGCGGCCATCCTGCGACATGACCGTGCTCTTCAGGAAACCCAGGCGGACTGCATAGAGCGACTCGAAACGGTCACCGGCGCGGAACAGGCTGTCGCCGCGCTTCACCCGCTTGCGGGTGGCAACGAGCTCCTCGAGCTTCTCGATTTCCTTCAACGAGAGACCAACCGGCAGGCAGAGCTCCCGCAGGTTGCAGCTCGAGCAGGCGACCCGCAGATTCGCGATGTTGACGGTTGGCGCGTTCATATGAGGGTGAAGCTCTCCGTTCACCGATGGCCTCGACTATCGGGGAAGCAATGTGTCCCGGCGTGGTGCGGTGCGATCATTGCCTGACTTGCGTTGGTCGATGCCATGGCAGCGATCCGGTCACCCGGCGATTGACGCCGGTCAACGCTGGTCAGACCTTGGCGGAAATAATACCCCAACGATCCCACCCCTCCGGTTTGAGGATTCCGATGCTGATGTCCACTCGCAGTGGAGTGTCTTTACCCGATCCGGCGCTGCTGCGCCGTTTCGACATTCCCGGTCCGCGTTACACCTCCTACCCCACAGCCGACCGCTTCGTCGAGGCGTTCGGAGCGGCCGAATTCTCGGAAGCGCTCGCAGCGCGCCACGCGGCGGTGGCCAGTGCGTCGCTGTCGCTGTACGTGCACCTGCCGTTCTGCAACACGGTCTGCTACTACTGCGCCTGCAACAAGGTGATCACGAAGGACCGCAGCAAATCGGCCGAATACATCCAGTTCGTCGAGCGCGAGGCTGATCTCGTCAGCACTCGGCTCACCGGCAGCCGCGAGATCGAGCAGCTGCACTTCGGCGGCGGCACGCCGACCTTCCTGTCGAACGAGGAACTCGAACAGTTGATGGCGGTGCTGGCGCTGCGCTTTCCGCTCGCGGAGCGCGGCGAGTTCTCGATCGAGGTCGATCCGCGCACGACGCCGCCGGACAAGGTCGCCACGCTCGGGCGGCTGGGCTTCAACCGCATTTCGATCGGCGTGCAGGACTTCGATCCCGACGTGCAGAAGGCAGTGAACCGCCTGCAGAGCTTCGAGATGACGCAGGCGACCGTCGAAGCGGCGCGCACCGCGCAGTTCAAGTCGATCAACCTCGACCTGATCTACGGGCTGCCGAAGCAGAACCGCGAGACCTTCGCGCGCACGCTCGACAAGGTGATGGTGCTCTCGCCCGAACGGATCGCGCTCTATCACTACGCGCACCTGCCGGACCGCTTCAAGCCGCAGCGCCGGATCAACTCCGAGGAGGTGCCGAACTCCGAAGAGAAGATGCACATCATGCTCGACGCGATCAAGCGGCTGACCGCGGCGGGTTACCAGTACATCGGCATGGATCACTTCGCGAAGGCGAGCGACGACCTGGCGAAGGCGCAGCGCCAGGGGCGGCTGCATCGCAATTTCCAGGGTTACAGCACGCGCCCCGACTGCGACCTGATCGGCCTCGGCGTATCGGCGATCAGCAAGATCGGCCCGACGTATTCGCAGAATGTCCGCACGCTGGACGAGTACTACGACCTGCTGCGGCAGGGCATGCTGCCGACGGTGCGCGGCGTCGTGCT
>DAINBQ010000174.1:0-6767 GCA_036732825.1 Burkholderiaceae bacterium | reverse complement strand
AAGTTGTAGGTGCGGATGCGCTCGGAACGGTCGCCGGATCCGATCAGGCTCTTGCGCGTCGAAGCTTCCTTCGCCTGCTGCTCTCGAGTCTGCTGATCCTTGATGCGCGCCGCGAGGATCTTCAGTGCCCGTTCGCGGTTCTTGTGCTGTGACCGATCGTCCTGACATTCCGCGACGATCCCGGTCGGCAGGTGCGTGATCCGCACCGCGCTCTCCGTCTTGTTCACGTGCTGGCCGCCGGCCCCCGACGCGCGATAGACGTCGATCCGGATCTCGCTCGGGTCGATCTTCACGTCGTCGATCTCGTCGGCCTCCGGCAGCACCGCGACCGTGCAGGCCGACGTGTGAATGCGGCCCTGCGCCTCGGTTTCGGGAACGCGCTGCACGCGGTGGCCGCCGGACTCGAACTTGAGCTTCGAATAGGCGCCCTGGCCGACGATGCGGACGATCACCTCCTTGTAGCCGCCGAGATCCGACGGGCTCTCGGAGATCATCTCGGTCACCCAGCGCTTGCGCTCCGCGTAGCGCATGTACATGCGCAGCAGGTCACCGGCGAACAGGGCAGATTCGTCGCCGCCGGTGCCCGCCCGGATCTCGAGGAAGATGTTGCGATCGTCGTTCGGGTCCTTCGGCAGCAGCAGGCGCTGCAGGTCGCTCTCGAGCGCCTCGATCTTCGCCCTGGCCGCGTGGATCTCCTCCTCGGCGAGCACCGTCATGTCCGGATCGGCGAGCATTTCCTGCGCGCCGAGCAGGTCCGCCTGGGCGCGGTTGTAGTCGTGGAAGCGGGACACGACCGGTTCGATCTCGGCGCGTTCCTGGCCGAGCGTGCGAAAGCGGTTCATGTCGCGCGCCGCGTCCTGCAGCGCCAGCTGGCTGTCGATCTCGACCAGTCGCTTCGCGAGCTGGTCGAGCTTGGTACGCATCGAAGTTCTCATGTCGCCATTCTGATTGCTGCGTGGTGCGCGATCGCGCACCGCCGATGCCAAGCCCGCCGGAGCCCACCGACAGCAATAAACAGAAAATTATATCGGCCGTCCCCGCCACGCCGGCCCGAATCGGCCGACTGCGTGCAACCGGCTAGCGCTGGTTGTCCGGGTTCGAATAGAAGCGCGCCAGCAGGGCCTGCAGCCGTGCCTGCTCGGCGTCATCTGCGGCATCGCGCAGCGCGCTCATCGGGTCGTGCAGAAACTTGTTCGTCAGTGCCTGCGACAGCTGCTCAACCACCTGCTCGGGCGCCTCGCCGCGCGCCAGCAGCTTCAGTGCCCGCTCGAGTTCGTGGCGCCGCAGGTGATCGGCACGGCCGCGCAGATCCTGGATCAGGGGTACTGCACGGCGCGCTTTCACCCACTCCTCGAAGTCGCGCACGCGCGACTCGATGATCGCCTCGGCCTGCGCGACAGCCGCCTGCCGGCTTTCGCTGCCGCTCGCGACAACGCGGCCGAGGTCGTCGACCGTATGCACGTAGACGTCGTCGAGCCGCGCGACCTCGGGCTCGACGTCGCGCGGCACTGCGAGGTCGACGATGAACATCGGCTTGCGCCGCCGGCTGCGGATCGCGCGCTCGACCATGCCCAGGCCGATGATCGGCAACGAACTGGCCGTGCAGGAAACGACGATGTCGAACTTCCCGATCGAGTCGGGCAGTTCGCCGAGCCGCATCGGCTGCGCGTGATAGCGGTGCGCCAGCAACTGCGCGCGCTCGACCGTGCGGTTGGCGATCGTGATCGACTTCGGGTGCTGCGCCGCGAAATGTGTGGCGGTGAGTTCGATCATCTCGCCGGCGCCGACGAACAGCACGTGCTCGTTCGTCAGGTCGCCGAAGATGCGTTGCGCGAGCCGGACTGCCGCGGCGGCCATCGACACCGACTGCGTGCCGATCTCGGTCGTCGTCCGGACTTCCTTCGCCACCGCGAACGTGCGCTGGAACAGGTGATTCAGCAGCAGCCCGAGCCCACCGGCGTTGCGCGCGAGCTTTTCGGCCTGCTTCATCTGGCCGAGGATCTGCGGCTCGCCCAGAACCATCGAGTCGAGTCCGCTCGCGACGCGGAACGCGTGCCGGACCGCGTTGGCCTGCGGCAGCACATAGGTGTGACGCTGCAATTCCTCGATCGCGAGCCGCTTCTCGAGCGCAACGAATTCCTGCAGCGCCTGCTGCGCACGCTCGGGTTCCTCGACCGCGCAGTACAGTTCGGTCCGATTGCAGGTGGAGACAATGGCCGCTTCGGTCAGCCGGCCCCCAGCCGGCTCCCATAGCTGCTCGCGCAGCCGGCTGATCGCTGCTCCGACTTCCTCGGGCACGAACGCCACGCGCTCCCGGATCGCGAGCGGCGCAGTCGAATGGTTGAGTCCGAGCGTCAGGAGGTGCATGAGGGAGCCGGTCATTGCGGGCCGGCGGGCAAACCCTTGTTCGGGCAGCAAATTATAGGCTTCCGCCCGCTGGCGGTTGTTTGATCTGGGTCGTTCCCGGCCGCCACTTGTCGCCCGGATTGGGGTCGAAAATCCTCACCCAGCAGCATGGAGGGCAGGAATGGCAACTTCGGCGCTGACGCTGGTTCCGGGTAATCGGCGCGACATCGACGCGGTAGCACGCGCGTGCCGCAAGCTGGTCACCCGGCGCGCGCTGATCTCGGCCGGCGCCTCGGTGGTCCCGGTCCCGGGTCTCGACGTCGCGGTCGACATCAGCGTTCTGATCGGGATGATCGAGTCGATCAACCGCGAGTTCGGCCTGACGCCGCAGCAGATCGAGTCGCTGTCGCCGCGTCGCCGCTTGTTTGCCTACAAGGCAGTGATGACGGTCGGCAGCGCGTTGATCGGTCGCGTCGTGACCCGCGGAATGGTGATCAAACTGCTGCAGACGATCGGCGTACGGCTGACATTCAAGCAGGCAACCCGCTTCGTTCCGTTTGCGGGCCAGGTTGTCGCTGCGTCATTGTCCTTCGCGGCGCTCAAGTACCTGGGCGACCGGCACATCGAGGACTGCGTGCAGGTCGCCGACACACTGATCGACCTTGCTGGCCCGTCCAGCAAGGGCCAGTGAACAACAGCCGGTCGTCCGGCCCTCCAGTCATTCCCCGACAGCGTCAGATCACTCCGTCCTTCGTCATCGTCGTGACGATCAGCTGCACAAACTGGTCGATGATCTCCGGAATCGAGTTGTACCCGAGCGAGGTCGTCGTTGCCGCCGACCACAGCACTGCTGCGCTCTTGGCGTCGAACACGCGCGTGTCCGCGTGGACGTTCTGCGTCGTCGTGACCTGCGGCGGGATCGACGTGGCCCAGACCGAGTTGTAGTAGCCATGGAATCCGCCCCATCCCCCGCCCCAGCCGGGACCCCACGCCGGCCCCCACCCGGGGCCCCACCCGGGGCCCATCACCATGCCGGGAGACACTTCGACCTGGGTCGTGACGTTGATGATGCGCGTCACCAACGCATGCGACACGCCGGCTTCGGAAATCGCGCGCCGCAGTCGTTCCTCGCTGACCTTCCCTTCCTCCGCGATGAACATGTATGACTGCACCGCCTTGACCCCCGCGGCGGTGAGAGCCGCGACCATCCGGTCCTCGTAAAGCCTCCGACTGGTCGCGTCGCGGCTGGCCGACATCACCATCAGGCTGCGCACGACTTTCCTGCCTGCGTACTCCGGATTGACCCACTGCGCATTCAGCGTCGTGGCCGGTATTGCGCAGGCGAGCACGAGCATGGAAACGGCCGCTGCGATGAGGAAATTGCTCAAGCGATTGAACATCGGGTTGCTCCAGATCGAAAGGCGCGATTGCGTCTGCAGAGGTTAGCGCAAGCCTGCATAGCGTGTGAGCCGTCGGACACGAAACGTCCCGCATGACCGGCGGGTTACTTGCCGCCTGCACCTGGTTGGCTCAGCGCCTCCTGTTCCATGCGCAGGTAGGTGCCGTAGGCGTTGATTCGGTTCGCCGCCTCGAACGCCGGCACGTGCTTGTAGCGCGACCAGTCGACCGCTGCATAGGCCTCGTCGAAGGGAACGAGTTCCTTGACCGCGGCGCCCATCTTCTCGCGCAGGAATGCCAGGTACTCGCGGGTCAACGCGATGTCGGGCTGCGGGTTGCTCGACGACTTGCCGTGCCCCGGGATCACGAGCGCCGGTGCCAGCGGTGCGATGACATCCATCGCGGCCAGCCAGGCGCGGCTGTCGGCGTTGCCGACGAACGGGATGCGGCCGCTGAAATACAGGTCGCCTGCGAGCAGGATGCGATCGTTATCGACCCACAGCATGATGTCTTCGGGGGAGTGGGCACCGGAGACATCGATCAGGCGGAAGCGGACTCCGCCGTGTTCGAAGCGCAGCTCCTTGCGGCCGGCAAATTCGAGCCAGCGATCGGCGCCGATGAGCCGTGTGTCCGGACCGACATCGGGCGCGAGGTCGCGCTGGCGCTGTTCGAGGCGTTCCTGCGCAAGCGGCGAGCCCAGCGCTTCCTTGCCTTTTTCGTGGCCCCAGATCTGGGCGCCGGCCATCTTGAGCGATTGCAGCCCGTAGAAATGGTCGGCATGGAAGTGACTGACGATGACGATGCGGATCGGCTGGGCCGTGACCTGCGCGATCGCCGTCTTCAGCGCAGTGCCGAGCGCGGGGGTGCCGAGAGCGTCGAAGACGACGACGCCGTCGTTGGTGACGACGAAGGCGGCATTCGAGTTGAATGCGCGATTTGCCTTTGAAGCGATGCCGGCATCGCCCTGCACGTACCAGACGTGCTCCGACGCGCGGATCGGTTGCAGACGCGGCGGTTCGGACTGGGCGGAGACCTTCGCAACGAGGAGCAAGCCCGCCAGGATCACCGTGAAGTTGTGACTCATTCCGCTTCCTCGCCGAATCAAGCGTCGTAGCGCCCGAGCCGAACCTGCGTGTTGCCGGGCTTCAGGTGGCGCATCGAAGGCATGACCAGTACCGTGTCGTCGTAGGGCGCAGACCAGACCGTGTTGCCGTCACGGGCAATCGGCGTGCCGGCGCGCGGAACGATCGCCAGACCTTCGATCGGAACAAGGAAGCGGAAGTCCATCGACCTGGCGACGACGGGCTCCGTGACGCGAACGACGCGCTGCCGTTCGGGCAACTCAAGGCGCAGCCGGGGAGCGATCGCGTCGAAGGACAGACAGCCGGTCGCCGCGAGAAAGCGCAACGTCGTATCGAGGGCGACGTCCACCGCGCCCTTCTCCCAATGCTGGCCGCATTCGATCAGCAGCGACGACCTTGGGCTCGCGGGGTCATTGAAGCCGCCGCGGTCGCGCATCCTCAATCCCGCCGGATGACCGGTGTCGACCAGCAGATCGGCCGGCAAACCCACCTTGCGCGCGAGTGCCACGTGCTTGTCGATCATTCCGCACACCATGATCGGGCGGCACGGCTCGTGCATCGAGTGGATGTCGAGCAGAAAATCGGCCGCGTCGACGAAAGGCCGCAGCTCGCGTGCGCGCCGCAGTTCTACGGAGTCGCGCGGGCCGAACAGCGCATCGTCGGCCCACACGCGGTTGTAGTCCTCGTCGATGTAACGCGACGCGTCGGGATCATCGAAATCGAAACGGGCGAACGCTGCGACGTTTGCGAACGCAAGGACCAGGCGGCCGGCCGCCGGCCAGATGCCCGCGCGGATCAGTGCGTCGAGCGCCAGCGCGCCGCAGAACTCGTTGCCGTGCGTCAGCGCCTGCACCATGACGATCGGCCCGGCGCGGCCCGAGTCGAACACGTGCACGTAGTCGACGCCGGCGTTGCCAGAGCGGTAGACGGCGATGTCAGGCGGCTGGATCTCGATCGGGTAGTGGGTCATTGATTTCTCTGCTCGGCTGCCAGCGCGGGAGATTCGATTCTCACGATCATCGCAGGTGCGCCTGCTGCCGGACGTAGTCGCCGATCGCCTCGACCATTGTCGACAGGTCGCGCTGCAGCTTTTCGAAGCCGGGCGCCCGACTGCGCGTCGGCTCGTCCATGTAAAGCCGCTTGTTGATCTCCACCTGCAGGCTGTGCCGAGCCCGGTCCGGACTGGAGTAGGCGCGGACCAGTTCGACTCCCTTGTACGGTTCGTTCACGCGCACGTCATAGCCCATCGAGGCCAGTGCTGCACGCACGAACTCGGTGAATTCCGGGTCGCAACTCGTGCCGTCGCGGTCGCCGAGGACGAAATCGGCGCGGACCGAGCCCGCGCCGCCTTCGCCCATCACCCCGGCCACCGACTTCATCGAGTGACAGTTCAAGTGATAGACAACGCCAAAGCGTGCGTGCGCCCGATCCAGCAGCCCGGCCAGTTCGCGGTGATACGGCGCGTGGCAGCGTTCGATGCGGCCGACGACCTCGTCGACGGTCAGCTTGCGCCCGTAGATCGCGCGGCCGTCGTCGAGCGTGCGCCATATCAGCGCCTTGCCGAAACGTGCCTTGCCGCTGGGCAGGAATTCGTGCGGCCAGTCGCCTTCGATCAGTTCCAGATCGATGTCACCCGCGTGGCGGTTCGGATCGACGTAGGTGCGGGGTGTCTGCGCCGCGAGCAGCGGGATCCCCAATTCCGTGGCAGGCAGGTAGAGCTCGTCGACGAAGCAGTCCTCGCCGTCGCGCAGGTCGAACTCCGAGACGATGGCGTCGAAGTCCGACGGAAAGCGGAAGCCCGAGTGAGGGGAGTCGAGCACGAGCGGAATGCGCGCGTCCTGCGCATGCGGTCCGTGGATTCGAAGCACGTCTTTCATCGTGTCAGCGGTCGTTCAGGTGGCAGGCAGACTGGCGGCCCGGCGCGATTTCGCGCAGCAAAGG
>DAINBQ010000173.1:3338-6788 GCA_036732825.1 Burkholderiaceae bacterium | reverse complement strand
GGCTTGGGCTCGGGCTTCGGCTCCGGCTTCTTCTGCTCGATGACGATCTCAGCCTTCTGCGGCTCGGGCTCGGGAGCACGCTCGATCTTCACAGGGGGCGGCGGCGGTGGCGGAGGCGGCGCGGGTTCGACCATCGGCGGCAGGCCACTCCAGAGCTCGGCCGACACGGGCCCGGCGGGCTCGGTCTTCCAGCGCACGACGAACGCGATCGCAAGGAAGAGCAGCGCGTGCGCCGCGAGCGAAATCACGAACGCGGGCCCGGTGCCCTTCTCGGGCGCGTGCCAGTGATAGCGCCGGGTACGCGCCATGGCTGTCATTTCACTGCGCGAGCTGGACCGACAGGCCCACCCGTTCGATACCGGCCTTCTGCAGTTCACGCATCACGTCGACGACCGCCTTGTACTGCACCTTCGAGTCAGCCTCGATGACGACCGGCGTGCGGGCATTGGCCTGGCGGGTCCTGACGGCCCCGATCAGCTGCCCGGGAGTAATACTGGTTTCGCCCTTGCCCGTTTCGATGATCGAGACCCGGCCGTCCGACCTGACGACGACGCGCACCGGCGTGTCCTTCTGCTGGCCGGCCTTCGCCACCGACGGCAAATCAACGACGCTGGGGTTCACGAACGGGGCAGCCACCATCAGGATAACGACGAGCACCAGCATTACGTCGACATACGGAACGACGTTGATATCCGCCATCAGGCGGCGGCGGCGACCGGTGCGGCGGGCGACCAGGGCCATCGCGTCAGGCCGCCCGCTGCCGCTGCAGGATGTTGAGGAACTCTTCCATGAAGCTCTCGAAACGGTTGGCGAGCCGGTCGATATCGTTCGCGAAGCGGTTGTAGGCAACCACAGCGGGAATCGCGGCGAACAGACCGATCGCGGTGGCCACGAGGGCCTCCGCGATGCCCGGCGCGACGCTCGCCAGGTTCGCCTGCTGCAGATTCGACAGACCGGTGAACGCGTGCATGATTCCCCACACGGTGCCGAACAGCCCGATGTACGGGCTGACGGAGCCGACCGAGGCCAGGAAGTTGAGACGGGCCTCGAGCGAATCCATCTCGCGCTGGTAGGACGCCCGCATCGCCCGGCGCGCACCGTCGAGCATGGCCAGGCGGTCCTCGGCATTCGGACCGCGGCCGCGCAGCTTCAGGTATTCGCTCATGCCCGCTTCGAAGATGCGTTCCAGCGCGCCGGTCTTGCGGCGCGGGTTGGACGCGACCTGATAGAGCTGCGAGAGTTCGGCGCCGCCCCAGAACTGCTTTTCGAACTCCTCGGTCTCGCGCTTCGCGCGCTTGATGCCGAAGCCCTTCTGGAAGATCGCCGTCCAGGAAGCGATCGAAAGCAGCGCCAGCAGCAGCATGACCGCCTGCACGACCACTGTGGCCTTGGTGATCAGCGAGAGGATCGAGAGATCAGCGGTTGGAATCATGGTTCCTTGTCTAGTCTTTTGCGCCGGGCAACGTCTTCAGCGCTTCGAGCATCGCCGCAGGCATCGCGGCGGGTGCAAACCGTGCCGTATCGATGCAGCCGACACGAACGCGGGCGGTGGCCAGGACCTCGTCTCCGCGCCGGGCCGTCTGGCTGAACTCGATCGAGGCGCGGCCGGCGCGGGCGACGCGAACATCGATCTCGAGCACGTCGTCGAGTTTCGCCGGCTGCCGGAAGTCACACTCGACCTGCGCGACGACGAACTGCAGGCCGTGCTCCTGCAGCATCGCCCGCTGCTCGAAGCCGGCTTTCCGCAACCATTCGGTGCGGGCGCGCTCAAAGAACTTCAGGTAATTCGCGTAGTAGACGATGCCGCCGGTGTCCGTGTCTTCGTAATAAACGCGGATCGTCCACTTAAAGGGTAAGCCGGGCACGAGTTTCGCGGTAGCTGCGCCAGCGCCGAAGTATACGAGGCGCACGGGGCGCCTCCGGCTCAGGGTGTCGGGCGCGGAGATACAATCGCGCGCTTCGCGCTGCGCCCCACAAGGGTGCGCCGCCGGCGGCAAGCCGCGACGACAGGTCGCGGGAGAGGTGAATCTCGATGCACAGACTGGGCCAGCTTGCCGCAGCGGCAGGCGCATTTGCAGCGATACTGCTCGTCGTCGGCTGCGAGCGCGTGACCAACAGCCCGCACGCCGCCGGCGCCGAGAGCACGAACACGTTCTTCACCGCATTCCAGGAACGCTCGCCGAAGTACCTCGACCCGACCGCGTCGTATTCGCTCGACGAGACCCCGTACACCTACTCGATCTACGAGCCGCTGTACCGGTTCCATTACCTGAAGCGGCCATACGAGATCGCGCCGCGCACCGCCGAGGCAGTCGCGACGCCGCGCTACTACGACAAGGACGGCAAGGAACTGCCACCCGACGCGCCCGGCGATCAGATTGCAGAGTCGGTCTACGACATCCGGATCCGAAGGGGAATCCGTTACGCACCCCACCCGGCATTCGCGCGGGACGCGCAGGGCAGATACCTGTATCACTCGATGACGCCGGAGCAGACCGCCGACAAGCGCACGCCGTTCGACTTCCCGCAGACGGGAACGCGCGAACTCACCGCGCACGACTACGTCTACGCCTTCCGGCGGCTCGCGACGACCCGCATCAAGTCGCCGTCGTTTTCACTGATGGCCGAACACCTCAAGGGACTCAAGGAATACGGCGACAGGATCGAGGCGATCGACAAGGAATTGCGCAGCAAGATGGCGCCGACCGACCGCAATCTGCCGCTGCTCGACTTCCGCCAGCATGACTTCCCCGGCGTCCAGGCGCTCGACGATCACACGCTGCGCATCCGGCTGAATGGCAAGTACCCCCAGTTCAAATACTGGCTGCAGATGACCTTCACTGCGCCGGTGCCGTGGGAGGCCGACGTCTTCTATGCGAATCCCGGATTCGCCGAGAAGAACCTGTCGCTGAACTACTGGCCGGTCGGCACCGGGCCGTACATGATGGTCGAGTACCAGGAGAACCGGCGCCACGTGCTGCAGCGGAACCCGAACTTCGCGGTCGAGCGCTATCCCTGCGAGGGCGAAGCCGCGGACCGCAAGGCCGGCCTGCTCGCCGACTGCGGCAAGCTGATGCCCTTCATCGACCGCATCGTGTTCTCGATCGAGAAGGAAAAGATCCCGCACAAGGCCAAGTTCCTGCAGGGCTATTACGACAATCCCGAGGTCCAGCGCTTCGACTGGCTGCTCGAAGTGGACTACGACGTCAAGAACTCGGAGGAAGTCGCGCAGCTTTTCAGTGACCGCGGCATCCAGATGCCGCGCACGCTCGAGATTTCCAACTGGTACGTCGGTTTCAACTGGCTCGACCCGGTGGTCGGCAAGGGCGACACGCCGGACCAGCAGATGCGCAATCGCAAGCTGCGCCAGGCGCTGTCGATCGCGATCGACTGGGAGGAGTTCGTGCGCGTGTTCGAGAGCAAGGCGGCCGGCGAGCCGGCGATGAGCCC
>DAINBQ010000173.1:0-3238 GCA_036732825.1 Burkholderiaceae bacterium | reverse complement strand
TGAAGGCGGAAGTCGAGTGGATGGTGCGCCAGTTCGCAAAGATCGGCGTGCAGCTCGAAATCCGGGCGACCGACTACAACCGCTTCCAGGAAAAGGCCGAAAAGGGGTCGCTGCAGATCTTCTGGTGGGGCTGGTTCGCCGACTACCCCGACGCGGAGAACTTCCTGTTCCTGCTCTACGGGCCGAATTCGAAGGCGCTCACCGGCGGCAACGGCGAGAACGCCGCCAATTACAGCAATCCGGAGTTCGACAAGCTGTTTGACGAACTCAAGTTTCTCGACGACGGTCCGCGCAAGCAGCAGGTGATCGACCGCATGGTCGCGATCGTGCAGGCGGACGCGCCGTGGGCCTTCGGCTACAACCCGTACGCCGGTTCGGTGAACCACCAGTGGGTCGGAAACGTGAAGCCGGGCCCGCTGGCACAGGATCGCCTGTTGTACATGAAGGTCGATCCGGCGGTGCGCGCGGCGAAGATCGCCGAGTGGAACCGGCCGATCTGGTGGCCGATCGTGCTGATCGCGCTCGCGCTGGTGGCCGCGATCGTGCCCGCGTTCCGTGCCTGGCAGCGGCGTGAACGCGAGACCGCGGCGCGCACGCTCGCATCCTCCGGAGCCGAGTAGTGCTCGCGTACATCGCGCGCCGCAGCCTCTATGCGGTGCTGATCCTGATTGGCGTCAACCTGCTGACCTTCACGTTGTTCTTCGCGATCAACTCGCCCGACAACATCGCGCGGCTCAATATCGGCGGCAAGCGCGTGACGGCCGAAGCGATCGAGAAGTGGAAAGTCGAACGCGGTTACGACAAGCCGCTGTGGTTCAACCGCGAGGCCGCCGGTCTCGAGAAGATCCGCAGGACGATCTTCTATGACCGCTCCCTGCGGCTGTTCACGCTCGACTTCGGGACCAGCGACAGCGGGCGCGACATCCGCCACGAAGTCGGCACCCGCATCCTCGCGAGCCTGGCACTCGCGGGCCCGATGCTCGTGCTGACCGTGTTCTCGGGGATCGCGTTCTCGCTGCTGCTGGTCTTCTTCCGCGCCAGCTATCTCGACTTCTGGGGCACGGTGCTGTGCGTCGTGATGATGTCGATCTCGAGCCTCTTCTACATCATCATGGCGCAGTGGTTCTTCGGGAAGATGCTGAAGCTCGTCCCGTTGTCCGGCTTCGTGCCGGGTCTCGATCTCCTCAAGTTCCTGGCGCTGCCGCTGGTCGTCGGCATCGTCTACCAGCTCGGCTCGGAGGCGCGGCTCTTCCGCGCGATGCTGCTCGAGGAAACGACGAAGGACTACGTGCGCACCGCGCGCTCCAAGGGCCTGTCGGAAGCCGTCGTGCTGTTCCGGCATGTGCTGCGCAACGCGTGGCTGCCGGTCCTGACGCACGTCGGCGCATTGCTTCCCTACGCGTTTCTCGGCTCGATCGTGTTCGAGTCGTTCTTCGGCATCCCCGGCCTGGGAACCTACGTGATCGAGGCGATCGGCGGCCAGGACTTCGCGATCGTTCACACGATGGTCTTCCTCGGTTCGCTGCTCTACATCCTCGCGTATCTCGCGACCGACATCGCCTACACGTTCGTCGATCCGCGCGTTCGCCTCACCTGAACGAATCAGGTTCCGGATGCCCAAATTCGTATTCCTCTGGACCGACTTCGTGCTGTGGCTCGTCGTGGCCGGCGTCGCCGTCTACATCTGGCGCGCGCGCAGCAGGCCGAATGTGAGGGCGACCTGGATGCATGTCGCGCGCGACGCGCCGGCGATGTGCGCCGCAGTCGTGCTGATCGTGATGATCACTGTCGCGCTGCTCGACTCGATTCACTTCCGGCCGCGACTGCCGCCCGCGCCGGGCGTCGCGGCCGACGCGCCCGCAGTGTTCGCCACCCGCACCGTCTCGATCCTCGACACCCTGCTTGCACATGCGATCGAGTCGCGCGAGAAGACCTACTCCAAGCCGCTCGCCTGGTGGTCGTTTCAGAAGGAAACGCAGGTCGTCGACGGCAAGGAAGTGCGCGCCAATCCGCGCCTTGTCTATGGTGGCGCTCACCTGAAGGACCCCGAGCGCGACTGGAAGCCCGATCTCGCGGCCCGCTCGCTGCGCGGCGTGCTGCTGGGCCTCGCGGCAGGCGGGCTCGTCGTGATTCTCCTGGCCGCGTTGCGAGGGCGCGGGCACGGCGGCCTGCGTTCATCCCTGACGGAAATCGTCCGCGGAGAGACCGAGCTGCCGTGGCGCCCGATGGCGATCACGATCTGCGCGACGGCAATGCTGATCGGCTGGTTCGCCGCCATCTGGCCCTGGTACCACCCGTTCGGCACCGACCGCACCGGCAACGACGTGCTGTACCAGGCGCTGAAGAGCATCCGCACCGCGGTCGTCATCGGCTCGCTGTCGACGATCGCCACACTGCCGCTGGCGATCGCGCTCGGGATCCTCGCGGGTTACTTCAAGGGCTGGGTCGACGATGTGATCCAGTATTTCTACACGGTCCTCTCCTCGATCCCGCCGATCCTGCTGGTCGCCGCCTTCGTTCTGCTGGTCAATGTGTACATCGACCAGAACGTCGACCGCTTCGAGACCGGCGTCGAGCGTGCCGAGTTTCGCCTCTTCCTGCTGACACTGATCCTCGGCGTCACCGGCTGGGCAACGCTGTGCCGGCTGCTGCGCGCCGAAACGCTGAAGATTGCCGAACTCGACTATGTGCAGGCCGCGCACGCGTTCGGCGTCAGCCACTGGCGCGTGATGGCTCGCCACATCCTGCCGAACGTGATGCACCTGGTGCTGATCGTCGCGGTGCTCGACTTCTCCGCGCTCGTGCTGTACGAGGCCGTGTTGTCGTATGTCGGCGTCGGCGTCGACCCGAATTCGTCGTCGTTCGGTTCGATGATCAACCTCGCGCGCAGCGAGATGTCGCGCGACCCTGTCGTCTGGTGGAACCTCGCCACCGCGTTCACCTTCATGCTGACACTGGTGCTCGCCGCCAACCTGTTTGCCGACGCAGTGCGGGAAGCCTTCGATCCGCGCGCCCGGGCTTTCCGGCCGCGCCGCAAATCGCACCCGGTGGCAGCCCGGCCGTCGGGGTCGATCGCGGCCGAAGCGCTGGCCGGCGAGGGGGCGAAGGCATGAAGGCGCTGCTCGCAGTCGACCAGCTCTCGACGGCGCTCGACACCGACGATGGCCTCGTGCGCGCGGTCGACGCAGTCTCGCTGACGATCGAGCGCGGAGAAACGTTTGCGCTGGTCGGTGAATCC
>DAINBQ010000172.1:1557-6906 GCA_036732825.1 Burkholderiaceae bacterium | reverse complement strand
TAGGCGGCGGCCCACATCAGTGCCGTGGCGTCGTTCGCGTAGCGGTCATTGACGCCGACGCCGGCGGCAAGCAAGGCGGCCACGCACTCGGCATTGCCGTTGCCCGCTGCGTAGATCATCGCCGTCTTCTCCATGCGGTCCGCAGGCTTGATATCGGCCTTGGCCTCCAGCAGCAGCCGGGTGACATCGACATGGCCGCCGTAGACCGCGCTCATCAGCGGTGTGACGCGCGCCAGGTTGGCAAGGTTCACGTCGGCGCCGCGCCCGAGCAGCAACTTGACGAGGTCGACGTTGCCGCTGCGCGCCGCCGTATTCAGCGGCGTGTCTCCCAGTCGGTTGCGCGAGTTCGGATTCGCCCCCTGATCGAGCAGCGCGCGCGAATTCTCGACCGATCCGCTCCGCGCCGCTTGCAGCAACTCGAAGTTGACGTTGCGCAACTGCCCGGCCGCGGATGTGCAGATCAGCAGAGTCAGTACTGCTGCAATGCAGCGAACTGTGCCCATGGCACCCCTCCTGGTTTCAGCGCGGCCTCCCATGTTTTCGGGGTCGGATTGCGCCGCGTTTTCAAATCGCCGCCTATTATCTGCGTGCCCTGAAGAAAGTCGACACTCCGGTCAACGGGATAGGGCAGGTAGTCGCCAGTCGTCCATGCCGTCGCCTTGCATCTGACGGCATTCACGACTGGCATTGTCAGGCTCCGGCGTAGAAGTCAGTGCGCCTCAACAAGCGGGGGAGCAGAAAATGAAGAGCCAGTTGTATCCGACAAGAGCGCTCGCCTTCGGTATCGCGGCGGCTGTATTCGCGACCAGTGGTGCTGTCGCGCAGGAAGTGCAGCAGCAGAAGGGTGGTGCCGCGGCAGGTGTGCCCAAGGCGGTTTCCGTCACGCAGGCGCAGTTGAATGATGCGGGCAAGCAGAACAACAACTGGCTGCACACCAATGGCGACTATGCGCAGACTCGCTATTACGGCGGCAATCAGATCAACGCTGGCAACGTCAAGAACCTGCGCCCGGCATTCGTCTTCCAGACCGAAGTCGTGGAGTCGATGGAAACGGCGCCCATCGTCGTCGATGGCGTCATGTACCTGACCACCTCCTACAACCATATCTATGCGATCGATGCGGTGACCGGCAAGCAGTTCTGGCATTACAAGCACAAGATGGGGCCGGTGACGACGTTCTGCTGCGGCCCGAACAACCGCGGCGTGGCGATCTCGGGCGGCAGGATCTTCATGGGCACGCTCGACGCGCGACTGATCGCGCTCGACGCCAAGACCGGAAACGTGCTGTGGAACGTGGAGATTGCGGACCCGGAGAAGGGCTACAGCGAAACGATGGCGCCGACCGTGGTCGACAACAAGGTGCTGATCGGGACGAATGGCGGCGAATACGGTATCCGCGGCTTCGTCAAGGCCTACAACGCGGACGATGGCAAGCTCGCCTGGACCTTCTACACGGTTCCCGAGAAAGGCCACGAGGGGAAATGGGATCCGAAGGACGCCACCGGCCGCGACATGAAGCGCGACATCGCCGCCGAGAAGGCTGCATTCGCGAAAGACAGTTCGTTCTGGCAGACACTCGGCGGCGGCGTGTGGATGAACCCGTCGGTCGACCTCAAGGCACGCACGGTATGGTTCGTCGTCGGCAATCCGTCTCCCGACCTGTACGGCGCGGAGCGCCCGGGCGACAACCTCTACACCGACTCGCTGGTTGCGATCGACCTCGACAAGGGCACCTACAAGTGCCACTTCCAGTATGTCGCGCACGACGTGTGGGACCTGGATGCCGTCAGTCCGCCAATCCTGGTCGACGTCAAGGACAAGTCCGGCAAGATGGTCCCGGGCGTACTCCACGGCGGCAAGACCGGGCATGTGTACGTCAATGACCGTTCTAACTGCAACCTGATCCGGTTTTCCGAGGCGATGATCCCGCAGGAGAACATGTGGGTGCTGCCGACGGCGGAGGGCGCGCGCATGCTCCCGGGCGCGAACGGCGGGGTCGAGTGGTCGCCGATGAGCTTCGATCCGAAGACGCGGCTGGCGATCGCGCTGAACCTGCACCAGCCGATGACCTACCACGTCGAGGCCGCCAAGTACCCTGGCGGCAGCAAGCTCTGGCTGGGTGGTGCTTTCAAGGTGATCCCCGGTGAGAAACAGTGGGGCCGCGTGGCTGCAGTCGATGTCGACACCGGCAAGATCAAGTGGAAGCACGACACCGAGCAGCCGCTGATCGGCGGCGGGCTCGCCACGGCGGGCGGGCTGTACTTCTTCGGTGAAGGCAACGGCGACTTCAACGCCCTCGACTCCAAGACCGGCAAGAAGCTCTGGAGCTTCAATTGCGGCGCCGGCGCGAATGCGATGCCTGTGTCTTACATGGTCAAGGGCAAGCAGTACATTGCGATGGGCTGCGGTGGCAACACGCAGCTCGACTTCAAGCGCGGCAACAGCGTCTTCGTCTTCGCGCTTTGATACGTTAGTGTCGTATCCGGGGCCGCCCACGGGCGGCCCTTTTTTCGAGGAGAGGGAATGACGCTTTCGAAGACTTCGGTGCTTGCGCTGCTGCTCGCAGTGGCGTGCGGCGATGCCAATGCACAGGATGTCGAAGCCGGACGCAAGAAGACCGAGGCCTGCGTTACCTGTCACGGACCGGGCGGCAACTCAACGGTTCCGCAGTTTCCGGTGCTCGCGGGGCAGACCGCGCGCTACATCTACCTGCAACTGAAGGACTTCAAGGAAGGTCGCCGCTCCGAGCCGCAGATGGATCCGTTCGTGAAGGATCTGAGCCGGCAGGACATGTTCGACATCTCCGCCTACTTTGCGGCGCAGAAGCCGCGTCCGAACGCGTTCAAGGTCGATCCCGCGCGCGCGGCGCGCGGCAAGACGAAGGCCGATGAAACGTTGTGCACGATGTGCCACCTCGGCGGTTTTCTCGGCCAGAACGAGATTCCGCGTGTCGCCGGACAGCACTATGACTACACGGTGAAGCAGATGCGGGATTTCAAGACAGGCAAGCGAACCAACGATGCGGGCAACATGGCAAGTGTTTCGAAGACGCTGAGCGATCAGGACATCGAAGACCTGGGTCACTATCTCGCGGGTCTGCACTGAACGAGCGCGCGAGGTCGCCTGCCTCGCGCGCTGCCCTGACGATCAGTCCAGGCTTGCGCCCGATGCCTTGACGACCTTGCCCCATTTCGCCGTTTCGGCCTGGATGAAGGCCGCGAATTCCGCAGGCTTTTCCGGGTGCGGCTCGGCACCCTGTTCGCTGATCTTCTTCTTCACGTCCGGGTCGTTCAGCGCCTTGACGATGACCGCGTTCAGCTGCGTGACGATGGCTGGCGGCGTGGCAGCCGGCGCAAACATGCCGAACCACGAGGTGGCCTCGTAGCCGGGGACGCCCGCCTCGGCGACGGTCGGAATGTCCGGCAGCTCAGACGAGCGCTTGGACGACGTGACGGCGATCGCGCGCAGCTTGCCGGCCTTCACGTGGGGCAGCGCCGACGGCATGTTGTCGAACATGATCGCGATCTGGCCGCCGAGCAGGTCGCTGACGGCCGGTGCGCTGCCCTTGTACGGCACGTGCGTCATTTCCACCTTCGTCAAGCTCTTGAATAACTCGCCGGACAGATGGATCGAGGTGCCGTTACCGGATGAACCGTAGTTCACCTTGCCCGGGTTGGCCTTCGCGTACGCGATCAGTTCGGGAACCGTCTTGTAGGGCTGTGATGGGTGAGCAACCAGCAGGTTGGGCACCATCGCGACCCTCGTCAGCGGCGCGAAGTCCTTGACGTGATCGAACGGCATCTTCTTGTAGAGGCTGGAATTGATCGCGTGCGTGCCCACGGTGCCCATGAAGAGCGTGTAGCCGTCGGCCGGCGCGCGGGCCGCCGCCTGTCCTCCGATGTTGCCGCCTGCGCCCCCCCGGTTGTCGACGACGACCGGCTGGCCCAGCGCCGTGCTCATGTACTGGCCAATGATGCGCGCCAGGATGTCGGTCGTGCCGCCGGCCGGGAACGGCACGATGATCGTGATCGTCTTTGTCGGATATGCCGCCTGCGCCAGGGAAGCGGGCGCGACCGTCAGCAGGCTCGTTCCGACCGCCGCTGCCAGCGCAAGCGTGATGGCGCGACGCTGCCTGCTCTTGTCTGCATTGAAAGTCTTGGTCATCGAATTCTCCTTTACGCGAGTGGAAAGGACAGGTTGCGATCGTGCGGGCGGTCGGCGCCAAGGTCAGACCGGCGCGACTCCAAGCGTCGTGCCGCCGCAGACGTACAGCACCTGCCCGGTGACGAAGCCGTTGTCGGGGGACAGGAAGAACAGCGTCGCGCGCGCCACATCTTCCGCGGTTCCCAGGCGCTTGACGACGATGCTGTTGATGATCCGCTGGGTCTGCGGGGCACCCTCAGGATTGCTTTTGCGAAACAGGTCGGTCGCGATGGGTCCGGGCGCCACCGCGTTGACCGTGATGCCGTCGCCGCCGAGTTCCATCGCAAGCGTGCGTGTCATCCCGATAAGCCCGGCCTTCGTCGCCGAATAAGCGACGCGCTCCGGCTTTCCCAGCGCCGCACGCGACGCCATGTTGACGATGCGCCCGTGACCTGATGCGCGCAGCGCGGGCAGAGCGGCCTGAATCAGGATCATGCTGGCCCTGAGATGCAGTCCCACGACGTAGTCGAGATCTGCCAGCGTTGCGGTGTCGATCGTTCCGGGACGGGTGGCACCGGCATTGTTCACGAGCGCGGTGACGGCATACGCGGAGGTGATCTCGCGGGCTCGTTCGCGAGTCGGTGCTTCCTGCGTCAGGTCTGCCTGGAACGACACCAGGTTCGGATGATTCCAGCCGGGCGCCGCGTAGTCGAGGTTCACGACGGTCCGGCCCTGCGCCAGCAAGGCTTCGCTGATAGCCCGGCCGATTCCGGAACTTCCGCCAGTGACCAGTGTGACTTCCTGCGTGCTCACCGCCGCTCCTCGAAGCGAGTGCCGCAAATGGGTGGCCAGATGCTGAAATCGCTGCATTGCGCCCCGAACCGCAGGCGATCATACGCGGAGCGACGTTCATCGGCGCCGTCGCCACTCAGGGTTTACGCGAGCGGAAACGCAGCACGGGCGAGCGTTGCGTTGGCCGATTGAAGTAACGCGATCGAAGGTCCATCATCGCTGCGGGCTGCATCGTTCGAGGAATGCAATGACGACTCCCTGCATCATTTCCGTGGCAATCACCGGCTCGCTGCCGCGCAAGAAGGACAATCCGGCGGTGCCAATCACGGTGTCGGAGCAGATCGAATCGACGCAGCAGGCATTCGAGGCCGGCGCGACGCTCGTGCACCTGCACGTACGCAACGACGATGAAAC
>DAINBQ010000172.1:0-1457 GCA_036732825.1 Burkholderiaceae bacterium | reverse complement strand
CTGCTGTCACTGCCACCGGCTGCGTGATTTCGCACAAGCACTCCGCTCGCGCAAGATGAACGAAACTCGGACCGGGCCACCGGTGCGCATCGCGATTGTCGGCGCCGGCAGCATCGGGATCGCGTTTGCGGTCGTCTTTGCGCGGGCCGGCTGCCAGGTGGCGCTGTATGACCCGGACGCGGCGCGTCGGCGACTCGCCCCGGAGGAGTTGAAGGCGCGCGTCGAAGACTTGATCGCCTACGGGCTGGTGACCGAGTCCGCCGCGCAAATGGGCACGCGTGTTGCAGTCGAAGCGACGCTCGAGGCCACCGTGCGCGATGCGCAGCTCGTACAGGAATGCGCGCCGGAGGTGCTCGAACTCAAGCGGCAGCTCTTCGAACAAATCGATGCCGCTGCGCCGGTGGATGCCGTGCTCGCAAGTTCGAGTTCCGCACTGCCGGCGTCGAGCTTCGCCGCGCAGCTGGCCGGGCGGGGACGCTGCCTGGTCGCGCATCCGGGCAACCCCCCTTACCTGCTGCGAGTGATCGAGATCGTCCCGGCGCCGTTCACCCGTCCGGAGTGCTGCGAAGCGGCCGAACGACTCTATCGCGCGGTCGGCCTGGTTCCGGTGCGAGTCGCGCGCGAGGTCGAGGGGTTCGTTTTCAACCGGCTGCAGGGCGCGCTGCTGAGGGAGGCGTATTGCCTGGTTCGTGATGGCGTTGCATCGGTTGAAGACATCGACACCGTGATGCGCGAGGGGCTCGGTCCGCGCTGGTCGATCATCGGGCCATTCGAAACGGTCGACCTCAACACGCGCGGTGGAATCGCATCGCATGCGCAGAAGATGGGCCCCGCATACGAGCGCATGGGTGCCGAGCGTGGGCAGCACGATCCGTGGACGCCCGATCTGGTCGCGACGGTCGCGGCTGCGCGGCGGGCCGCGGTCCCGCTCGAGCAATGGGAGGCGCGGGTCCGCTGGCGGGACCGCATGCTGATGTCCCTGATGAAGCACCGGCTGCTTTCGCCCGCTGAGCCGTGGCCGCCGACTGGTGACTGATGAGCACGGACAACGGCCGCGATGACGAAGGCGAACGGATGGAGTCGGGGTTGCCGGCGCGACTCGTCGAGCAACAGGCGGCCGACGGCTCGCGTCTGTTCGACGTCGTCGTCGACGCAGCGGACGGCTCGGAACGTGCGATCTACCGCGGCGTGGATCGCGAGCATGTGGACGGCGTGCGCGCCGACGTCGAGGCGGGGCGCCTCGATCCGCTCGAAGTGCAACAAGTCCTGCGCGACGTGATCCTCGCGCGGAGCGGCCGGCCGCAACCGGTGTTCATTCGCGGCCTTCCGATCCCGCGCAGCGGGAAGAGCGGGACGGTCGCCGACCGATGGGACGAGGCCAGGCGCCGGATCGAAGCGCTGCGCGCGAAAGGCCGCTGAGGATGCCGGCCTACCTCGTCGGAACAATCCGCGTGAAC
>DAINBQ010000171.1:0-6980 GCA_036732825.1 Burkholderiaceae bacterium | reverse complement strand
TCCGGCTGTTCCAGGGCGCGCCGGTCGTGTTCTCCGGACAGCACATGCTGAACCTGGCACTCGGCATCGCGATGGTGGTCTTCGGTGCCTGGTTTGCTGTCACTCAGAGCTGGCCCGCGTTCTGGGCGATGCTCGCGATCGCGTTCGTGCTTGGCGTGCTGATCATCATCCCGATCGGGGGTGCCGACATGCCGGTCGTGGTGTCGATGCTGAACAGCTACTCGGGCTGGGCCGCCGCCGGGATCGGCTTCTCGCTGAACAACTTCATGCTGATCGTCGCCGGATCGCTGGTCGGGTCGTCCGGCGCGATCCTCAGCTACATCATGTGCAAGGCAATGAACCGCTCGTTCTTCAACGTGATTCTCGGCGGCTTCGGCGGAGAGGTCGCGGTCGCGGCGGGGTCGAAGGAGCAGCGCCCGGTCAGGTCCGGTTCGCCCGATGACGCGGCTTTCCTGATGGAAAACGCTGATACCGTGATCATCGTTCCCGGCTACGGACTCGCAGTGGCGCGCGCGCAGCATCCGCTGAAGGAGCTTGCGGACAAGCTGATCGAGAAGGGCGTCAAGGTGAAGTATGCGATCCATCCGGTCGCCGGCCGCATGCCGGGTCACATGAACGTGCTGCTGGCCGAAGCCGAAGTCCCGTACGACCAGGTGTACGAGATGGAAGACATCAACGGCGAGTTCGGCGAGGCCGACGTCGCGCTGATCCTCGGCGCCAACGACGTCGTCAATCCGGCCGCCAAGGATCCGAAGTCGGCGATCGCCGGCATGCCGATCCTCGAAGCCTACAAGGCGAAGCAGGTGATCGTGAACAAGCGGTCGATGGCTTCGGGTTATGCCGGCCTCGACAACGAGCTCTTCTACATGCCGAAGACGATGATGGTGTTCGGCGATGCAAAGAAGGTCGTCGAGGACATGAACAAGGCGATCCACTAGCGGCAACCGGATCCCAACCCGGAAACGGGCGATGAATCCGACCGAAGTCCTGCTCGTCGTCGATGTGCAGAACGACTTCCTGCCCGGCGGCGCGCTGGGCGTGCCGCAGGGCGACGCCGTGATTCCCGTCATCCGCGGGCTGGCGCCGCGTTTCGAAAACGTGATCCTGACGCAGGACTGGCACCCGCCCGGACACATTTCGTTCGCGTCGCGCCACGGGCTCGCACCTTTCTCGACGATCGAACTGCCGTACGGGCAACAGGTGCTGTGGCCCGATCACTGTGTGCAGGGATCGCGCGGCGCGGAGTTCGCCGCCGAACTTTCGATTCCGCACGCGCAGGCGGTGATCCGCAAGGGCTTTCATGCCCATACCGACAGCTATTCCGCATTTCTCGAGGCCGATCGCAAGACCCCCACCGGACTCGCCGGACTGCTGCGCGAGCGCGGAATTTCCACCGTCTTCCTGTGCGGTCTGGCGACCGACTTCTGCGTCGTCTGGAGCGCGCTGGACGCGAAGGCCGCCGGGTTCGAGGCCGTTGTCGTCGAAGATGCATGTCGCGCGATCGACACCGATGGCTCGCTGGCGGCCGCGCGGGCGGCGATGCACGACGCGAAGATAAGGCGAGTTCTTTCCAGCGCGATCTGAGCCGCATGCGGCGTCGCGACTTCCTTCTCACCTCAGCCGCCGGAGCTCTCGCCGTGGCCCCCTTTGCCCGCGCCGCCGATCGCTTTCCCTATCTCGAGGCAACCATCGTGCAACTGGCGGAGAAGATGAACGCCGGGCGGCTGACCGCGCGCACGCTCGCTGCTGCCTACCTGAAACGCATCGACGCGGTCGACCGCCACGGACCGAAGCTGAACTCGGTGATCGAGCTGAATCCGGATGCGCTTGCGATCGCCGCCGAGCTCGACCGCGAGCGCAAGTCCGGCCGCGTGCGCGGACCATTGCATGGCGTCCCGTTGCTGCTGAAGGACAACATCGCGACCCGCGATCGCATGAGCACGAGTGCCGGTTCGCTCGCGCTGGCCGGTGTCCCGGTGACGCGTGACGCCTTTATCGTCACGCGGTTGCGCGAGGCCGGAGCCGTCATCCTCGGCAAGACCAACCTCAGTGAGTGGGCGAACTTCCGCTCGACGCGATCGACCAGCGGCTGGAGCGCGCGCGGCGGGTTGACCCGCAATCCGTATGCGCTGGACCGCAACCCCAGCGGATCGAGTTCCGGCAGCGCGGCAGCGGCCGCCGCCAGTCTCGCCGCAGGAGCGATCGGCACTGAAACGGATGGGTCGATCGTGTCGCCGGCTGCAAAGAACGGCATCGTCGGGTTAAAGCCGACGGTCGGACTCGTAAGCCGTGACGGCATCGTGCCGATCGCCGCTTCGCAGGACACCGCGGGACCGATGACGCGCACAGTGGCGGATGCCGCCACCCTATTGTCAACGATCGCCGGCACGGACCCGCGCGACAGCGCAACACGGGATGCCAGGCTGCATCCGGACTACACGCGTTTTCTCGACCGGGAAGGGTTGCGCGGCGCCCGGATCGGCGTTGCACGAGCGTACGTTTCGGCGAACGACCGTGTGCAGGCGTTGTTCAGTCGTGCACTGGAGGCGATGAAGGCGCGTGGGGCCGAGATCTTCGACCCGGTCGCGCTTCCTGCGCGCGCGGGTTTTGCCGAGGCCGAACTCGAAGTGCTGCTGCACGAATTCAAGGCAGGGCTTGCGCAATACCTGGCGGAGTTCGCGCCGACCGCGCCGATCCGTTCGGTGGATGAACTGATCGCATTCAACGAGCGGCACCGCGACAGGGAGATGCCGCACTTCGGCCAGGAACTGCTGGCGATGGCTGCAGAGCGCGGCGGACTCGAGAGCCCCGCATACCGTGACGCGCTCGCAAAGGGTCGCCGGGTTACGCGCGACGAAGGGATCGACAAGGCATTGGCCGAGAATCGGCTCGACGCGCTCGTCGCACCGACCGGCGGCCCGGCCTGGCTGACCGATTTCGTCAACGGGGACAGCCACGCCGGCGGTTTTTCCGCCCCGGCTGCGGTGGCGGGCTATCCGCACATCACGGTGCCGATGGGCCAGATTGCCGGACTGCCGATGGGTCTTTCCCTCGTAGGCGCTGCGTGGTCGGAACCGACATTGATCAAGCTGGCTTATGCATACGAGCAGGCGACCCGCCTGCGCAGACCGCCCGCGTTCCATCGCCACGCGCGGGACGCCTGAAGACAAGGGCCGGGGCGGCCCCTCAGTTCACTGGAAATCGAGCTTCCTGCGGAGCGCCTCGATGCGCGCCCGGTTCACGCCAAAGTCCTTGCGTCCCAGCCGCGAGGCAGAACGCAAGTGGATCACCCGTGCCGCCGGATCGAGCAGGAACTCGGCATCGTCGACAAACCGCAGCCAGCGCGTTTCGAACTGGACGCGGATGTAATCGGGCCGGTTCTCGACGATGCGCGCGCCCGGCCACGAAGCCAGCATCTCGCGCAGCCGGTTCATCGCGATGCCCGCGTCGCCGGTGTAGCGCAGGGGTTCGATCTTCGCGTATTCGCTCGCGTATTCGCCTTCAGGCCAGAGTTCAGCCTGGCTGCTGACGCTGTTTGGCGTGCGCGACGGCGGCCGCAGCTTGCCATCCTTCAGTCCGGGTTCAGTCGGGGGGCGACTGGTGAGAAGCCCGAACTGGCCGGCTGCGAACACGATCAGCGGCAGGATGACGAAAAGGAACGCGAGGATGGCCAGGGCGCGCATCGGCTGCTCTCACTTGATGCGGAACTGCGCGATGTAGCCGCGATCGATCCGGTCTTTCCACCGCCACAGCCAGTCGCCGTCGATGGCCCAGGGGCCCCAGGACGCGACGGCGTGCTGCGCGCCGGTGGAGATCAGGTAGAGCGCGCGCCGCTGCGGATGGTAGGCACGGAGTGCGGTGCCTTCGAGCGACGCCAGCAGGTTGTTCGCCAGCGGCGGCCCGGCCCGCACTGCATACACACCGGACCGGGCGCGGGGAGCATGCTCGAACGAGGCAGCGTCGCCGGCGGCAAAGACGAAGGGATGCGAGACCGACTGCAGGTTTTCGTTCACCGTGATGAAGCCGCGTTCGTCGGTCGCGAGGCCGGCAGCACCCGGCCAGGCTTCCGCAGCAGGTCCGGTGATCAGCATCGTCACGTCGCTCGCCAGCGTGCTGCCGTCCTCGAGCACGACCGTGTCGGGCTCGAGCTGCGTCGCGTTGGCAGCGATCATCCGCACACCGGAGTGCAGCAGCGCCTCGCGAACCAGCGTCCGGGCCCGTTCGCCGTGACCCGGGAGGATCGGCACGTCGCCGGTCACGAGATGGACTCGCATTGCATCCTGCACGTTGCGCAACCGGTACATGACCGCGAGCGCGACTTCGCTGCCGCCGGCACCACCGCCGATGATCGTCAACCGGACCGGCTCGCTCGCCGACAGCACATGCATGTAGATGCGCTGCCAGCCCGCGACGAAGTTCTCCAGCGGGCGCAATGGCAGCGCGTAATCACCGCTGCCGGGAATGGCGCCGAAATCGAGCACCGATCCGGTCGCGATCGACAAAAGATCGAACTCGATCGCTCCGGCCGTCGTGTGTGCGGTCCTGGCCGCGAGATCGAGGCCGACGACCCGCGCTGTCACGAAATGCACGCCGGCAGCCTCCACCAGCGGAGCCAGCGGAATCGTCAGCTCCGGCAGCTGGTAGTGGCCGGCAATCCACCCCGGCAGCATTCCGCTGTAGATCAGCTGATCGTTGGGCGTCACGAGGACGACTTCGACGTCCTTCGGACGCCGGCGGGCGAGTTCGCGCAGCACGAACACGTGTGCCTGGCCGCCGCCGGCGAGCACGAGTCGCTTCATTCGGCTCGCAGCTCGATGTCGCCGTAATACGCCAACGCGCTGCTCCCCGTGTTGTCCGCGTCCGTCGCGAAGGCGATCGCCACCACGGGCGGCAGTCGATCGCCGCCCTCCTTGCCGAACGCCTGCGCGAAGTCGTTACGCAGGTCGCGCCGTTCGTCGAACCAGCGGCCTTGCTCGCCTGACGCGGCCGAACGCAGCACCAGATAGCGCACGCGATTTGTATAAGCATTGGGAAGCCAGGTGCCTGACACCATCTGCCGGTCCCAGACGTAACAGACTGTCGCAGAGGGAAGCTTCGGGTCGAACAGGCGGCGCCCGAGTTCGAGCCGCGCGCGATCGACGGTTCGCAGTCGGTCGAGCGGTATATCGAACAGCACGCAGACCTTGGCGGCAAGATCGTCACCGCGCCGGGTTCGCAGATCTGAATTGTCCGGAAAGCGATCGGCACGCCACGCGAAGTGCAGCACCGGGGTCTCGCTGACGTCGATGCCGATCGGATGAATCACATTGGCGTACGAAGCGCTTGCCTCCGCCTTGACGGCGACACGGCCGTCGATCCGTACCAGCGAATACTGCGTGTGGCGCGGGATCTTCGGCAGCGTGATGACCTGCCACGTCGGCGGCAGCGTGGCGCCGGTTGCGGTTGAGAACGGCGTCACCGGACCCGCGATGGCGGCGGCAGACAGCGCGAGCAACGTGAAGAGTGGCACTCGTCGCATCATCCGAGCGTCGCCTCGTCGATCAGGCCGCGCTCCAGCGCCCGATCGAGGTCCGCCGGCCGGTCGAGATCCCAGGTCGCCGGCAGCTCGGCCAGTGAGATGCCATGTCGCGCCGCTTGCCTGCGCGTCGCTTCCAGCACGCGTTCAGTCCCCCAGGGGATACTTTTGAAGAGCGCACGCTGTGGCCGCTTCATTCCGATCAGCACGTAACCGCCGTCTTCGGCCGGCTGCAGCGCGGCGTCGAAGGACTGCAGCATGAGACGCGCACGTTCGAGATCAGCGACCGTCTGTGCCGGGCAGTCGGTTCCGATCAACAACATGGGACACGGAACGTCAAGGGTGGCCTCAAACGCATTGAGCATGCGATCGCCAAGATCGTCGCCATGCTGAGAACGCAAGGCAACCCCAAAAGTGCGGGCAGCGTCCCTGACAAATGGGTCATCGAGCGGCCCGGCGACCCACAGCGTAACGCTCGCGTCCGGCAACGAGCATGCCCGTTGCAGCGTCATGGCCGTCAACTGCTGCTGCAGGCGCGCAGCGCCGGCGACGCCGAGCCGCGGAATCATCCGGGTCTTCGCGGCCCCGGGTATAGGCGCTCGGGCGAAGACGGCGAGGTGCAGCGACGGACTAACGGGCATCGCGGTAGCGCCGGGCGAGTTGCGCCGGGTCGACTCCTCTGAAAAAGGCGAAACGCAGGCGCCACATCAGCACGATCGTACGCATCACTCCGAGCCGCTCCCAGCGGCGTCCCGAAGTCGTCACGCGCTGCGCGATCACCGCAGGGCGGCAGAGTTGCTTGGCCCGGCGGGAAAACTCGATGTCCTCCATCAGTGCGATCGGCGCGAAGCCGCCCAGCCGCTCAAAGGCACTGCGTGTGATGAAGATCGCCTGGTCGCCGGTACAGATTCCGGTCAGGCGCGAGCGCCAGTTCATCGAAGCGGCAACGATGCGCAACAACCGCGGGCGGCCGGCGATATCGACGTCGAAACGACCCCAGCATCGGCCTGAGCTGCGCAGTTCGCCGGCGATCAGCACGTCGGCGTCGGCCGGCAGTATCGAATCGGCATGCAGGAACAGCAGCGTGTCGACTTCGCCATACTCCAGCGCTGCGTTTGCCCCTGCATTCATCTGCAACGCACGCCCGCGCGGCGCCGTCAGCACGCGGTCCGCGTGCGGGCGTGCGCGGGAGACGGAGTCATCGGTGCTGCCGCCGTCGACGACGATGATGCGGGCACCGCGTGCGCGCAGCGGCGCCAGGCGCGCGAGTGTCCGCTCGATCGTTGCCGATTCTTCAAGGACAGGAATGACGATTCCCAGACGCACGGCGGCCTTGCTGTCGTCAGCGGATGCGGGGCCGGCGCGGCAGCGCTTGCGGCATCGTCTGCTCGACGATTGCCGACAACTCCCGCGCGCCGATGACGGAGATGCCGGGCTTTACCCGCCGCACCGCTTCGAGGATGGC
>DAINBQ010000170.1:0-7005 GCA_036732825.1 Burkholderiaceae bacterium | reverse complement strand
ATCGTGTTTGAGAATTCATCGGGAACACGAAGCAGTTTCAATTGACAGTTGAAATGCTCTCGCTCGAAGTCGGAAACGCGCGGAAGCCGGCATCAACCCCTTCCGCAACCCGCACGGCAAGCAACCAGATGCGAACACTCCGCGCGCGGGAGGCGTGGTCCGCATCACCTGGTGCGTCAGGAGGAGATCGATGAAACCCGATCCCAAGATGCGATGGAACATCAGCTACTGGCTCCTGGCGGTGGCCACGCTGTTGCTGCTGCAGAGCTGGTGGCAGGCCGCGCGCACGATCGAACCGGTGCCGTATAGCGAGTTTGAGAAGGCGCTGGCCGAGGGTCGGGTGGCCGAGGTGGTGGTCGCCGATACCACCATCACCGGCAAGCTGAAAACCCCCGAGCCGAACGGCAAGACCTCGATCGTCGCCACGCGCGTGGAACCCGACCTGGCGGATCGACTCTCGAAGTACGAAGTACCTTATCGGCGCGTGGTCGAGAGCACCTTTCTTCGGGACCTGCTGTCCTGGGTCTTTCCTGCGCTTGTCTTCTTCGGGTTGTGGTACTTCGTCGTGCGTCGACTCGCGGACAAGCAGGGGCTGGGCGGCTTCATGAGCATCGGCAAGAGCCGCGCCAAGATCTACGTCGAGCACCAGACCGGTGTGACGTTTGCCGACGTGGCCGGCGTCGACGAGGCGAAGGCAGAGCTTCAGGAAGTCGTCGAATTCCTGAAGAATCCGAAGGACTATGGCCGCCTTGGCGCGCGCATGCCCAAGGGAGTGCTTCTGATCGGCCCGCCGGGGACCGGCAAGACCCTTCTCGCGAAGGCGGTGGCAGGCGAAGCCAGTGTTCCGTTCTTCTCGATTTCCGGTTCCGAGTTCGTCGAAATGTTCGTCGGCGTCGGCGCCGCGCGAGTGCGCGACCTGTTCGAGCAGGCGCGCGCGAAGGCGCCGGCGATCATTTTCATCGATGAGCTCGATGCGCTCGGGCGCGCGCGCGGAGCCGCCGGCCCGATCGGTGGCCATGACGAGCGCGAGCAGACCCTGAACCAATTGCTGGTCGAGCTCGACGGCTTCGACAGTTCGGGCGGCCTCGTCCTGCTTGCCGCGACCAACCGGCCCGAGATCCTGGACCCGGCATTGCTGCGTGCCGGCCGCTTCGACCGCCAGGTTCTGGTTGCTCGACCCGACAAGGCCGGGCGCGTGCAGATCCTGAAGGTGCACGTGAAGAAGATCCGCCTCGCACCGGACATCGACCTCGAGCAAGTCGCAGCATTGACCACGGGATTTTCCGGCGCGGATCTCGCCAACCTGTGCAACGAGGCAGCGCTGGCGGCGACGCGCCGCGGCGGTGAACAGGTGACGCTCGCCGATTTCACGACGGCGATCGAGCGGATCGTTGCCGGGCTGGAGAAAAAGAACCGCGTGCTAAATCCAAAGGAACGCGAGATCGTCGCCTATCACGAGATGGGTCATGCGCTCGTCGCGCTGGCGCTGCCCGGCACGGATCCGGTGCATAAGGTCTCGATCATTCCGCGCGGCATCGGCGCGCTCGGCTATACGATTCAGCGGCCGACCGAGGACCGCTTTCTGATGACGCGTGCCGAGCTCGAGCACAAGATCATGGTGCTTCTGGGCGGCCGCGCCGCCGAAAAGTTGATCTTCAACCACCTCTCGACCGGCGCGGCCGACGATCTGGCGAAGGTCACGGACATTGCGCGCGACATGGCGACGCGTTACGGCATGGTTGAAGAGCTCGGTTATGTGGCCTACGATGCGCCGCGCCCGCAGTTCATCGAGCTACCGGGCGTCCCCCAGGCCAGCACGAACGTCAGCCCCGCCACGCAGCAGCGCATCGAGGATGCCGTTCGGACGATCGTGATGGATTCGTTCGCCCGCGCGCTCGGCGTCCTGCAACGCAATCGCGAGGTACTGGAGCGTTGCGCGCGTGAGCTGTTGGCGAAGGAAACCCTCGACGAGGCGGCGATCCGCACTCTGACGCAGGGTCTGCAGGCAGCGGCAGCCTAGAAACCGAATCCGCCGCTGCAGCAGCGGGATCGAGTCCCGCGGTTACTTCTCCCGGAACGGCCAGAAATCAGGATCAGACCCCGATTTTTGCGGCGCGTACCGACTCTGCCGCTTGACCAGAGACGCGCGGCGTCCGGTCGGAGTGCGGCTGAGGCACGTTAGACAGGCACCTCCGTTCGGCGCACCCACAGGCCGCGCTCTTCGCAGTGCAGCACCTCCGAGCCGCTCCGCACCCACTGACCGATCGGATAGGCGACGCCGTTGTAATAGCAAGCGCCGCTTTCCAGTTCGAGGTCCAAGGAGAATTCCTCGATCTCGTCCTCGTCGAGGATGGGCGATGTCTTCCTCTCGGGGTCGGGCGCACCGACTTCGGGCAAATGGGCAATCATGGCTCCCTCCGTTGCATCTACGTCTTCGACAACTGGCGCACGAGTTCCTTGAAACCCGACCATTCGAGCGCCGGCCAGAGCTCGGTGTGCGCGTGGCCGTAGCTGCGGATCAGCGCCGACACCTTCATCGCCGTTTCCAGATCCGGCGCGCTGAAGACATCGACATAGTCGAACGGCCCCGCCACCGCATAGTTGCCGACCCATTGCACTTCCGGACAGGCCTTGCGAATCGCATCGAGCGCGTGCCGCTCGAGCGTCTCCAGCGACTTGGGCTGGTTCAGCGATTCGACCGAAACCCGCGTGAGCATGATGTACTTTGGCATGTGACCTCCTTGCTGCCTTCCTAGACATGTTGGATCTGCGCCGGCGGCACAGATTGAGCGGCGTCAAATTGCAGGTCGCCGCGCCATGACGGGAAGGCGCGCATCGCGCGGCGCTCCCGGGTTGACCGCGGTGCGCAGCGTCTTCGCCGGCGCTCGTTCGTGGATCCCGCTCGCTCTTCGGATTGACGCCTGTCAATCCGACACCGTGGGTCGGCGACACGCTTCGTTCAGACGAAGGGAAGCCATGGTTGCTGAAACCAGAGCTCATCGGGAGCCGGCCTATGTGCCGCTGCTCGCCCGCGGCGAGCTTGCGCAGCGCGTCGAGCAGGCCCGGCGGCGGCTGGAGGACTGCGACCTGTGTGCTCGCTATTGCCATGTGAATCGGCGCGTGACGATCGCCGGCGCGGTGTGCCGCACCGGCGAGCGGGCGGCCGTCGCGAGCTTTGGTGCGCACCACGGCGAAGAGGACTGCCTGCGCGGCCGGCACGGATCGGGGACGATCTTCTTCTCGTGGTGCAACCTGCGCTGTGTCTTCTGCCAGAACTGGGACATCTCGCAGAAGGGCAGCGGCCGGGAGGTCGAGCCGGCCGAAATCGCCGACATGATGCTCGAGCTGCAACGGCAGGGATGCCACAACATCAACCTGGTCACGCCCAGCCATGTGGTCGCGCAGATCATCGCTGCGGTTCACGACGCCGCTTCACGCGGCTTGCGGTTACCGCTGGTGTACAACACCGGGGGCTACGACAGCCTCGAGGCGCTCGCGCTGCTCGACGGCATCGTCGACATCTACATGCCCGACATGAAGTACGGCGACTCCGAACTCGCACGCAAGTACTCAAGGGTGCGCGACTACGTGGAAGTGAATCGTGCCGCCGTGTGCGAGATGCACCGCCAGGTGGGAGACCTCGCGTTCGATGAAGACGGCATCGCGCTGCGCGGACTGCTGGTGCGCCATATGGTCTTGCCGGGCGGGATCGCCGGCACCCATCAGGTGCTCGCGTTTCTCGCCAACGAGATTTCTCGCAATACCTACGTCAATCTGATGGACCAGTACCGTCCCTGTTACCGGGCGGACGAATACCCCGAGATCGACCGGCCCATCACGAGTGAGGAATATCGGCGGGCGCTGGCGGCCGCTGAGCGCCTCGGCCTGAACAGGCCCGATCAGCGTGCTGCACACGGCGGCGTGCGGCGTCGGCCCGCCATAGCGGGCGCGTGACGCCAGCCTGCCTCGTGACCCGATCCGGTCAGAGACGTTTTCGTATTTGGCTCGGATCTCGCCGGACGCCACACCGCCGCTGGCGGCGGTGCGCCGTCACGCATCTTCCACATGCGGTTCCGGTCGCACGAGCACCTTGTCGACGCGCTGTCGGTCCATGTCCAACACCTCGAATCGAAATCCCGAGAATACGAACCGGTCCCCCGCGCGCGGCACGCGGCCGAGCCGCGCCATGACCAGGCCACCGAGGGTGTGATAGGTACCCGCCTCGCCTTCGGGCAACTCGATCGGCCGGCTCACCGCTTCCTGCAGGCGGGCGAGCGACACGCCCGCATCGATCAACAGCGAACCATCCTCCCGGCGCACGACGTCGGGTTCTTCGGCTTCGCCCGCTTCGGGCAGCTCGCCGACGATCGCTTCAAGCACATCGGTCAGGGTCACGACGCCTTGCACGTCGCCATACTCGTCGACGACGAGCGCGAGTTGTTCCTTGTGCTGCTTGAACAGCTCGAGCAGGCGGATCACATGGATGGTCTCGGGCACGGCCAGCGGCGGCCGCAGCAGGGCGGTCAGATTGACGGGCTTGCTCGCTATCACCGGATCGAGAAGGTCCAGCGTGTTGAGCACGCCAAGGACGTTGGAAAGCGCGCCGCGACATACCGGCAAGCGCGTGTATCCCTGGCGCCGGATGACTTCGAGGGTTTTCTCGAGGGGCTCGTCGAGGTCGAGAAAGGCGACGTCGACACGCGGCGTCATGATCGCGCCGAGCGCTTGCGCGTCGAGCCGCAGCACGCGCGAGACGAGGTCGCGCTCGGCACGCACGAACACGCCCGCCTCGGCGCCGATCTTCATCAGCCCCTCGATTTCGGCCTCGGTGATGGTCTGCTTGACGGTTTCGCGCACGCCCATCAGGCGCAGCAGTCCCTCGGTCGACAAAGTGAGCAGCTTCACAAAAGGCAGCGCTGCAACGGAAAGCCAGCGCATCGGCAATGCAACTCGCGCTGCTACCGCTTCGGGAGCATGCAGCGCGAGCCGCTTGGGCACGAGCTCGCCCAGAATGAGGGAAAAGTAGGTGATCCCGATCACGACGATCGCAATCGCCAGCGGCTCCGCGTGGCGCGCTACCGCCGGTACTTCCCGCAGCGACGCCGCCAGCTTGGCCGAGAGCGTTGCCTCGCCGAAGGCGCCCATGAAAATACCGATCACCGTGATGCCCACCTGGACTGTCGACAGGAACGCACCGGGACTCGCCGCAATCGAGAGCGCGGCGGCGGCTCCTGCATTGCCGCGGTCCGCGAGTTGCTGAAGGCGCATGCTGCGACTCGCAACGACTGCCATCTCGGATAAGGCGAACATGCCGTTAACAACGATGAGGGCCAGCAGAACGAGAATTTCCATCGTGACGTTCCTTCAATGGGAAACGGACGCGCCAAGCACGGAATATTGCGTCGGAATGGCCCGCGTAAGGGAGCCAGTGGCGGGCCAGCGGGCGATCTGACACGTCGGGTCACCGCCAACGGGATGAATACTCCGGCGCTCCGGCCGGCGCTTGCTTAATCGTCGTCAAGTGGCTGATGACTCGATTGGTCTGCAATTGTTTTTTCCCTTGCGCCGCGGATCGGCGAGCGACTGCGGCCTGCCTCTGCGATTCATTGATGGCGCGAGTGCAACGGCGAAGATGGACCTGCTCGTGTCTCACTCTCGCGGCTGCTACCGCCCGGCCCGGCAGGAGGTCGCTCGCATCCTCGGGCGGTTTGGCGATGCCCAGCCGCGCATCGGAAAGAGCGGCGTTCCCGGCATCCTGGTCGTGCACACGGCCATGGACAACCGGCATGTCGTGGCCCGATGCGCGGAGCGTTACCGCGCCGAGCCCGAGGCGTTCCGCTTCGCGATCAAGTGGGTACCGGTCGATGGCTGGTGCGCGAAGGATCTCGATGCGATGAGGCGAATGATCAAGGAGCAGGTGCTGCCCCGGATCGGTGCGCGGGACACCTGGGCAATGAAAGTGGAGAAGCGTGGCTGGGAGCAGTACCACACGACGGACATCATTCGATACCTGGCCGAGGCGATCGATCGCAAAGTGAACCTGGAAACGCCGGACAGGATCGTCCGCGTCGACATCCTCCGCGACGCAGTCGCCATTTCGTTGCTCCGACCGGACGAGGTCTTCTCGATCCATGCAGCTTCACGGTGAACCGATGAGAGCCCTGATCATTAGCGCCGATGGGTTTGAAGATTCCGAGTTGCGTGTTCCGCTTCTCCGCTTCAAGGAAGAGGGCATCGCGGTCGACGTGGCATCGATCCGACCCGGGCGGATTCGGGGCAAACACGGATACGAGACGGACGTGGACAAGCAGCTCGAAGAAGTCCGCCCAGAGCAATATGACCTGCTGCTCCTGCCCGGCGGCAAAGCGCCCGCGACTCTTCGCACGAACGCTGCGGCGCTCGAGATCGCGCGCGCCTTCATGGCTGCCAACAAGCCCATCGCCGCGATCTGTCACGGTCCGCAGATTCTGGTGAGCGCAGATGTGATGCGTGGCCGGCGCGCCACCTGCTTCCACGCGGTCGCCGCGGAACTGCGCGATGCCGGAGCGCTCTACGAGGATCGCGAGGTCGTCGTCGACGGCAACCTCGTCACCGCGCGGCAACCGGCGGATCTGCCGGCATTCCTGCGCGAGACGATGAAGCGTATCCATGCGCAAGCAGCCGCTGCCGCCTCCCGACGGTGAGGGTGGCGTCCCGCTCACTGCGGCGCTCGCTCGTCGGCGGTCGGTGCGCGAGTTCGCGCAGCGCGCGCTCGCGCCCGCGGAGGTGGGGCAACTGCTCTGGGCCGCACAGGGAGTGACTGACGCACGCGCCGGTCAGCGCAGCTCCCCCTCGGCCGGCGCGCTCTACCCGCTCATCGTCTATGCAGCCCTCGCCGACGGGTTGTTCCGTTATGTGGCGAGCGGCCACCTACTCGAGCAGGTCTCGCCCCGCGATCTGCGACGCGGTCTCGCGGCGGCCGCCCTCGGCCAGGAAGAAATCGCGCATGCACCGTGCGTGCTCGTG
>DAINBQ010000169.1:0-7010 GCA_036732825.1 Burkholderiaceae bacterium | reverse complement strand
TGCGGAGTGATTGCGTCTTCGCGTGACACCCAAGTGCGTGACCGGCTCGCCGCTACGACGCAGGAATTGGTACGTTTTCCCTTTCTCGTTGTTCCCGCGTTCCAGCGCGCGCTTGTATCTGCCGTGGCGCGTCCGACTCACGGGGATCGCTGCGGGATCCCCGGCCCCTTCAAGGAGCGGAACATGGCCGAAGCGGATGAACTCCTGCCACCGATCGAGATCCCCTGGAAGCTCGCATCGACCACACAGCCGCTCGCCGCCGGCGAACCAGCCGAAACGGCGTTGTCGCTGTTCTTCTTCGAGCCCGACGACGAGACGCTGACGAGCAAATTTCCCGACGACAGGCTCGTCTTCGTCAAGTTCACGGCATCGATCTCGCCGGCGTCGTTCCCGGCCGAACTCTCGAAGGTTGCGGCGACCTTTCTCGGCGAAGGGATTCCCTGCCTGCATGTTCTACTCGACCTGAAGGTCCGCAACGCAGCGGGGGACGTCGGCACGATCCGGCCTTACTTCCATGCCGCCGCGCCATTGAATCGGCGCATGGTGCAGACGGGCGTCGTCGGCGTCGAGGCCTACGAGGGCGAAGCCGATGCACTCGCGATCGGCAAAAGCGGATCGCAGATGAACGAGTCCCTGCGTAGCCATTCAAACACGCTGACGGCGAGCGCGTCGGCGGGATTCAGCATCGGAGGCTTCGGGGCTAGCGGCTCGGTGCGCAATACGACGACCGATGTCGCCAGCGACCGCGCAGTGTCTCAGGTCGTCGATACGACCAATCGCGAGGCGTCGGAGGAGCGGCGCGAACTGATCAGCCACACCACGCGCGTCGAGAACATCATCTCGCTGCTGTCCGCCAAGTATGTCGGCACGCCGCACCTGAGCTTCTCGGTGTCGCCGCAGCCGCTGCAGCAGCTCTCGGTCGACCCGTCGGATCCGAACCTTTGGTTCCAGCAGCTGCTGGCGCGCCGCTCATCCGGAATCGAAGGCATCCAGGAGTTCACCGCGGTCATCGTGGTTCCGAAGGGGACCGACTTCTGCATCAACGCCCGGCTGCGCCGCGTCTGCCTGCTCGACAGCCCGCCGGGGCCGTTCGTTCTCGAACGCTTCACCGGCACGCTGCTGCAGTTCTCGCGGATGGTCAACTACCTCAACGACAGCTTCCCGGTCGGCACGCCGCTCGAGGAACTCGACATCGACATCATCGGCGGCCTGACCAGCGGAACGTTCAAGCGGCCGGTGGTCGAACTGTGGGGACTGCGGTTGCTCGAAAGCCTGGTCGTGGCCTCGGTCGTCTCGCCCGGCGCGTCGGCCGGCGTCTCGCAGCGCGGCAGCGCCAATTACAAGCACTTCCTCGAGGTCTGGCTCGACACGCTGCGCGACGAGTACGCACGAGAGGCATCGCGCTCGCCGCTCGAGCGCGGCGTGCTGTTCGGCGAGAACCGCCACCTCGACACCTGCTTCGGCACGTCGGAAGGCGGACCGCTGGTTGTCACCGACAGCACGTCGTCCGTGAGCCCGCTGTTCCGCGTCGTTTTCGATCCGGGCCGGTTCGACATCGGCGGCGTCAAGACGCTGTCCGGCGCGGAGAACACGTCGACGCGCGCCCGCGCGTTGGAGACCACGACGCGCTGGAACGCGATCGAACGGCAGGTGACGAACCTGCTGTCGAACAGTCCCAAGTTGCCGGAGACGCCGCTCGCCGCCAACGACCCCAAGGTTCTCGGCGTGCTGGTTGACATCTGGCGCAAGCTGCCGGCCGACGATCCGCGCAACCTCGAATTCGAGAAAGCCGCGGCGCTGCTCAAGCTCGGTGACGGGCACCGGCGCCTGCTGAGGTCCGCCGGCGCGACCAACCTCTCGAGCATCGCCGCCGTGCTGCACGAGGCGCCCGCGATCGACCGCCAGAACATCGAGGTTCAGAAGATTCGTGCTCTCTTCAAGAACCGCAAGATCGAGGGCACGTTGCCCGATCTCATCAAGTTCTCGGTGACGCCGAAGGACGGCACGGCGATCCTCGGCGCGATCGGCTCGGGGCTCGGCGGTCGCGGCTAAGACAAGTTCCACTGACCATGGCTCGGCGCCGGGAGCGGCGGCTGCAACTGGGGCCGATCGTCGGGCATACCGACGACACGTCGACGCGAATCTGGATCCAGGCATCCGACGATCCGAAGCGCTACGGCCTGCGCGTCGAAGGCGTGGGCCTGTTCCCTTTCGAGAGCACGGAGTTCAACGCCGTCGAGTTCGGCACCGCGATCGCGAAGGTCACGGGGCTGCAGCCTGACCTTCGCTACCGCTACCGGGTAGTGCGCGCGGGCCGCTTCGTGCAGGGCGCGAACGGAACGTTCCGAACCTTGCCACCGCCGTCGTCGATGACCAACCTGCTGTTCTGCGCAATCTCGTGCAACGGTGGCGAGCGGGACGGCGCGTGGCGGCAGTTCAGCGAATTCGTCGAGCGATCGCAGCCGTCGTTCATCGTGATGATGGGCGACCAGATCTACATGGACGAGGACAAGCCTGACATCTTCGAGGACCACTTTCACTCAGACAGCGTGACTCGCCGCCGCGCGATGGCCGAGAAATACCGGCTGAACTGGTCGCGCGATGTCGTGCGAAAAATCCTCGCCAATACGCCGACCTACATGGTGTGGGACGACCACGACATCCGCGACGGCTGGGGCTCGCTGGCGTCCGACAGCCCCACGATGGCGGCGACGCATTCGCGCGGCGCACAGATCTTCCGCGACTCGACGGCGTTTTTCGAGGACGCGCGCGACGTCTACTGGCATTTCCAGGGCTGTCGCAATCCGCTGCCGGGCGATTACCGCGACCCAGCAGTTCCCGCGTTGGCCGATCCGGCGTTTCCAAATTACATCGGCGGTCCGCTGCCGCATGGCCTGCGGCTGGGCATGCCGTTCGTGTTCCGCTGCGGCCGCCTGATGGTGCTCGTGCTCGACAGCCGCGGTGAACGCGACGTCTTCCGCAAGGACTATCCGATCCTCGGCCAGCGCCAATGGGTGTTCATCGAGGACGTGTTTGCCCGCCTGCCGGCCGATGTCGATGCGCTCGCGGTCGTCACCGCGACGCCGATCGCCTCGCAAGACCCGGACGGCCAGACGCAACGGCTGATGGGCAAGCGCACCGACGATGTCGAGGCGTTCAAGCGCGGCGACGAGAAGGAGATCTTCAGCCCCAAGTCCAGCGACAGCAAGGTCGAACTCGTCAAGTCGATCATCAGCGCGAAGATCGTCAACCGCACCGGATTGCAGCCCAATCTCGGCGACTTCCAGATCTCGAACCTGGACGAGGCGCGCGACCAGTGGTCGCACCGCTTCGCGCGCCGTGAGCAGAAAGACCTGCTGACGAAAACCTTCAAGGCGCGCTTCACGAACCGCAATGCCGCCTCCGGACGCGGGGTGGTATTCCTGTCCGGCGACATCCACATCGGTTGCATCTTCGACATCAGTGCGATGCTGCCGCCCACCAAGGCCGTATCGCTCACATCCTCGGGCATCAGCCAGATCGACGACACGCAGCCCCTGGTCGGCACCTTCGTCGACGAGGAGTTCTCGCTCGCGTTCGGTATCCGCTCGACCTTGCGCGACGTGGTCAATCGATTCAACTTCGGCGTCATCCAGGTGCAGCCGACCGGCAGCGGCGCCGAGATCTCGGCCGTCCTTGCGCATGAGGGCAACGGCTTCGCCTTCGGACTGGACGTGAAGGACCTGATCTAGCGGCAACCGGCCTGTCGAGCGAGCGGCGTACAGATGGCAGTACATCGCGAGCGGCGTGCAGGATCCGCGCTTCATCGGCATCCTCGGGCCGATGATCAATGCCGCCCAGGGGGTGCACATCGAAGCGGCCCTGGCGCCGATCGTCGGCGGCAGCGTGAACTGATTGTGTTCGGCGTGCGCTGGCGTTGCGCCTGCTTCACTCGGCGAGCGCCCGTTCGGCCGCCTTACGCGCGTGGATTGCGGTGGTGTCGAACATTGGCACCGTCGCGTCCGCCGCTCCGACCAGCAGTGTGATCTCCGTGCATCCGAGCACGATGGCTTCGGCGCCCTGGTCCACCAGATCCGCCATGATCCGTCGGTACTCCGTGCGCGACGCCTCGACGATGCTCCCGAGGCAGAGCTCCTCGTAGATCACCCGATGGACCAGCTCGCGGTCGCGCGCCGGCGGAACCAGCACCCGCAGCCCGTGGCGTTGCTCGAGCCGTTCCTTGTAGAACGGCTGCTCCATCGTGAAGCGCGTGCCGAGCAGCCCGATCGTCGACAGGCCTGCGTTCGTGATCTCTTCAGCGGTTGCATCGGCGATGTGAAGCAGCGGGATGCGGACCGCCTGCTCGATCTGCCCGGCGACCTTGTGCATCGTGTTCGTGCACAGGACGATGAAATCCGCCCCGGCGCGCTCGACCGCGCGGGCGACCTCGGCCAGCTGCGCGGCGGCCGCGGCCCAGTCGCCCGCGTGCTGCATCCGTTCAATGTCGTGGAAGTTGACGCTGTAGAGCACGACTTTTGCGGAGTGCAGTCCGCCGAGCCGTTCCTTGATCGTCTCGTTGACGATCCGGTAGTACGGCACCGTGGACTCCCAGCTCATGCCGCCGATGAGGCCGATCACTTTCATGGACTCCCTTCCGAAGTGGTGCTCACGCGTCGCCTCGCACACGGCCCTGCGTTTCGGCCCAGCGGCGCTCGGCGGCGCGTCGGACCGCCGGCAACATCAGCAGGCGGATCGCGACGATCCCGAACCGCGCCCAGCGCCAGTACCGCAGGAATTTCGCGCGCGCCTGCGCGTCGGTCGCCACCACGCGGGTCTCCTGCGCGAAGCGCGTCGTTGCGGGGCCGAGCGGCTCCGCTTCGAGCGTCCAGGCGATCTTCACCTGGTCCGGCACCGCATACGCGGCGAACGCGGCGGGCGGAATCTGTGTGAATCGCACGTCGGCGAGCCAAGGCTGGCACGCCGCGCCGCACACGACGTACCGCCCCGCCTGCTCGTCGAGCACGCCCCAGCCCAGCGCGCGCGTCTCGTCGAGGATGCCCTGCGGCGTGCGCGGCCCGGATGGCGCCGCGCGGGTCAGCGTCTCGCGCAGCCGGAAGATCGCGCGCACGAGAGGCAGCGACTGCATGTCGAAACTGCCGGCCACTTCCATCACCAAGGGCGCCGGCGCCCGGATCGACGTCCCGAACCGCTCGCGTACGTCGGGTCGCGGAAGAAAGCGGTCGAGCGGAGTGACGGCGACAGGCATGGCCCGAGTATGCAACCGGTAGACCGCTGAGCGTGCCGCCCGGTTCGACGAGCACCGGATAGCCGCGCTGGTACTCGATCTCGACGCTGCCGCCGTAAACCAGAAAAGTGCCGCGCACCGCCGGGATGCGACTTTCGATTCCGCTACCTAGTGCCGCGGCAGCAGTGCACGAACCTGGTGGATCGTGTCAGCCTCCTCTGCGCGCTTGTCCGGCCGGTAGCGCTTGAGGCGCGCGAAACGCAGTGCGACTCCGCCTGGGTATTGCGGGCTCACCTGCACGTCGTTGAAGGCAATCTCGGCCACCAGTTCGGGCCGCACGTGCACGATGTGGCCCTCGCGGCCCAGCTCGCGCGCGAGCAGTGCTTCGGTCTGCCAGCGCAGGCTCTCGTCGGTCATGCCCTTGAAAGTCTTGCCCAGCATCACGAAGCCGCCACGTTCGGGATTGCGCGCGCCGAGGTGAAGGTTGCTGAGCCAGCCCTGGCGCCGCCCGCTGCCCCACTCTGCCGCCAGAACGACGAGATCGAGCGTGTGCGCCGGCTTGATCTTCAGCCACTCTGCGCCGCGCCGGCCCGCGTTGTATGCGGACGCGAGCGCCTTGGCCATCACGCCTTCGTAACCGTCGACCAGGGCGCGGTTGGCGAACGCGTCGCCGTCTTCCGGCCGCGCGGTCACGATGCGTGGCACGCGGTCGTGCTCCGCGGTCGCATCGGTGAGTGCCTGCCAGCGCTCGACGAGCGGGCGATCGATCAGCGTGTCGTCGTCAACGCGCAGTGCGTCAAAGAAGACCACGCGCAGCGGCAGCTTTTGCCGCAGGTGTGCAACGTCGAGCTTGCGGCCGAAGCGACGCATCGTCTCCTGGAACGGGAGCGGCCGTTGATCCGGCGCGAACGCGATGACCTCACCGTCGAAGACCAGGCGCTGCGCCGGCAGAGACGCCACGCGCTCGACAATCTCCGGAACTGACTGCGTGACGCAATTGAGGCTGCGTGTGTAGACCTCGATGCGCTCGCCGTCCTTGTGGACCTGCACGCGCGCGCCGTCGATCTTGTACTCGAGCGCCGCCTCGCCCAGCCGCTCGAGTGCGGCATCGACGTCGGCTGCGGTGTCGGCAAGCATCGGCTGCAGCGGCCGGAACAGACTGAGTTGAAAGCGGTCGAGACCGGCGCGCCCGGCTTCCGCGAGCGCCGCTGCGACCGGAGGCAGGCCGCCGGCGAGCATTACAGCCTTGCGCACGGCCGCGGCGTCCACGTCGAATGCGCGCGCCACCGCATCGATCATCACAGCTTCCAGCGCGCCCTGTCGCAGTTCGCCGATCACAAGGCGCACCAGGAATTCCTGCTCGGCTGCGGTCGCGCGGCTGAGGAGCGCAGCCATCAGCGCGTTGCGCCGCTTGGCTGAGCCTGCGCCTGCCTCCGTCTTGATTGCCGTGAAGACGCGGTCGACGTCTTCGAGGACCAATGTCGGTTCGGCGGCTGCGGTGCCTGCTCGCAGTTCCGACAGCAGCGCATAGCCCACGCCGATCCGGCCCTGCGGCAACTCGCCGGCAAGGTAAGGAACGCCGACGGCCACGAGCGCAGGCGACCCCGCGAGACGCTGGACGCAGTCCGCAAGGTGCGCCACCTTCTCGCCGCGCGAGCGCGTGGCGCCCACCTGGCGCGAGGTTTCGACCAGATCAGAGAGGCGCAATGTCCTGCGCTCCGCCCGGCTACTGCCCGAGAAAGCGCTCGACCAGCCGCGTCCAGTACGCCGCGCCGACCGTCAGGTT
>DAINBQ010000168.1:0-7060 GCA_036732825.1 Burkholderiaceae bacterium | reverse complement strand
TGCCGCATACCTCTACTGACGCGAGCGTGGTGTCAGATGCTGCTCAGGCGCGCAGCCGCGCGGATCGCGGAGAGCGTCGCGTTCGGCGTGATGACCTCGGGGTCCATCCGGAGGTGATCAGCGCGGGCAGGATCACCAGCGAGTTGCGACAGGTGGGCAACCGCTATGAGCGTGCGGTCGCGCCAGAACCGGACCGGCGCGAGCGGCGGGCCCGCGACCGCGCGCTCGGCCTGGTGCCGTTCGCGGTCATGCTGCCGCAGGAGCTCGTGCGGCGCCTGCAGCAGGCGCAGGCCGGCGGCGTGGGCCTCATCGAGTTGACTGCAGAGTTGCTTCGCAAGGGCCGCGCCGGCTGAGGCCCTAGAGTGGACTGGAACACTTACTGTAAGCGCGCGCGAAGAATCTGAAATCTGGCGTCGTCATGATTTCCTTAGCGATGCTCTGGTCTGATTGACTGATCTGAAAGCGAAGGCCGCATGACTATTGCTGCCGCCCCACTTTAAGTTGCACCTTGATCAACTGTTGCAGGATGGCCATCAGGGCCGCACTCGTCATGCCGAACATCAGTACCCCATTGGCGGCCTCGAGCGGACCCATCAGTTTCCACCGAGTGCTCATCACCACATCACCGTAACCCAGCGAAGTGAAGTTCACCGCTGAGTGGTAAACGGCCTCATACAGCTCGCTGAACTCTCCCAGGAAGATGAAGAGAGTCGCCCAGATCACGATCTGCACAAAGTTGCCCAACATCATCGTGATCATCACGATCAGTAGCGGGCGGACGTGCGCGAAAAATCCATGACCGTGCGGCATCCGGTCGGACTGCCGCATGTAGAACCGGACGCTCCAGAAAGTGACCGCCGCCTGCAGCGCCAGACATAGCAGCATGATCGGCAGTCCGATCACCAGGTTCCTCAGCATGTGCGATTCCCTTTGTTTAGGCGCGCTTGAAGACCGGCGCCCTTGATCTCGAGGCGCGCCAGCGCTCAAGAACCCACACCGTTGCCCACGCGTAGAGCGCCACCGCGACAAACAGCGAGACGCGCGTGGCAGAAGCGGTGTACACATCCTTGCCGACGGCAGCGTCTTCGATGGCGGGTCCAAGAAGGATCAGCATCGTCACCAGCGCGTTGCTCCAGAACGATGGCGGAAACGACGTGCGCCTGACTCCAAATAGGTTTGCGCCCGTCCACAGCGCTGCAGCCACCATCCACAGCATCAACATCCACAGGTTCGGTCGCAGCGACAGGCCAGCCCAGACCAGCGCTGCCATCCATGCTCCCATCAGCGTGGATCCAACCAACTCACGTCCAGCTGAACGGGCGTTCGTGGCACTGGCCTGCTGGCCGAGCGTCACTGTCTTGATGATGGCCGCCAGATAAAGGGCCGGGTTGGTGAGCGCCACGACGAATACGGGTATCACGACCAACGTGGCCTGCAGCGCGGCCCAGCTTGCCGCTTCCTGACTGACGGTCGCGCGCGCGGGTGCGACGTCGGCAGGCGCAGGAGCATCCGGAAAGAAAGCGTGTGAGATTCCACTGACCAGAACGCCGGTACCGAGGCCCACCCCAAAGGCCACGCTGAGCACGGTAGCCAGGGCCTGATCGGCAACACCGGCGACAGGAATGACCGTGATGGCGATCACCAGAATGATCGTCAGCGGATTCGCGCTGCGTGCGCCAGCGAAGAACACCGCGTAGAGCAATGCGCCCGTCAGCACCACGCCGGTCACCGCATAGTTCTCAAGGATCGGAACCATCAGCACACCCGCTACCAACAAGGCTGCGATGACTAGGGCCAAGACTGCACCCTTTACAAACGGGATCGGCGGCCCTGGCTTGCTCAGTAACAGAACAGCCAGCACGCAGGGCACGAACGGCAGCGGCAGCGCCAGCCCATACGCAATCAGCACGGCCAGGCCGACGCCAATTGCGAGTCGTAGTACCGCCTTGTCCGCGCGGTCCATCGAACTGATCAATACAAATACGAGAGGTAACTCATCAAGCAGATGAAGACCCCCGCCAGCCAGTTCATCACGGGGTGATCTCCGGTGTAGATCAGTACGTCGGCCTGGCCGCCGATGCGCACTCCACGCAGCCGATCTCGCTCGGACGGGTCAAACTCGACCGCTACCGGGAAACGCTGTGCCTGCCGCAGCCAGTCCCGGCTGTTCTCGATCGCAGGCAGGCTACCGGGCTGCGCCTGCTGGCCGGAACCGACGCCGGTGCCGACACTGCGTACGCGCCCCTTCAAAACCTTGCCTGGCATTACATCGAGCACGATCGCCGCCTCGTCGCCAGGATTGACGTTGCCGAGGTTGTTCTCGGTCATATCGGCGCTGATCCAAAGATCGTGGACGGCGATCAGCGTCATCGCAGGTGCGCCGGCCTGTGCAAATTGCCCGATATCGGTACGCAGGTCGGTGACCGAACCGCGCGCAGGAGCGACTACAGCGGTGCGCTTCAGATCAAGCTCGGCCTTTTCGATTGCCGCGCGGGCGCTGAGCAGTTGCGCGTTGTTTTCACCGCGTTCGCCCGCTGTCTCCTGTGCACGAACTAGATCCGCCTTCGCAGCTTCCACCTGACTGCGGGCCTTGATCCGGTTGGCCTGCGCACTTTCGACGCGGCGGACAGAGAGCGCGCCGGGATCTTCCTTATAGATCTGTTCGAGTCGCGTCGCATCCTGGTGCGCGTAAACACTATTTGCAACGGCGGCCTGCAGTGCCGCTTTGGCCGCCTCAACCGACGCTGTCGACGCATTGACCGAAAGACGCACCGCCTCATAGTCTGAGCGACTGCGTTGCAGCGCGATCTTGTACTGCGTGGGATCGATATCGAACAGTGGTTGCCCGCGCTGCACTTCATCGTTGTTCTTTACGTGCACCTTCAACACCGTGCCCGATACCTCGGCCGGTACCGGCACGACGAAAGCCTGCACTCTCGCTTGAGAGGTGTACGGAGTCAGGCGATCCGAAATGAAATACCAGGCGAGGCTTGCGACGATCAGAATCAACACTATGATCGCGCCGACCCGGCTTCCCTTACCCGGCTTGGTCGTGGGCGGAGGTGATGGCGATTTCTCGACAATCGGAGCCGCAACCTTGTCTGACTTCGGCGGCGGCGACTTCTCGCTAACTGGCGCCGAGGCCTTTACCGATTTTGTGGATTCCTCACTCATGGTCTTGCCATTCCGGAAGAGTCTGGTTGAGCATCAGCGCCAGGCGCCGGCAATGGGGCCGACAGCACGTCTTTCCAATCACTGCGCTCGCCCATAGTTTCGCGCGTCACGTCATCCAGCACGGGCCGGCTTCGCCCCTGTTCCCAGCCGCCACCCATCGCTTTGTACAGAGCAATCAGGCTTTGCGTCAGGTTGCCACGGCTGGTGACTAAAAGCTCCTGCTGGCTGAAAAACACTCGCTGCGAGTCGAGCACGCGCTGAAAGTCGGTGAGTCCTTCTCGATACTGAATATTGGCAATGTCCAGCGAGCGCTGCGCCGCCACTACGGCGTCTGCAAGGAACACGATCTGCTCACCGGTCTTTGCGAAGCTCACTGCTGCGTCGTCGACCTCGCGCGCCGCACGTAGCACGGCGTCCTGATACTGCTCATAGAGTTGCTGGAATCGCGCATCCTGGACCAGCACCGTGTTCGTCAGCCGGCCATAGTCGAACACATTCCAAACGAGGCTCGGCCCGAGAGCCCAACTTAATGCCCGCGACGAGCTGCCCGACGACGTAGCCGACAAGCCAATCGATCCCAACAGCGATATCGACGGATACAGATCTGCCACGCTCACGCCGATCAAAGCAGACTGAGCGGACAATTGCAGCTCAGCAGCCCTGACGTCGGGGCGACGACGCAGCAACTCAGCTGGCATGTCGACGATCACCGCGAGTTCCGCTTGCGGAATCACATCTTTGCCTGCAGTCATTTCGGGCAATGGACCCGGGGCTCTTGCCAGCAGTGTGCTCAGCGCATTCTGTGTTTGGCGCAGTCCGCTCTCCAGTTGAGGAATGGTGGCCAACGTACCAAGATATTGGGCCTTCGCCTGCTGCACATCCAATTCGGAGTCACTGCCGCCCTTGAACAGCCGCTCGGCAATCTCCAGGCTGCGCCGTTGTAGCGCTGCATTGTCGCGAGCGATGACCAGCCGCGCCTCGAACGTGCGAATCGAACAGTAAAAGGCCGCCACTTGCGCGGCCATCAACACTTGCAAGTCATCGTACTGAGCGATGCTCGCGAAATAGCCGGCATCTGCGGCCTCGATTCCACGCCTGAACTTGCCCCAGAAATCGAGCTCCCAGCCGATTTGAAATCCGGCGCTGAAAGTCAGCGCGCTGGTGTCGCGTGCGCCTGTTCTTTGTTCTCCCACCCACAGCAGATCGCCGGTAGCCTGCTGAACTTGTGGGTAGAGCGTGCTGCCGGCAATCCCAAGTTGGGCGCGCGCTTCCATGATGCGCAGGCCGGCGGTCCGCACATTCGGATTCACACGCTGCGCTTCGGCAACCAGGCGCTCCAACACCGGATCATTGAACGTGCGCCACCAGTCCTGCAACTGCGCGTTGCCTGGGCCTCGTCGGTCAGCATTGAGCGACTCGAGAGAGCCACCTGTCCAATCAGCCAGCCAGGCGGGCACCTGAGGTCGCGTGAAGTCAGGTCCGACCGTGGTGCAGGCGCTAAGCAGCGCCGTGCCTGCAAGCACGACCGCCCGCATTCGCAACCTGCTTACAGGCATGCCCCGCACACTGACTCAGCTCGCAGCCAGTGTTTTGCGCGCTGCCGGTGCCTTGTCAGGGTTGGTAGCGACCCACCACATGAAGATCTGATAGCCCAAGGCGAGCAAAGTCGCGCCAACAAACATTCCCAGCAGACCGTGAGTTGCCAGTCCGCCCAACGCGCCCAACAGAATGACGACCATCGGCGCATCGACACCTCGACCGAGCAGCAGCGGTTTCAGTACGTTGTCGAGCATGCCGGCTACGAACAACAGCACGGTGTGAGTCACGGCCGCCCCGGTGCCGTACTCACCGCTCAACCAGATGTAGGCGATGACCGGCAATGTGACCAGCAGCGCTGGAACCTGCGCGATCCCGAGCACCAGCACGATCAACGCGAGCACTCCCGCAAACGGAACGCCGGCGATCATCAAGAACAAGCCGACGACGAGAGCCTGAATGAAGGCCACCCCGAGGACACCTAATGCCACCGCACGTATCGTCGCGGTGGACAGCTTGGCAAATTCTTCCCCGTGTCCGGTTCCGACGATGCGATCGAAAATCGCCCTCGTACTCCTGGCGCCCGACTCGCCGAAAGCCATGATGATTCCGGCAATGATGAAGGACGCCAGAAACAGCAGCGTCGCCACGCCAGTGCTGGCAACAAACGCCAATGCGCTTTTGGTGAAGTCGCCGAGCTTCGGCTGCAAGCCCTGAAGCACTGCCGGCAGATCCGTATGCGCCTGGGACCAAAGGCCATGAACCTTTTTGCCTACGATCGGCCAGTCGGCGACGTTCGGCGAGGGCGCGGGAATCTGCAGCGTGTTGTCGCGCACGCTACCGATGAAGTGATGAACTGAATCGCCGAGCTCGAACATCAGCACGGCAGTAGGAACTCCAATCAGCACGATGCCGGTCAGGACGAACACTGTTGCCGCAAGCCCCTGTTTCTCTCCCATCTTGCGTGCCAGCTTCTGATGCGCCGGATAAAATGTCACTGTCAGAATCAACGCCCACACCATCAGCGCGAGGAAGGGCGAAAAAATCTGGTAGCACAGCACCGCCATCGCGAAGACCAACCCGGCCCGGATGAGGACATCGAGCAATCTTCCCGATAAGCGCTTTTCGAGTTCGAGATCAGGTGTGTACGACGCATCCATGGATCGGCATCCTTCTTCTGCGTAGGTTTCGAAACAACGCGCGCTGGCGAATTACCGAACGATTGAGTGAGTGCACGGACGCGACAGACAGGATGAGGATGGCTGCAGCTGCCGCTACAGTGATCTCAGGCCGCTTACGTTTCGGCGACAATCTCGACCTTAGCGCGATGCTCAAACAATGCGCGAACCTTGTCCCAGAAGTCGCCGCGAGGACGAAGATGCTCGCGGTCAGCATCAGGTCGCCCGCGCTCGAATACAGTCTACCGTTCTCGGATAGCTTAGCTAGGCATCCTCAATCCAGGCGGCGGTAGAGCTTCACGAGAACCGCTTCCGCCACGAGCATCGCCACCACCACCACGATCAGGGCCACGACCCCATGGAAGGGTCCGCCGAAACGCAAGCGGTCGCCGAATGCGAAGACGAGCGCTTCGAGAATGACGAACTTGGACCCGAACAGCACCACCCAAGCCATGAAGAAGCGCATGAATTTATTGAAACCTCCTGGCCTCGCGTTGAAGAAGGCGGCGACCCGATGCTCCAAGACGATCGTGAGCTTCAGGAGGATCTGCAAGACCACGGCGGCGAGCAGGAGGATCGTGAACGAGTCAGCGGTGACGTGTTCCCAGTATTCGGCGAACAGGCCCAGCACCACGAGATCCACCAGGGTTGCGCTCAAGTAGCGCATGAACACCCTTTGCCTCAACGAGGGCGTGTGTTCAAAGGTGTCCCACAGCGAGGCGCTAGCCGTTGTCGATTCACTCATGGTTTTGCTCTCCTGTAAGGTTGCTAGGCGCTGGCCCCGTCAAAGTATCACTCCATGAACCAGCCGTGGCTGACGATCAGCGATTGACCTGTCAGCGCGTTGGTGGAATGCAGCGAAGAAGACTGTCGCCGCTGCGACGTCGGCCACGGTGGTGAACTCGCCGTCGACGGTTTCCTTAAGCATCATGTTCTTGATGACATCTTCTTCAGAAATTCCAAGTGTCTTCGCCTGTTCCGGAATTCGTCTGTCCACCAGCGGCGTGCGAACGAAGCCGCGGCAGACAACGAGCGTCAGGCGCTGCTCAAGCGCGCGGTGGCGCGGATCGCCGACAGGGTCGCGTTCGGCGTGATGATTTCCGGGTCCATCTTGAGTTCGATCAGCGCGGGCAGATGCCGCTCGCGCATGAAGGACAGCGCCTGCGCGAGCG